>NZ_JBYVJW010000010.1:0-167856 GCF_058147165.1 Polaribacter sp. 2305UL8-11 | reverse complement strand
AAAGAACCATTAGAGGTTGCATCAGAATTAATAGTAAAGGTTCCATTTTGAGATAAATTTCCTTCCATAGTTAAAGAACCTCCTGTGTTTATTGTTAATGAAGCTCCTGTATTTATAGTTATATTATTGGCAACTGCATTAGTGCTTGCATTTATAATAGGCTGATTTGTACTACTTGAAATAACTAAATTATCTGTAAGAACAGGAATTGTATTTGGACTCCAATTATTAACATCTAACCAATTAGAATTTATACCCAACCAACCTTTTCCTGTAGTTGTAAAATTATTTACAGCACCATAACTTGTACCAATAGAATTTATTGCATACGCTTTGTAAGAATATTGAGTACCTGCTGCTAAACCTGTAATAGATTCAGAAAACACTCCTGTTCCTGCTCCATTTGTATTTTTTATTACTCCTGTACCACCTATTAAAGGATTGGAATTAGTGGCAGTTTTTGAGAATACAATTCCTCTTTCTATAATAGTTTCTCCTCCATCTGAAGATACATTTCCTGCTAAAACAACAGATGTGTTTGCTATTGAAGTAGAAGCTGTAGTTATAACTGTTGGAGATGATGTTGATGCTTCCCAATTAATATCATCAATACCTAAATTTGCTAAATCTGTAGAAGTAATAACAATTTTATCTACGCTATTAAAATTTGAATTAGATGTAAAAATCGAGTTTAAACCTGAAACAGTATATGTTTGTGTTCCTGTTGACACATTATTCTTAAATCCTTCTATAGTTAAATTATAACTAAAACTGCTAAAACAAGAAAAGAGGTTATTAAACTTTATAGTTCCTAAATCAATTTCATTTCCACTTACTGTTTCCATTGTCCAAGCTGTTGCAGAGAATGTTCCTGCACTAAGATGACTTAAACCTGTACTTGAACAACTATTTTCTTGAGTTATATATCTGTGTTCTGTGGAAGCTGATGAACTTGTAATTGTAAATTTAAATGTTTCTCCATTATTTAAAGTAGAAAAAGGGTTTCCTAAAAGTTGGTTATTAGTATATCCTGAAGTATCGAAAGTAATGGTTTGGACACCTTGTTCTGTAACAGAAACAAAATCTGTCCAATTTGCAGCTAAATATGCTGCTGTTGTTCCATTAGGTATAAATAAATTTATCCCACTTCTGTCACCTCCAGGATTAAACGTATCTGAGGTACCTCCTGGAGGATCTGTTGTTATACTTGGTGGGGTTGTTGCTTTTGAAATAACGGTGTTTAAAGTTGTTGTATTTCCAGTAAAAGCACCTGAACCAATACTTGTAACACCAGTACCTAAGGTTATGCTTACCAACTGGTTGTTTGCAAAAGCTGAATTACCTATGGTTGTAACGCTATTTGGAAATACTAAATGAGTTAATGAACAACCTCCAAAAGAAGAAGCTCCAATAGTAGTAAGTCCATTACCAAAAACAGCACTAGAAATGTTAGGGTTACCTACAAAAGCACCATTACCAATTGTGATAACACTGTTTGGTATATTTACGCTTGTAAGTTGATTAACTCTAAAAGCAACACTACTTATATTTGTTACTGTATTGGGTATAGAAACATTAGTTAAACCTTTATTAAAAAAAGCCAAAACACCTATGCTAGTAACAGTATATGCTGTTGTTGCATTTGTAACAGTAGAGGGTATCACAACATCTGTACCTCCAGCAACATTATAACCTGTAACTTCTACAGTGTTAGGAACTGAAGGTATGGTTGTATAATTTATATTATTTACAGTAAAAGTAGTTTGCCCATAACTTGTTATAACAAATAATAGAGATAGGAAAAAAAGTATCTTTTTCGTTTTCATCATAATAGATTTTCTTAATATTATTTAATAAACTTTTTTGTAATAGTTCCTTTATCAAAATCTAACTTTAAAATATATGCACCATTAGATAAACTTTGTGTTGGTATTATATTTTCTGCCCCTTTTAAAACTTGAGCTCCAAATAAATTATAAATAGTATAGCTTTGCAGATTTAAATTTTCAGAAAACTGTATTTCTAATTTGTTTTTTGTATTTAAAATTTTAAAACTGCTCAATATTTCAATATTAGAGATATTTAAAGTAGCGTCTTCTGTTACAGATGCAAAACCTGTCCATTCTGCATTTGTACCTGTTACGTAACTAACCGTTGATCCACTAGGTATTGTTAAACTTATACCACTTCTATCTGCTGCAAAAGTATCCAAAGTTGGATCTGTATTAATATCTGGTGCCGTAGATTTTAAAGAAGTGATACTTGTTAAAGGATTGTCTTTAAAGCATGCAATGCCTAAAATATTTATACTACTTGGTATTGTAAGTGATGAGATTTGATTGTTTTTAAAAGTTTCGTGATGAATTAAGTTTATACCATTTTCTAAAGTTAAATTTGCAATTTGATTATTTTTAAATGCTCTTTGATAAATTGCATTTACAGTACATGGAATAGTTAAAGATGAAAGTTGATTATTATGAAAAGCATCTTTTCTAATTACATTTACGCTACTTGGAATAGTTATAGAAGACAACATATTATTTTTAAAAACAAAAGACTTAATCTCCGTTAATGTATTTGATAATGTCACAGATGTTAATTGATTGTTTTCAAAAGCATTGTCTTGAACATCTGTTACAGAATTTGGAATTATTAAGTTTGCTATGCTATTGTTTTTAAAAGCGCTTTTGCCAATAACAGTAACACTACTAGCAATAGTTACAGTAGTTAAATTGTTGTTATAAAATGAAGCATCATTAATTTTGGTAACTGTGTATGTTACCCCATTTTTAACTATTGTATTTGGTATGTTAACAGAAACTCCTCCATTTATATCGTAATCTATCGTTTTTGCAGTAGTTAAAGGTGTAGAGGTTACTTCATAAGTAATAAAATTATCAACAAAAAACTCTATTACAGGATTAAACCCCGTCCACAAAGCACCAGTATTGGTAACATATACGTCTTTACTATCTACTGGAATATACAACTTAATGCTACCTCTTGTACTTCCAAAAGTATCGCTATTACTACCTCCTGTTACTATGGTAGGTGGTGTTGTAGAATATGAAAAAACTTTTGTTAAACCACTTATATTTGCAAATGCGGTTCCTCCAATAGAAGTTACTGTTTCTGAAATGTACAAACTACTAAATTCATTTCCGCGAAATGCATAGTTTCCAATAGTGGTTACTCCATTTGGAATTATTAAAGTTCCTGAAATGTTATTGTTTGAAAATGCACCTTCACCAATAGTAATTACACTACTTGGTATTACAATACTGGTTAAATCACAACTTGCAAAAGCATTTTTTTTAATACTTATTATTGTATTGGGCATAGTAACATTCGTAATATTATCATTACCAAATGCAAATTGTTCAATTTCTGTAACTGTATAATTTGATGAACAATCAGTTGCTACAGAAGGTATTGTAACACTTGTGCCTCCTACTGTATTATAATCTTGAAGAGCAACAGTATTCGCAGAAATAATTTTATATTTAAAATACCCATCCCAAAAAGAGTCATTAACCTCAAGTGGATCTCCATTATTGTTAAAACCTGTCCAACCACCAGTGCTGGAAGTGTAAGCTGATAATACTCCTGAAGGTACTTTTAAATTTATTTTAAACCGATTTTCAAAAGTACCAACAGTAGTACTATTATTAATTGATGGTGGTGTGGTGTTTAAAGAGTTTACACAAGTTAACCTTGGATTTAGCCTAAAAGCTGAAGCACCTATAGTACTCACGTTAACTGGAATTGTAATTTCTTTTAAAAAGTTATTTTTAAATGCGCTAGCTCCTATTTCTGTAACAGTATTTGGTATAGAAACGCTTTGCAGTTGTTTATTTTGAAAAGCATCACTACCAATACTAGTAACACTATAAGTAGTTGCGCTTATATTTAATTTTGAAGAAGATTTACCTGCTGCACTAGGAGTGACAGATGAAGGAATACTTACATTTAACCCTGCAGATGTATTATAATCTGTAACAGCTACTCTATTTGGTGAAGTAGAAATTACTGTATATGTAATATTGTCTTTTGTAAAAGTTTGTGCGTTAATGAAAAAAGTAAAAAATAATCCAATGCTAAAAAGTAATTTTTTTTTCATGTTAGTTGGTTGTTTGTTTGTTAAATTTTAATTGATTTTTTTTTAGAAACATCGTAAAACATCATTTTAAAACTTTCTTACGTTTTTAAAATCATTTTACAACACAAACAAAGCTATTTAATACGCTGTATAAATTGCCAAGTAAAAAAAGGGTTTGTGACGAATACCCTGCAAAAAAGTGATGAATTTTTTTATAAAAAAAGAAACCTCAATACAAAAAATAAAATATATTGAAAGCCTTATGATTATTTGAAAAAAGGTAATTATTTTAAGATGTTATCCTAAAAAGCTAAAAATGAATAAGGTTTAATTCTGTTAAATAAGTTTCTCCAACAGGAATTATATGTTCTTTTATAGATACCGTTTTTTTAGATTTTGCAGAAACTTTATCTATTCTAATTATATATGATCTATGAATTCTCAAAAATTCTAGTGGATCAGGTGTTAGTTTTATAAAGTCTCCAATTTTACAACGTATAATATACTTTTTTTCAGAAGTTATTATATCTAAATAATTACCAGAAGATTTTACAAAAAGTATTTCTTCTGTAAGTATTTTTAAGTCTTCTCCATTAGATCTAACTTCTATGTATCTTTTTTGGTTTTTATTTAATTTTTTAATTAGCAAACGAATAAATTCTCTTATAACATCTTTATTATAGGTAAACACACGGATTTTAAAAAATAGATATATTAAACTTAAAAGCACCAAAGTACAAATACTGTAAAACCACCAACTTTTCCAAAATGGTGGTAATATCAAAAAAGAATATGTTATTAAATGAGTATCAATAATATTATCTGCTATTTGTACTTTTGCTTCAAAAGTATATTTTCCTGGCGATAAAAAAGGAAAGCTAATGTTTCTGCTTTTAGATTTTGTCCAACTAGTATCTATTTGTTTTAATCTATATAGATAATTAATCTTACCAGAGTTTCTATGTGAAATTGCCTGAATTTTAAAGTTAATATTGTTTTGATTGTACTTTAAGTTGACATTTTTTTTATTAATAGAATTATTATTTACCAGTATATTAAGAATCTTGAATGATAAAATTTTAGAAGAATCTTTTTTTATAAAAAAAGGTTTTTTATAAAAACACAAACCTTTTTTTGTTGCTACCCAAACTGTGTCTTTAATAATCTCAACATCATCAATATCATTACTTAGCAAACCGTCAGATTTTGTAATGGTTTTAATTTTAAATGTTTTATTAGGTTTAAATGTTATTCTATTTAACCCTGTGTTGGTACAAGCCCAAATAATTGAATCATTTTCTATATGTACTTCTCCAACAATATCATTTGTTAGACCATCTTTTTTTGTAATGCTAAAAATACTATTATCACTATATACTACAACTCCTTCTCCTTGAGTTGCCATATACGCTATGTTTGTTTTGTCGTTAAAATCAATATCATCAATTCTTAACTTAAGAGCCTCTATTGGTTGATGTTTCTTTATAGTTACGTCTTTCTCAATAAACAAGCCAGATGAAGTACCTATAAATATTTCATCTTTATATTTGCAAATATCTTGTACTTTAAATTTTAATCTTGTAAAATATAAGTTGTCTTTTTTTAGCTTCCAAAAACCAGATGAAGATGATGATAATAATGTAGTACCTGCGTCTTCTGGAAGTTTATTTGAAGCAATAAAAAAAGATTTTTTATTATTTGTATAATCTTTAATAAAATTATCACTAAAACCATATATTGCTTTAAGTTCTTTGTTAAACTCTACAAAAGCCAGATTGTCTTTTAACCCTTTGTGCAAAGTATCTACTTTATTTTTAGAAAAGCGAATAATATTACCATTGTTAAACCCAGCATACAAAATATTATTATTATCTTTTACTAAAGAAGAAATACTTTCTTCAGTAAAGACTTTTATATTTGGTTTTTTTATATGAAATACGCCATCGTATAAAGTTGATAACCAATACCCCCCTTCTTTATCTATAAAAAAATTTGTTACAAATTTTTTTGGTAAAAATTTTTCAACAACTTTCCCAGATACATCTCTAATCTCTGCTCCGTTATTATAATACCCAACAAAAAAAAGTTTGTTATTAATACGCTTAATACCTATTGGATTTTGTTTGGTTTTATAATAAGTAACATTACCATTTTTAGATATAACACCAAGTTTATCATCAATAAAAACAGAGTAATCTTTATTCAAAAAAATAAAATCCATCCTAGAGTTTAAATTATTTTTATGCTTTAAAAAAATAAAATCCTTACTCTGTGTATATTTATCTGTACAGACAGTAAAGAAAGGACCTTTATTAGTTTTAATACCAAATTTATACTCTCGTTCTCTCTTTCTTTTGTTTAGATTTCCATCGTAATCAAATTTTCTAATAAGTTTTCCTTCTTTTGAAATTTCTATTAAACCACATAAATAATATCCTCCCACATATAATTTCCCAATACTATCTACTACAATACTTTTTATTATACTACCACTATATAATTCTTTTTTTAAAATATCGTTGTATTTATATTGTTTAAAACCATCAAATACATTGTTAAAATAAAATATTTTTTGACTTTGATATCCGTAAGCCCAAATTTGCCCATTTTCTTGAGGATAAAAATCGAGTATCGTATTATCTGGTAATCCATCTTTTGTAGTAAAATTTTCAAATTCATAACCATTAAAACGAGATAATCCTTTATCTGTAGCAAACCACATGTAACCCTCTGCATCTTGACAGATGTCATAAATTTCTGCACTAGGCAAACCATCATCTACACCATAATGCTTGTAGATAAATTTTTGAGAATAGCCTTTAGAAAAGGCTGAAAAAAATAATAAAAAGAAAAAAAGTATAGGGTTCTTTGTTGTCAAAATAAATTATTTGGACAAAAATACTATTTTAAAAATCACATTAAAATCTTTCAGAAAAACGTTTTAAAATTTCGTCACAATTTTAAATAGTTTCGTCACAAACCTTTTCTAACTGCTATTATTATTGATTTTTAAGTAACAAAAAAAGTAGAAGTAAAACAAAAAAGTAAAAGACTAAAAAATCGAATCATTATTTAGGTTTTATTATAAATTCGAATTTTACTTAGAAAATGATAACAGCAAATTACTTTCTGCTAAGTGCTTTATTTTCTCTGTTAAAAAGTAATTGTGCTAATAAAACGCTTATAGCCTTTCGTTAAAATAAGCAGATGGCGAAGTTCCCATCAGTTTTTTAAAAGATTTATTAAAAGTTGTTTTTGAGTTAAAACCAGCTTCTTGTGCAAGTCCAAAAAATGTAAAATGCTTTGCTTTATCAGACTTGGCTAAAAATATAAACTCTTTAATACGATAATAGTTTACGTATTCAAAAAAATTCATCCCAATATTTTCATTAAGTAAACGTGCAAGTTCTGGGTTATTTACTCCTAATAATTGTGCAAGCTCAGCTTTAAGTAGCTTGTTGTTTAAATACGGCTTTTTATCAAGCATAATTTGATCGAGTTCTACTTTTAAACGATCCATATCTTCGATACTTAATTTAGATTGTGCGTATTTTTTTAGTTCAATTTCTGGTAATATTTGCATCACTTTAGGAGATATCATACCATAATAGGTAATAAAAAGTATGATAAATGCTAGAAAAAGCCATATAAATGGTCTAATACTTCGTTCTAATTCTTGATAACCTGAAAGGCTAATAAAGTAAATACTTATCCAAAATGATAAACAAATCGTAATTATCCACAGAAAATTTACAAGAAATTTTAAATGCAATTCATAAGAAATTTCTTTTTTTACTTCTTTAGAAAAATTCTTAAAAACACCCCAGCTTAATACCACATATATACTATTAATCATTAAACCAAAACCAAGGCAAATATGTATAACTCGAGACAACTCTCCTGTTTTTATTCTTTGCCCAATAACAGCATTAGAAGGAATCATAAAATAGATTACTATAAATATAGAATATACCAATGCAGGTATGTAATGGATTAAATCTTTATGAGAATATTTATTTTTTAATAAAATAGAACGAGTGAATAAATATACTGTAGGTCCAAATAACAATACTGAAAATTCTGAAAAAGAAATCAGTCTAAAATTGCTATTCCAAACACCTGCACTATGCAGTGTTCTACCCAATAAACCTATTAAAAGTGTTGCTATTAAAAATGTCATATAACCATTTATATGTTTTCTTTTTCTTGGCGAAAAAACATAAACTGACATTAGAATAATACTCTGAAAAAATCCAAAATAAATAAGTTGATTGAGCAGACCTTGCATACCTAATTCTATTTTTAAGAGTTAATCAATTTTAAGTTGATGTACATTTTTTAAAGCATTGTAACTATTCATATCATATTTTTTTGCAAAAGCATTAAAAGCAGATTTGTCATTCCATTCTACAATATAAAATTGGTCTGGATTATACACATAACCTGTGGGTGATGTTCCATCATTTAAATGCAGTACAATATTGCCTCCCATCTTTTTTATATCCTTTTCCCATTTTTTTATGAAACGATTAGATTTTTTTGTGTCTTTTACCCAAAAAGAAGTAGCAACATTATATTTTTCTCTATTAATAGAAAAGGTAAAATCTTGTTTCATTTCGTAATAGGTAAGATCAAAGTATGGAAATAATGCTCTACGCTGCTGATGAAAATCTGGAACTCTTTTAGTAATATCTGCTAAAAAGTTTTCTCTCTTTTCTTTACTCCCCCATTTACCAAATATCAAACTAGAAGGTTTGTGTGTACCTAATGTAAGCTCAGATATTTTAAACCCTTTTTGAGGTTGATAAGAATATTCGAACGCCACTGGAAAAGCCGTTTTTCTATACTGCATATATTTGTCTTTAGAGTCTGGAGCAGTTGTTAATAGCATAACATCTAATACTTCTCCTTTTTTAAAACTGTAAGACATCACCTTATTATTCTGCCCAATACAATTAGAAATAGTTAGAGAAAGAATTACGATTGCAAATGTTTTTAATTTCATATTTATATAATTTTAAGGTTTATGAAGGCAAAACAATAATATTGAGGTTGTTTATACAAACAAAAAACATCTTGTGATGTTCAAATACAGTATAAACACTTTGGTTTAACATTTTTTAAGAAAATTAGTTGCTTTCTTTTTTAGACTTGTCAATTTCAATTTCTACTCTAATTGGTTTCAACTTTTCTTCTACTCTTTTTTTAAAGAATAAAAAAACAACAGCAAACTAAGCAATATGAAAATATATTGCATATAATTTTTATTGTTAAAAACTGTAAGAGCAAGTACCAATACTAGTATTCCAAAAATAAATATTGTAGATTTTTTTTTCATTCTATGAAATATAATTGTAGTATAATGTAAAAAATAAAGGTCACTTTTTAAATGACCTCTATTTTATTAAAGTTTAATAATTATTTTTAAAATCCTGTTCCAGGTACTTCTGGACTTTGTGCTTGTGCTTTTTGTGGATTTAAAATTAAATAAGTTCCTAAAGCTGTTAAAGCAGCATATTTACCATAGTTGCCTATTTTTTTTATAGCTTCTTTACGAGAAATTTCTGTAATTTTATTGATATTATTTTCTTTAGTTTTATTCATGATGTTTTTTATAAAATGCTTAATTTAAAATAATTTTTTTGCTCAACTTACCTTCTTTAGTGATAAGCTGCACCAAATAAACACCATTTGCTATATTTGGTAATACAACATTCTCTTCTGAACTAGCTATAAAAGTTTTACTAAATACAACTTTACCTAAAGTATTATATAATTTAATAGAAGTTTCTGTATTCTTTAAGCCTAAAATTTTTAGAGTATTATCTTTATTATAAATTTGTATTTCTTCTAAACTCAAATTATTTGTACTTAAAGTATTAGGTTTGGTATGCAAATAAAATCTACCTGTACCATTTAAATTTGATGAAGTAATGATTTTATAACTACTATTTGCTTCATCTAATCTAATAAAGATGTTTGCCTCTCTATCTTCTAAAAAGATTTTCATATCGTTAGTAAAATTATCTGCATTTACACTAAAAACAATTTCGGTATTGGCTTTAGCATTAACTCCTACAGGAATTACTGTATTCTCAAAATCATTGTTTGGCAATGCTTGTATTTTAAAATTAACCCCTTTGTTATTTTCTACCAATTGAGTATAAATAGCAAAAGTGGAGGATTGCCCTGTAAAAGTACCTATGTCAAATCTTGGGTCTAACCCTTTAGTTTTGTTAGGAGAATAGTTTACTTCAGCTGTTTTTTGTTTACCTCCACTTTTGGCTATTAATTGTATTTTAGGGTTAGAATTTCTGTAAAAAGTAACTCCATTTTGATCACTTTGCATCGCTTTTGTAAATGTAACTGAAGTAGAAGCTATATTAGAACTCACAAAAAACCCTTGTCCTGGATGGATAAAACCTGTGGTTAAGGGTTGGTATTCTCCATTACCACTGTCTGCACTTGCATTCCACACATACACACTCTCATGAGTATCTGTTAATGGAGTTGTATTGGCTGCTAAAAAGCTTGCAATATTGATATGTGATGGAAAAGGGTTTCCTATTAAAGTCCATCTGTTTTCATTAGTATTACCCAAATTACTTGCTGTAATTGCTGTGTTTACTGGTGGAGAAGGAAAAGTTCCTGTAAAAGTATAATCTCCTGAACTAGTTCTTAATAAAGAATAACCAACCCCAGAACCAAATGTTGTTGCTGTGCCTCCATTTTGAAAATACACCCAATCTCCATCAGCATCTGTTGTATTAATATAACTGGCAATAGCTTCATTATTTCCAGTTCCGCTTGTATTTATACCATTTGTATTGTTCCATGTATCATCAAATTGTTCTCCTGCAACTGGAGAAGAAATTAGATGCCATTTTGTATCACTTACATTTACTTTGTAAATAAAATTTCCATTTACAGTAGCATTACCATCAATTATTAAAGAACCTCCACTATTTACAGTTACAGAAGAACCAGCATCTATTGTAATGTTATTTGCAATTGCTCCTGTATTAGAACTTATTACTGGTTTATTTGTCACATTTGGTACAAAAACATTGTCTGCATTTGTGGGTACAGTAGCTGGACTCCAATTACTAGGAGTAGCCCAATTTGTATTGGTTGCTCCTGTCCAACCTTTTCCTGTAGTTGTAAATGTTTTTACTGTCCCATAACTTGTACCTACAGAGTTTATTGCATAGGCTTTAAATGAATATTGAGTACCTGCTGATAAACCTGTAATAGATTTAGAAAAAGCGCCTGTACCAGAACCGTTTGTGTTTTTAGCAACTCCAGTTCCTGAAATGAGTGGATTTGAATTTACTGAAGTTTTAGAATATACAACTCCTCTTTCTGTTACTGTTGCTCCACCATCTGCTGTTACATTTCCCCCTAAAGTAGTGGTTGTGTTAGATACCAAACTTGCAGAAGTTGTAGAAACAGCTGGAGTGCTTGATGTAATTGTTCCTGTTACCAGTAAATCATCAAACAAAATTTCTTCTTGTGATCCTTGAAAATCAAAAACAATACGAATAACCATAGTGCTACCACTACCTGAAATAGATTTTGTGATTTCTTGCGAAGTTTGATTCACCAAAACATCATCACCAGAACCTGATATCCCATTATTAGAAGCGTCATAATAGTAGTTTCCACTTGATGAACCTCCTGTAGAAATTATAGTTTGAAAAGCACCTCCGTTAATAGCATATTGGACAGTTAAAACATCATTAGTTTCATATCTTCCTCCATCACCTCCTCTTGGAGCAGCCAAACGAAATTTAAATAACATATTACTGGCATTAGTAATATTAATGGAGTTTGTTTCTATATAATGGCTACCAAAAAAACCAGCTCCATCATGATCTTCTAAAGCAATTACATTGCCAGAAAATCCTGTTACTGTATTTCCTAAAGGCAATGATGCTGGATTTGCTCTAGAAATATAATCTGTTCCTGTAGATGCAAAATTAACGCTTGTTCCACCAGCATTTTTTAAAGCATAAGTATCAAAATTTGTTCCTTCAAAATTTTGTGAGTATAAAGTAGTTTGTGCTAATAAACTATTGTTGGATTGAACAAAAAATATCACTAAAAGAATTGATATTACGTAAAGTTTTTTCATAAAATTAGTTATTTAAATTTAGATATAATCTACTTTTAAAAGAAGAAAAAATAGATTATAACAAATCAATAACTTTTAACTTATCTAAGCAAAGCTGTAAGCGTTTTAAGTGTTCGTTTACGGTATTTGGACTTTAATTTTCTTATTTCATATATATATTAAAACAACTACCTTACTCTAAAACAGAGCTCTTGAGCTATAAATAGTTTACTATGCAATGTGCAGTAAAAACTAAGTAAAGACGGTTAAAGAAAACAATCTATATTCTAATTAAAGATAATTAACGAAGCAAAAAAATAAAATCGTGAACTAAGTATCTAGGTTAAATTCTTATTATCGATACAAAATTTTATCGCTTCAATCTAAAAGTTTTTTAGAATTTACAGAAATATTATCAAAATAAAAAGTAGCTTATATTAAAAGTTATTTTAGAAGTTTAACTCTTATTTTCGATTGAAATACTAGTGATTATAATCGTAAAATTCAATTTTATATAAGAGGGTATCAATAAAAATCTAATAAGTTAATTTATCTTTCTTATATGATCTATTCTTTTTTCTAAAGTTGGATGATTGATATTACCTTTTGTTAGTTTTCCATCAGATAAAATGTCTAAGCTTAACAATGCATTAACCATGCTTTCTTTATCATTTTTAATTGCAGAATAAGAATCTGCCTGATATTCTAAAAAATACAAAATCTTATTAGGAACATAGTATACAACAAACCCAAATAAACCTCCAGACAAAGCCACAAAAGTACCCTCTACAAATTTATTTGCAAAATCATAACCATCCATTAATGACCTTCCAAAAAGATAGCTGGTTAAAATACAAACATTTAATATGTACATGATAAGAATATGATATTTTCTATGATGTCCAATTTCATGATATACAATCGCTTTTAATTCTGAATCTTTTAGTTTATCCTTTAAATCTTTGGCTAATATGATAATTTTATAAAAAGGAACAATACCAGTAGCAAAAGCATTGGTGCTAATTTTATCTGTAAAAAAAACTTTAAAATGCAAGCCTTCTTTTTTAAGTTGATTTTCTAAACTTAAATCTCTTTTATGGTTTTTTGATAACAACACTTTTTGCAGAGGACTAATAATAAACCAATATGCATATACTGCAGAAGAAAGTAAAACAAAAAATAAAATATTGTTGGTAAAATTAGCTATGTAATTTGAAAATACATAAATAATACCCCCTAAAAAAAGAGAAGCTAACAGCATAGACAATAACTCTTCTTTGGCAAATAAATTATTACTAATTTTAGAAAGTTTGTAAGTTAAAAACTGTTGTACAAATAAAATAACAAAAAAAAATCCTTGATAATAAAATAATTCAGTCATAAAAAAAATTACAATTTATTAAGAAACCTAAGTATAATTGTAGCAACATCATTATTTTAGGCTATAAAACATTACATTTCAAAAGATGCCAAATATAGATTATTCTTTTATTAATAATTAAAAATTAATAAACTTTAAAGTTCAAAAACGGTATTTGAACGAACATTTTTTCTGAAAAAAATTAAATTTATATATAAGATAAATAATCCCATACTAAAGACTTCAAATTATATTTTAAATTGATAAATTTGATTTAAAATAAAAGAAAAACAACTTTTTTTAAAATGCAACAACTCTATAACCAATTTATTTATTTTGCTTTCTTACAATGTATATTATTATTGTTAGTATATGTGCTGTCATCTAAAAGAAGAAAATTTGTAAATAAATATCTCTTATTTTTAATATTTACAATATTATTAGGTTTGGTTGGTAAAATACTATACATCTTTAATTTTTTTGAAAAAGATTTTAGATTAATTGCCTTTTCTGAATTGGCAGGTATGTTATTTGGGATTAGCATTTATTTATATACCAAAACATCTCTTTTAGGAAAAAAATATAAAGCCCAAGACCTTATACATTATACACCAGCTTTAGCCTATTTTCTATTTGTTCTTTTTTATTTTGTGTTACCTTCTAATCTTACTATGAAAGAACGTTCTTTAACTGGTGAGATTGATAGAGTTATTTATCTATTCCATGCAATGGGTCTTATTGTTAATATTACTTATTGGGGTGTTAGCTTTAAAAATCTTTTAAATTTTAGGAAAAAGTTAAAACATGAATTGTCATATTCTATTAAAGATACTTTTTTCTATAATTTACATATAGCATTAGGTATATGCCTATTTGTATGGCTTGTAGTTTACTTTTTTAGCTTATTTGATAATATTATGATAGAAAGAGATTTTAGAAATATAATTTGGCTTATCATTTCATTTATTATTTTATTTATTTCTTACTACAGTATTATTTCTCCAGAAATTTATAAATTAAAGCCATTAACTGCTGTTAAAAAATACAATCAATCTAAGTTTAATACTAACGATTTAAATGTTTTAAAAGCTAAGCTTGATGATTTGATGCTAACAAAAAAACCCTATTTAAATAAAAAATTATTAAAAGCAGAATTGTCTGAAATGATGGGGATTTCTAACCCTGAAATGGCTAGATTACTTAACGAAAAAATTGGCATGAATTTTTTTGAATACATTAATAATTACAGAGTACAAGAATTTATTAAACTAGCAAAAGTTAAAAAAAATGAGCTAACATTATTTGGTATTGCCCAAGAAGCTGGCTTTAACTCTAAAACAACTTTTATAAAATCTTTTAAAAAATCAATGGGTAAAACACCTTCTGAATTTTTAAATTAATTGCTTATAAAATTTACAAGTGCAACTTATTTTTTATCTGTACTCTGTTTTTATTTTAACCTATTTTTTATAAAAAATCATTACCTTTTTTCTCGTTAGAAATACGTTTTTTTCTACTTACTGATTTGTTTTTACCTCCAAAACGATATGACAAACCAAAATACAGTGTTCTACTGTTCCAACTAAATTCTCCAACCTGAACAATAGGTCTATTTCCTTCAAATGAAAATTGTTGCGATTTAAAAATATCATTCATATTTAAACTAAAAGTTCCTTTTCTTTTTGCAAAACTGTAACGTGCACCAGCATTTACAAAATAAAATGCTTTGGTTTGGTATTGTAAATTATCATTTGCACCTCTATATAAACCAAATAGTTGCAGTGTTATTTTTTTATTGATTTTAAAATTATTGGTCATTCTTATATTGTAAAGTAGATTATCTACTGCTATAGCTTCGTTTTCTGCAATACCTTTTTGAGTTTGCGCATATAAATCTACACTGGTATTAAAATTCCACCAATTGGTAGGTCTGTAGTTTCCTGATACTTCAAAACCATAAGCTGTATTGTCTTGGTAATTATCATAAGAAAACAAAATTCTTGAAGGTAATTGTGGATCTCGAAAAGCAAAACGTGTAATTTCATTTGAAATAGCTCTGTAAAAAACACCAGTTGTAATACTTCCTCTTTTTAATTTTCTTGTATAATTTGCTTCAATAGAATTTGTAAATTGGGGTCTTAAAGTGGGATTACCAACATTAGTAACTCTTGCAGAAGACCAAATTCTTATTGGGTTTATCTGATCTAATCCTGGTCTATCTACTCTTCTACTAAAACTAATTTGATAAGCATTTTTTTGAGTTTCTAAATCTGGTGTAAATTTTAAGAATGCTGATGGATAAATGCTAAATATTTCATCTTGGAACAACTCTTGATTGCTGTTGTTTTTATCAAAAATACCCTTTACTTGATAGTTTTCTAAACGAGCACCTATTTGATAAGCCCATTTGCCAATAGTTTTATTGTAGGTTGTGTAAAAAGAATATATACTTCTATCATACTTGTAGTTTGAGTTAGCACTGTTTGTATTAGAAGTAATAAATGTATTGTCTATATTTTGTATACGTGCTTCTGCCCCCAACTCTAAAGTAGTTTGTTCTGAAAGTGGATTTATATAATCTAAATTAATAATAGTGTTATTTCTAACATTATCAATATCATCTGTATAATTAGTTGTCATCATTTCATCTTTAATGTTAAAATCAGATAATTCACCTCCTCTAAACGTATTGTAATCTACCTCTAATTCTATGCTATGATTATCTTTAGCAAACAAGTGTTTGTAATCTAAATTATAACTTGCATTTGTATTGTCTCTTTTACTATCGTAAACTTGATTGATAAATGCAGTTTGATTGTTGAACAATACATCATTAATCCCTAAAACATCGCTATTAAAAATATTTTGATTCGTGTAAAAAGATAACGTATTCTTATCATCAATAAAAAAATCTAAACCCGCTTTAAAAAGATGTGAATCGCTGTTGCTTGCAGAATTCCATTTCTCATTAGAATTATCTTGCTGTCTAAAAATAGTACCTAAAACCCTTCTTTTTCTGCTGTTTAAGCCATAGTTGCCATAGACATTAAATTTTCCTGTTCTGTAATTAAGTGTTGTACTACCATTATATTGAACATTATCCCAAACAACTAAACCTGTGTTTATAGAACCGTTTAAACCTAAATTAGAATTTTTATGCAAAACAATATTAATAATACCACTCATACCTTCTGGATTGTATTTTGCAGAAGGATTTGTAATTAATTCAATTTTTTTTATGGATGTAGATGGAATTTGCTGTAACAATTGACTTGCGATTATATTTGTGGGTTTTCCATCTAAAAGAACACGAACGTTATCATTTCCTCGTAAAGATAAATTTCCATCCTGATCTATAGAAACAGCTGGTATATTATTCATAATATCTGCAGCAGAAGCACCAGCAGTTGTTAAATCTTTACCTACGTTTATTATTTTTCTGTCTATTCTTTGTTCTATGGTAGAACGTTCTGCAACAACAACTACACTTTCTAAAGCTTCTGCTGTTTCTTCTAGCTCTATAACACCAAGATTTGTTGTCTTACTATTTAATACCACTTCTTTGACTAATGGTTTGTAGCCAATAAACTGGAACTCTACTAATACTTTTCCGAATGCAACATTTTTAATTTTAAAATTTCCATTATCATTAGTTGATGCACCTGTTATAATTGTAGCATCTTTTTTAGTTTTAACAATTATTGTAACATAACTTACAGGTTCTTTTAAAACTTTATCTAAAACTTTACCACTAATAGTAGTTGTTGCATTCTTAGTATTCTGTGCAAGATTAACAGTTGTAAAAAGAATGTGCATTAGCAATAGAATTGCTATTTTTTTTTGAATATTACCAATCATAAATTTTATTTTTGGCAATATTATGGTTCTACACCTTTAATTATCTTATAGTTTTGTTAAGGCAAGTTCAAGAACTGTTTTAGTACTCATAAGTGAATTTTCTATGGGTTCATATACTGTATTTATACCAAAACTCAACAACGCTCATTTAAAAAAAATGTGCTATTTGTTATTTTAAAATTGTGATTTATAAAACTAACTAAGATTTGTTTTTATTTAATGGTATAACCAAAATAAATATTATTTAACAAGAAGAATACTTTTGTAATATCTACAAAAAAATACTTTGTTTTAATAAAATTATGGAATAACATGTAAAATTTCTATCTCAAATAAATAGAAAACACATAAATTGTTTCAAACGAAAATAGGAATAATTATTTTTTTATAAGACTTATAGCTAAACCACCTCCAGCTGCTAAATTAAATTTTAATTTAGTGTTTTTATCAACATCTATAGTATCAAAATCTATATCTAAAGGGTTATCATTCCAATGTGCATTTTTCCCATCTTTATAAATTTTTGCTTGGTAATTTTGATCTTTATCTAAAAAACTAAAATCAACTTCTATTTCTCTAGCATTTTCATCAGTAATACTTCCTAAAAACCAATTTTCTGTTTTACGTTCTTTTCTTGCAATAGTTACAAAATCACCAATTTCACCATTTAAAACTTTGGTTTTGGACCAATCTACACCCACATCTTTAATAAACTCTAAAGGTTTTGGATTTGCTTCATAATGTTCTACCAAATCTGCAGCCATTTGTACAGGACTATAAATAACTACATACAAAGCCAATTGATGTGCTAATGTTGTATTTACTTGATTTTCTTTTTTATATTCATCAAATTTGATGTTAAAAATACCTGGAGTAAAATCTATTGGACCAGCTAACATTCTTGTAAAAGCTACTATTGATAAATGTTCTGGAGGATTTCCACCATCTCCAGACCAAGCATTAAATTCTTGTCCACGCAAACCTTCTCTAGAAATAATATTTGGATACGTTCTTCTTAAACCTGTAGCTTTTATAGGCTCATGAGCATTTACAGCAACTTGATATTTAGCTGCTTTTATAGCTGCATTGTTATATTGATTTACCATGTATTGTCCATGATGATATTCTCCTTTTGGCAAAATTTTACCAACATAACCAGATTTTACAGCATGCATTCCATATTTCTGCATCAAAGCATAGGCTGTATCTTGTTGTTTTTCGTATGTTTTTGTAGCTGCAGATGTTTCATGATGCATAATAATTTGTACTCCTTTTTCTTTTGCATAGGCAGTTACTTCATCTAGATCGTAATCTGGATATGGAGTTACAAAATCGAAAACGCCTTCTCTGTCTTCAAAACCAATCCAACGTTCCCAACCTGTATTCCAACCTTCTACTAAAACACCTCCAATATTATTTTTTGCAGAAAAATCGATAAATTGTTTTACATTTTTAGTGGTTGCCCCATGTTTTCCATGGGCTTTTCCTGTATCTGTCCATTTTCCATCAATCATTTCCATACCATAATCCCAAGAAGATTTTCCTAAATGCATCTCCCACCAAACTCCAGTATATTTCATTGGTGTAAACCAAGAAACATCGCCCAATTTATTAGGTTCGTTTAAGTTTACAATTAAATTAGAAGCAATCAAATCTGGAGCATTGTCTGTAATCTGAATAGTTCTCCATGGAGTTTTAAATGGTAAAGTTCTTTTTACTTTATAATCTGTATTTCTAGAACCTACCAAACTACTTTTTAAAGATAAATTTTTAGTATCTACTTTTAAAGTCATTCCTGCATAATCTACCAAAGCTGCTTCATGAAAACTTAAATGAACTCCATTTTTACCTACTAAAGTTACAGGAGTATTTACTGCATTTTCTGGAATATAAGATTGTGCTAAATTGGTTTTTGGTATGTATGATTTTGCATCAATTTCAGAGAATTTTGTAGTGCTATACAAATGTTCGTAAATATCCCAATCACCAGGAATCCAAAAGGTTTTATAATCTTCTGTTAAATTAAAATCTGTATTTTCTTGTGTGATTAAAACTTCTTTTAAATTCTTCTGTTCTGGAAATTCGTAACGAAAACCAACTCCATCATTATACACTCTAAAAACAAGATTTAATTTACGTTGTAAATTCTCTTTTTCTTGTAATTCTATTTTTACTTCTTTGTAATGATTTGTCACATTTAATTGCTCTCCCCAAGGCATTTGCCAAGTTTCATTTACTTCTTCTGGTTTTCTAACCTTTGCAATAAAACCTTTGTTGAGTGCAGGAGCATTTGTAAATTCAAAACCTACAAAAGAGGTATCAATTATTGCTTTGTTTTTATAATGAATGGTATAAAAGAATTTACCAACTTCATTTAAATGAAAGTTGACTTTAATATTTTCATTTGGTGATGAAACTCCAGATGATTCTACATCACAAGCAATAAAACTTAAACAACTGATTATTAAAAGTAAAAAAACTTTTTTCATAACTATAATTTTTCTAATAGTACAATATTAAATTCAGAATTTACGATAACTTTTCCGTTTTTGACTTCAATTTCTTTATTTGAATAAAAATCTCTTACCATTTCTTCATTTTTAAAAATGGAAGAAACATTTAGTTCTTTATTTCCTTTTGGTAGATTAACTCCTGCAATAATTTTATCATCGTTTCTAACTCTAGAAAAAACCAAACCATTTTCTTTAGAAATTACTTGGTGTTTTCCTGCACCAACTGCAGGATGATTTGCTCTAAACTGTCCTAATTTTTGCCAATGATTTAAAATTTCTTTGGTTTTTGGATCAGATTTAAGCTTTTCCCAATTCATTAAAGAGCGTAAATTAGCATCTCCTGTTGCTCCTTCTACAATTAATTCTCTAGCAGTTTCATCTCCATAATATACTTGAGAAGTTCCTGGTGTTAAAAGTAACATTTCTGCAGTTTTGTAAGGCATTTTTCTTTCTTTATCAAAAGGTTGTCCATCATCATGTGAAGATAAGTAATTTAAAATTCCATAATTTTTTAAATTGGTATTCAAAATAGAATCGTACCTCACAAAAACATCATTTTGTTCCATTTGTTTTGCATTCCATTTTATTTCAAAATTAATGAGACTATTAAAAGCTTTATCAAAATAATTTACTTTTTTATCGCCAAAATCGAATGCTTTTCCAGATGAAATACCATAGTTATACACTTCTCCTACCAAATAAAAACCATTACTATCTAACACTTTATCTGCATTGTTTTTCTTATATTCTGCAAAGGCAAAATCACATTCTGTTCTAAATTCTTGCCAAACAAATTCTTCTGTATGCTTTACTGTATCTACTCTATAACCATCTATACCAAATTCTGTAATATAATCTGTTAACCATTTTATAATATAAAAACGAGGAGCTCTTGGATAACCAGTTCTTTTAAAAAAGGCATCTAATTCTTTAACTTCTTGTTCATACCTTCCTTCTTTTTTCCATTTTGCAACCAATTGTGGAGGCAGTGCTACATCTTCATTACTTTCTGTCTTAATATCTGGTAAATTTTTAACCAAAGTACAAGAAACTGTATGCTCATAATTATCATATTTACATTGTGGTTCTGTTCTAACCCAATCTTTTGGCCAAACTGGATCTTCTTCTGTAACTGGTCCTGTATGATTTATTACTGCATCTAACAAAATTCTAATTCCGTTTTTATGTGCAACCTCTACCAATTCTTTTACATCTGCTTTTGTACCAAAATTAGGGTCTATTGCAGTCCAATCTTTTGTCCAATAGCCATGAAATCCATAGCTTTTTCCAGTTCCTTCATCTGTGCCAGCATGAATTTGCTCAACAATAGGTGTCATCCATATAGCATTAATTCCTAAATCTGTAAAATAACCTTCTTTAATTTTTTGCGTAATTCCTTTGATATCTCCACCTTTAAAACCTCTTAAAACAGCAGCATCATTTTTTCTATTAAAATTGACATCGTTTGTTTTATCTCCATTATGAAAGCGATCTGTTAGCAAAAAATAAATGTTTGCTCCTTCCCAAACAAATTCTTTAGTTTCTTTTGTAGCATTTTTTTCAGTTGATGTGTTTTCTTTACAGCTAAAAATTGTTGCAATGACAAATAAAAAGAGTAGTTTTTTCATATTAGTATTGGTTTTTTTAATACCTACAAGGTTTTTAAAACCTTGCAGGATAATTTTATTGAAGTTTTAAAATAAAAGATTCTAATGGATTTAGTTTAAGAGTTATATATCCTTTAGATTGATTTACATTTAGTGTAAATTTTTCTTGTTGATATAATTGATCTTCCAACTCATAATTACCCTCTTTTAAATTCCATTTTTTAATAATTTCTGATGGAACTTTTAATTGAAAACTAAAGGCTTCATTATCATCAAAATTAGAAATAATTAACAATTTTTCATTTTCTGAAAAACGTGCAAAAGATAAGATTTTATGTGTATAATTTGGTGTGTTTTCTCTATTAAACTGATGCAAATCTGCATACTCCCCCATTAAAGCATCGCTTTTAATGGTAAAATTTAACAAACGTTTGTAAAAATCTCTTAAGTCGAGTTCTTCTTTGGTAGATTTTCCTCCATCAAACTTTTTATCATTTACCCATCTTTGTAAAGAAGGTACACCTACATAATCAAAAATAGATGTTCTTGATGGACTCCCAAAACCTGCGTTTTCAGAACCATCTTCACCCAATTCTTGCCCAAAATAAACCATAGTTGGAGCAGTAGAAATAGTTGCAGAAACCACCATTGCTGGTTTTCCTTTTAAAGCATTTCCTGCAAATTCTGGACTTGCAATTCTTTGCTCATCATGATTTTCTAAGAAATGTAACATATTATGCTCTATATCTTTTAAATCTTCTTGAATTCGAGGAATATTATCTGTTAAACCATGACCTTGCATTACGTGTTTTATGGTATCATACAATTGTACTTTATCATATAAATAATCCATTTTTCCTTTTTTAATATACGCTCTATACAAACTTGGGTTATACACTTCTGCCAATAAGAAAGCATTTGGGTTTTTCATTTTGATGGAAGAATTTAAGTAACTCCAAAATTCTACTGGAACCATTTCTGCCATATCATATCTAAATCCATCTACTCCTTTTGCTATCCAATACAAAGCAATATCTCTGAATTTTATCCAAGAATTAGGTACAGTTTTGTCTTTCCAAAAATTGAAATGTTTTTTATAATCTTCGTTTTCAAATCCATCAGGTAATTCCTCAAAATCTTTTTTTCCATCTGGAGAAACTCCATAATTTACCTTTACAGTTTCGTACCAATCGTAAAAACTTGGTTTTGGAGAACGAGCTCCATTACCTGTCCATTTTGCTGGGTTTTCATCAAATTTACCATCAGAAAGTGGGTGATTTTCTCCACCTAAAGGTTTGTATCCATTTAAAAAGTCTGGAACTTCAAACGCTTTATTTGGTACATAATAAAAATTATTATTAACATGGTATTCTACAGAAGTATCATCATCTGCACCAAAATCTTTGGCTCCTTTTGGGTTTGATAAACTTTGGTAATTTCTTGCAACGTGATTTGGAACAATATCAATAATAACTTTTAAATCATTCTTATGAGAACGTTTAATTAAAGCCTCAAATTCTTGCAGTCTGTTTGCTACATTTTCAGCCAAATCTGGATTTACATTGTAATAATCTTTTACTGCGTAAGGAGATCCTGCTCTACCTTTTACCACATCTGGGTCGTCATTAGAAATGCCATATTTTGTATAATCGCGAATTACATCATGATGTGGAACACCTGTATACCAAATGTGTGTAACTCCTAAATTTTTAATTTCTTTTAATGCTTTGTCTGTAAAATCATTAAATTTTCCAACACCATTTTCTTCTATAGTTCCCCAAGGTTTGTTAGTAGTATTTGTATTACCAAACAAACGTGTAAAAACCTGATATACAACAAGTTTACCTTTCCTATTCTCTTGCATTGTTATCTTTTCTTCCTTTTTTGTTGATGTACAACTAATTAGAACTAAAATAAATACTATTAAAATGCTTTGTATTTTTTTCATAATTGCTAATTATTTAGTTGATATTTTTATTTTTAATTCTTTCTTTGGATTCCATTTTACTGGAATTTTTAAAACATTATTTTGTGGTGATATTCTTACCCTTTTTTTACCTACTCTAATTTTTCTTGGTTTCCAATTGATATTATGAATAGTTAAAGTCACTACTTTTTCTGATGGAGTCCAATTTTTTCCAAATTTGGCTTCAAAATCTATTTCTAAAATTCGCTTAGACAATTCTGCTTCAAATTCTAAAATTTCATACTTACCTTTTTCGAAAGCATTTGCAGTAACACCATCATCATTATAAAAAGTTCTTTCACTTTCTTTTACAGAAGCATCAAAATAATAATGTAATTCTAAATTATCTGCTTTATAAGCATCTGTAGTCTGGACCAAGTCTGTCATCAAAATAAAAGCACCACTTCTTACGTAAGTAGGAATCGATTTTTCTTTGATTTTTACGGTTTTTGATTGACCTCCTTCTATTTTTTCATCAACATAAAAATTGTACCAATTAGCAGTTTTAGGGAAATAAATTTCTTTTGTTTTAACAGAATCTTTTAAAATGGGTGTGATTAAAAAGTCTTTTCCCCATAAATAGGTTTCTGAATTGCTCATTAATTTATCATCATCTTCTTCAAAGAAAATGGGACGCATTAAGGGTGTTCCTTTTTGATTATTTTCAAAAGCTAAATTGTAATTATAAGGCAACAATTTGTAACGCAATTCAATTGCTTTTTTTGCTAATTTCTTTGCTTTTTTACTTCTAAAAACAGGTTCACTTGCAACATCTTCTTGAGCATGAGGCCTAAAAATAGGCTGAAAAACGCCATATTGCAACCATCTTACATATAAATTGTCATCTAAGTTTGCACCTGCAAATCCGCCTAAATCTGAATGCATATACCCCAAACCTTGCATACCCATTTGTAAGGCAATTTCTGGTTGCGATTGCAAACCTCCCCAAGTTCTATTTACATCTCCAGACCAAGGAATCATGCCAAAACGTTGCGAACCAGAGTAACCTGCTCGCATTAAAATAAAAGGTCTTTCGTTTGGATAATCTAATTGATAACCATCAAAGATTAGTTTTGCCCAGTCATGACCATAAGTATTGTGGACTTCATTTGCAGAACCTGTTGCATGTTGTACCCAAGTTGGATGCACTTCTGGTTCTCCTAAATCTCCCCACATACCTTTTGTTCCTAAATCTAAAATGTCTTTGTAAATGTTCCAAAACCACTCTTTTCCTTCTTTTTTATAGATATCTACAATTCCTGTATTTCCAAAATAGAAATCATATTTTGCAGGATTTCCAATTGAATCTTTTGCCAAAACACCTTTAGCTACAGCTTCGTTCCATTTTTTAGAATTGGTTAAAATAAATGGTTCTGTTATTAAAACTGTTTTTACTCCTTTTTGTTTGAAATTAGAAATCATACCCTTCATGTCTGGGAAAGAATCTTTGTAAACTTCTAAATTCCCCATAGTTCCTTTAATGTCTTTTCCAAACCAATACAAATCTAAAATAACAGCATCTACAGGAATTTCTTCTTCTTTAAATTTAGCAATCGTGTTTTCTGTTTCTTGTTGAGAATGATAGCCAAATCTGCTTGAAAAATTTCCTAAAGCCCATCTTGGAGGCAAAGGTTGTTTTCCTGTTAAATTGGTATAATTTTCTATTAGTTCTTCCCAAGAATCGCCAACAATTACTTGATATGTTTTTCTGCCAGAAATAGTTTCGTAAGTTAAAGAATTGTCTTTTTTACTATCTAAATCTAAATAACCAACTGGAGCATTGTCAAAATGAAGCATGTATTTTTTTGATGAAATTACAATTGGCAGTGTAAAATTCATCAATTCTGAGTAGGTTTCATAGCCATAATGAGCTCTGTTGAATAATGCCAAACGATTTCCACGTCTGTTCATACCTAAAGCTCTTGCTCCTGCTCCATATAAAACTTCGTTATTTGTTAAATTGAATTCTATTTTCTCAGTATCATTTGCAATAATGTTTCCTTTTACATTTTCTAAAGGAATATGTTTAGATTTATAGTAGCCTTGTTTCTCGGAAGTAATTAATTTATTTTTATAGAAATAAGAAATTTGAAATGGATACTTTTGAATCTCGATTTTGATACCTTTTGAAGAAAAATTTACAGCGTTTTCTGACTCGTTTAACTTGATATCTGTAAACGATGGTTTTAAAATAACTGCATGCGATTTTTCTTTGTAAACTTCTCCTTTAGGTATAAAAACGGTTTCTACAATTTTAGTGTTGTAAAATTGAATTCTGTAAGTTCCATTATTAACAAGTACTTCTACATAGTTCTCTTTATGAACAGAAACACTTTTAAAAACTCTATTTGAGTTTTGTGCAAATGATATTATTGAAGAGAGAATTAAAAAATAGAATATTATTTTTTTCATTTTGTATAATTAATTAGTTCTCAGCTGCGCTTTAACTGACAATATGTGTTATTTTTTCAATAAAAATGTTAACGGAATATCTAACCTTTTTTGCCAAGACAATTCAGAATGATTGGTTCCTTCAAAAAATATATTTTTAAAATTAGCATCAGAATATCCTCCATTTTTAAAAATTGAATCTACTTTTGGAGCATATTTTGGATAATACTGATCTAATGTTTTATTACCATAATCAAAATACATTTTATGTGTTTTTGCATCTGGCAAATTCTTTTCTAAATAACTAAAAATAGCATCTGGTAAAGGGTTATTTTCTTTAGGAGTTCCTCCAACCCAATGTGTAGAAATACAAGCTGCTCCTGCAAAAAGATTTGGATATTCTGCAGCTGCATACATAGACATTAAACCTCCCATAGAAGAACCAGCTACAAAAGTGTTTTCTTTGTTTGTATAGACTGCATAGGTTGTATCTATATAAGGTTTTAGTTCTTTTACCATAAATTTTAAGTACTCATCTCCTTTTAAATTGGTACTAAAATTGTTTTTAGCAGCTTCTGCATACAAAGCATCTTTGTCCTCTTTTTTAAGAAAATTCATTGCTTTTTCTGGAAATAAATCCTGCCAACGAATTTGAGGAATGTTATGAATACCTACTACTATAAAATCTTTTACAACACCTTCATTCATCAATTTTGATGCTACTTCATCTACCATCCATTCTTGTTTGTTCCAAGTGGTATTTGCATCAAATAACATTTGACCATCGTGCATATATAATACTGCATATTTTTTTTCTGACGAATAATTTTCTGGCAACCAAACATCTACAGGTCTTGGTTTCATATATTTTGATGGAAAAGAATCTACTCGAATTAATTTTCCTGATGATAATGTTGCTGACGTTAATTCGTATAATTTTATTTTAGAAGTATTTACATTCTCTTTTTTTTGTTCTTGTTTAGTTGATGTTTTACAGGAAAAAAATAAAACAACAAGTAAGAATAAAAAATTTTTAATGTTTAAGATTTCTCGATACAATTTTTCGTTCCTCAAAATCACTCGAAATGACAATAGATAAAGAATTATATTTTTCATAATTAAGTTCTCGATACAAATTTTTTCATTCTTCAAAAATCCACTCAAACTGACAGTTTGTTTTATTTTTTTTAACCTCAAAGTGCTTGTGCTGAACTTGTTTCAGTATCTAAAAACCTTTGAGGCTTCTTTGGGGTTTCTTTGAGGTTTCTGCGTGTTTTATAATTTTGTTGTTAAAATAATGCTTCCTTTTTGTTTTAAATCAATGGCATTACCCCAAATCATTTCTTCGCCAGAAACAATATTTCTTAATGTTTTACCTTTTAAACCAACTTCTGCATAACGTTTTAAATCGATTGTAATTGGATCATCATTTTTATTGATGATGTGTACAACAGTTTCATCATCTAAAACTCTAAACAAAAAATAAGTACCCATAAATGGTGAAAAGTGAATGGTTTTTCCTTCATGAATTGCAGCACTATTTTTTCGATAATTTAAAATTTTACTCACAAAAAATTGCATTTCTTTTTGATTTTCTGACAGACCTTCTCCAGTAAATGCATTTACTTTATCTCCTTTCCATCCTCCAGGAAAATCGGTTCTAATTAACCCATGATCTCCAGGTTTTGCAGTATCATCCATCAAAATTTCTGTTCCGTAATAAACTTGTGGAATTCTTGGTAACATCAATAAATAACTCAATGCCATTTTTGCTTTTGTAAAATCTTCTCCAACTTCTGTGTACAATCTACTTTTATCATGATTGTCTAAAAAAGCCATGATATCTTTTGGTGTTGCATAATAAAAATCGTTGGCTAAACCTTCGTATAATTTTACCAAACCTTTGTCCCAAGATTCTTTTTCGTTAAGTCCGTCTATGATTGCTTTTTGCATCGGAAAATCCATTGTAGATTTTAAATTAGACTCATAACCATCTTTATTATTTGCGCCTGTTTGCCAATAACCCACTAACAACGGATTGTAACTCCACTCTTCTCCAACTATAGAAAAATTAGGATATTCGTTCATAATAGCTCCTGCCCAATTTGCCATAAAATCTTTATCTGGATAAGGATAAGTATCTTGACGAATTCCACCCAAACCCAAGGTTTCTATCCACCAAATTGAATTTTGAATGATGTAATTTGCCATAAAAGGATTTCGTTGATTCAAATCTGGCATTCCAGCCACAAACCAACCTTCGTTATTTCCTTTTCTATCAGCTTCTGAAGCATACAAATCTTGATTTGTTGTTCTTCTATGATTGGAACCCATATTGGTTTTCCAGTTCCAATTATTAATATTGTCTTCGTAATTTTTTTGATGATTTACCCAATCCTTAAAAGGCAAATCTTTCATCCACCAGTGTTCTAACCCACAATGATTAGCTACTTGATCCATGATTAATTTCATTCCTTTTTTGCGTAATTTATCAGCTAATTCTTTATAATCTTTCATGATTCCAAAACGTGGATCAACTTGATAATAATCTGTAATTGCATACCCATGATACGAACCTTGAGACATATCATTAGTTAATACAGGAGTTGGCCAAACAGCTGTAAAACCTAAATCTGAAATGTAATCTATTCCATTAATAATTCCTTGTAAATCTCCTCCATGTCTTTTATAGCCATCTGTTCTATCTAAAGATTGGTCTTTTAAATTTGGTACTCTATCATTAGATTTATCAGCATTTGTAAATCTGTCTGGAGTAATTAAATAAATCGCATCAGCACTATCAAAACCTTTGTAATCTTCTGCAGGTTTTACTCTTTCTTTTAATTGATAAGTGTGAATTAAATTCTCTGAATTATCTTTTTTAAAAGTGATATCAAATTTACCTGCTGATGTATTTTCAGCTATGATTACATCAATAAATAAATAGTTATTACTTTTTTCTGAAGGTGTAACTTTTGCAATTGAAATTCCTTGGTAATTTATTTCTGGAGTATAGTCAGAAATATTTGGATGATGAACTAAAAGTTGTAATTCATTATTCTCCATGTCTACCCACCAATGTGGAGGTTCTACCCTTTCTAAAAAAGTATTGGAAACAGGAATTTCTGCAATACTTTTTTCAGTTTCTGTCTTTTTACAGGAAATTGTGGATGCCAAACAAATTAGTAAAATAATCTTTAGTAGTTTCATTATTTGCTTTTTTGAAACCCAAAAGGCTTTTAAACCTTTTAAGGTTTTGTTAGTTAATATCTAATCTAATTCTTCAAAATGATTACTCTTTTCAAACTCTAAATGCACATATTTAAAATTCTCTTTATCATCAAATAACTCAATAATTTCTTCTCGCTTCAAAATTGTAGATTTTGAGGATAAAATTGACCTAAAAGAAGAATATAAATATTCTTGATAATTGTTAGTAAATCTGTGTTTGTATGGGTTTAAATGAATATAACAAATTACATTTCTTAAATAATTTACATCCGTAATTCGATTTCTTTTGAACCTTACTTTAAATAAACTTCCTTCTCTATCATATTTTTTGTTGATAGCTTTTGTATACGCATTAAACAAGTTAGAAAAAGGTTGCGATAATTTTTCTAAATTTATTTTTATAGAAGACAATTCTTCTATAGACTTCATTTTAATTAGAAGATGAAAATGGTTTTTTAATAAACAATATGCATAAACATCTGCTATGGGTACAATATGTTTTTTTACTAAATTTAAAAAATGTAAATAGTTGCTTTCTTCAAAAAATAAATTTTCTTTATTGTTTCCTCTATTGAAAATATGGTAAAAATGGTCGGGTTCTAAAACATCGTATTTTTCCATATTTGTTTTATTATTTAAGTTATTTGAAACCTCAAAGGTTTTAAAAACCTTTGAGGTTTAGCTACTTATATCTATTTTTTATACCTTCTGCAAACTATTTGGCGTAAGTGTTATATGCTCTCCATTCACCAAAATTTTAATTTCCTTTTTTCCATCAATCTCAAAATGAGTTCCTTTTTGGGTAACATTTACGGTAATTACTTGATTTCTGAAGTTTACTTTAAACGAATACGAGTTCCATCCTTTAGGAATTTTTGGCGAAAAAGAAAGTGTATTATTTAGCACTCTCATACCTCCAAAACCTTCTACAATACTCATCCAAGTTCCAGCCATAGAAGTAATATGTAAACCTTCTTCTACTTCGTGATTGTAATCATCTAAATCTAAACGAGAAGTTCTTAAATAAAACGTATAAGCCTGTTCCATTCTGTCTAACTTTGCAGCCTGAATACTATGTACACAAGGAGAAAGAGAACTTTCGTGAACGGTAAATGGCTCGTAAAAATCGAAATGACGCTCTAATTCTTCTGTAGAAAAATGATCTTCAAACATATAAAAACCTTGCAAAGTATCAGCTTGTTTGATGTAAGGTGAACGCAAAATTCTATCCCAACTCCATTTTTGATTGATAGGTCTTTGACTTTTATCTAAATCTGCAACTGTAATTAATTCCTTATCTAAAAATCCATCTTGTTGTAAGAAAACATTATGTTTTTCTGAATACGGAAAATACATATTATCAGCCACTTTTTTCCAAGAAGATAATTCATCATCAGTAAAATTAACTTTCTCTTTAATTCTTATATAGTCTGAAATATGATCTGTTTTTACAATATTGATATTCTCTAAAGCATACTCTATACACCATTTTGCGATGTAATTGGTGTACCAGTTATTGTTTACATTATTTTCGTATTCATTAGGTCCTGTTACACCTAACATCACATATTTATTTTTATCTGTAGAAAAATTTACTCTTTGATGCCAAAAACGTGCAATTCCTATTAGTACTTCCAATCCTTTTTCTGGGATGTAAGAATAATCTTCTGTAAATCTGTAATAATTGTAAATGGCAAATGCTATAGCTCCATTTCTATGAATTTCTTCAAAAGTAATTTCCCATTCATTATGGCATTCTTCACCATTCATAGTAACCATTGGATACAATGCTGCTCCGTTTTTAAAACCTAATTTCTCAGCATTTTCAATGGCTTTATCTAAATGTTTATATCTGTATTCTAACAAAGTTCTTGCAACAGATTGGTCTTTAGTTGCCATATAAAAGGGAATACAATACGCTTCTGTATCCCAATAAGTACTTCCTCCATATTTTTCTCCTGTAAATCCTTTTGGACCAATATTTAAAGTAGCATCTGTACCTAAATACGTCTGATTCAATTGAAAAATATTAAAACGAATTCCTTGTTGCGCTTTTACATCACCTTCTATAGTGATGTCTGACATGTTCCAGATTTGCGCCCAAGATTGTTTTTGCATCTCTAATAACGCATCAAAACCAAAACTTACAGCTTTGTCTAAAACATCTTTTGCAACTGCAACCAATTCGTTTTTATTGTGGTTTCTATCCACTACATATCCACCAAATTTGTGGATGGTATAAGTTTGATTTTGATTGATTTCTTGTTGATAAGAACAAGTTGCAGTTTTATCAGTTTTTTGATTGTTACAATCTGTTAAAACCTCTTCATTATCAACAAATAAACGAGATTGCATAAATGTACACGTATAAAAGTGCGTTTTCATTGTACGTGCTTGAATAAAAGATTGCTGATCGTTTTGATGTACTTCTAAAACATCCCAAAATTGGTCATCCCAATTGGTATCTTCATTAGTAATACCTGCATCTAAATATGGTGAAAACGTAATTTTCGCATAAGTATTTAATGGAGTAACTGAATAACTAATTGCACCCACTTCATCTAATTCTAAACTTAAAAAACGTTTGGTTTCTACTTTTATTTCTACTCCGTTTTGTAATTCTGCTACAAAACTACGAGATAACCAACCTTCTTTCATGTTGAGTTCTCGCTTAAAATTAGACACTTTTTTACACGTATGTAAGTCTAATTCTTCATCATTAATTGTAACGTTTATTCCTATCCAATTAGGTGCATTTAGCACTTTTGCAAAATACTCTGGATATCCGTTTTTCCACCATCCAACACGTGTTTTATCAGGATAATACACTCCTGCAATATAACTTCCTTGAAAAGTATCTCCTGTATATGTTTCTTCGAAATTTGCACGTTGTCCCATGGCTCCATTACCAATGCTAAACAAGCTTTCTGAAGATTTTACCATGGTTGCATCAAATCCTTCTTCGAGGATTGACCAAGCATTAGGTATGATATAATCTTGATTCATTTTTTTTCTTTTTGAGAGAAAAGAGCAGAGAAGAAAGGATAAAGATAAACCTAAAAGTTCTTTAGAAAGATTCTCTTTTCTTGTTTCTAAACTCTATGTTCTATTAACTAACTATTAATTTTGTAATAAAATCGGTACTGATTTCTGTGAAATCTTTAAAGTTAAATTTTGCATGAGATAACACTTTATCATCACCAATACCTATACTTACCATTTCTGCAGCATTTGCAGCTTCTACACCAGCAACAGCGTCTTCAAACACAATACAATCTTCAGCATTTACACCCAATTGTTTTGCTGCTAACAAAAATACTTCTGGGTCTGGTTTTGCTTTTGTAACATTATTTCCATCTACAATGGTATCGAAATAAGGCAATAATCCTACTTTTTCTAAAATAGGTTGCGCATTTTTACTTGCTGATCCTAAAGCAATAGGAATATTTTTTTGTTTTAAAAATTGTAAAACTTTAGGCACATCTGGTAAAATTTCTGATGCATCCATATTTTTTATGTACTCTAAATAATCAAGATTTTTCTCAATCATCCAAGTATCAAATTGTTCTTGTGTATAATCAATTTTACCAATGTCGTTTAATAAAATATCTAAACAACGTTTTCTACTAACTCCTTTAAATAATTCGTTTTGTTCTTTGGTAAATTCGAACCCTAATTCATTAGCCAACTTTTTCCAAGCTAAATAATGATATTTGGCAGTGTCTACAATAACACCATCCAAATCGAATATAAATCCCTTTTTCATTTTTTAATTTTCTTCTTGATAGCTGATTGCATTTTTGTTAGTAATTAGAAAGTTACACAAACCTGCAAGCACTAAACTAATTCCTGCAATTGTCATTGCATTGATAGCCTCTTCTCCTAACAAATTAGAAACATAATTTATACCTCCTAATGCAGCAATAATTTGAGGAATAACAATAAACATATTGAAAATCCCCATAATCACACCCATTTTCTTTGGGTCTACAGAACTAGACAACATTGCGTAAGGCATTGATAAAATACTACCCCAAGCAAAACCAATTAATATGAAACTGTACATTAATGTTTCAGGCGTTGCATAATTCATATAAAGAAATCCTATACCTCCTAAAATCAAAGAAACCATGTGCACATATTTTCTATTGATGTTTCTTTTTGATGTATATAAGGTTAATAACAATGCAAAAGCCATAGATGATAATCCATAAACCCCCATTGCAGAACCTACCAAATTAGAGGATTCTTGAAATTTAGTATTCGATAATTTAAAAGCCTCAGCTTGAACTGTATCTGCCATATTAAAGGCTGATTCAATTGGTGCTGGTGTTTGGAAAACATGTTCTGTTAAAGCAGGATTGGCTAAACTCCACATTGTAAAAAATGCAAACCAAGAGAAAAATTGAATAACTCCTAATTTTTTCATTGTCATTGGCATACTTCCAATATTGTTTAGAATATCAGGAATAAAATTATTTTTCTTTGCTTTTTCCTTTTCAAACTCTTCCATATCTTCTGGAGGATATTCATCAGTAGTAAAAACTGTATATAGAATACTTGCTAAAAAAACAAATGCCCCAATTGCAAATGCAACTTTTACAGACATTGGTACTACTCCTGAAGCAGCTTCATTACTTACTCCAAACTGAGAAACCATCCAAGGTAAATTACTTGCTACCCAAGTTCCAATTCCTATAATTAATGTTTGAACAACAAAACCATAAGAACGTTGGGATTGAGGTAATTTGTCTGCTACCAAAGCTCTAAATGGCTCCATAGAAATATTTATAGATGCATCTAAAATCCATAAAAAACCAGCAGCTATCCAAAGTGCAGGAGAATGAGGTACAAAAAACAAGGAAACTGAACTTAAGATAGCACCTACTAAGAAATAAGGTCTTCTTCTACCCCATTTTACGCTCCAAGTCCTATCACTCATATACCCTATAATAGGTTGCACAAGTAAACCTGTAAGTGGTGCAGCAATCCAAAGTAAAGGAATATCTTCCTTACCAGCTCCTAATGTTTGAAAAATTCTTGACATAAATCCACCTTGAAGGGCGAATCCAAATTGTATTCCTAGAAATCCAAAACTCATGTTCCAGATTTGCCAGAAGCTTAATTTACGCTTTTCCATTATCGAATATTATTAATGAATATTACGATAAGTGTTTAGACTTATCAATTACTTAAAGTGTGGAATGTAATTTACTGATAAATCGTTTAATGGTTCAAATATAATTTTTTTATATGAAGTTTATCAAATATTTAATAAAAATCTACGACGACGGTTTCGTAAAAATTTAAAATTTGAAAATATTTACGACGACGGTTTCGTAGATTCTCTAACTTTTAAGTCGCTAGAAATCACAATCTTTTTAGGTTTAAAAACCTCTGCTTCGTTTTCTATTCTTTCAATTAGTAATTCTACTGCTTGCTTACCCATTGTTAAGCCATGTTGTGCAATTGTTGTAATTGATGGTGATGAATATTCTGAGATTAACCCATCTGTAAAACCAATAATAGAAATATCTTTTGGAACATCTAACCCCATTTCTTTTGCTACTCTCATTGATTTTGCTGCGTATATTTCATTCACTGCAAAAACACCATCAATATCTTGATTAAAGGCTTTTTTTATCTGATTTTTAATATCTTCTTTTTCATCAATCTCTACAATAATACTTGTATCTGCCTTAATATAATTTTCTATTAAAGCTTTTTCATAACCTTGTCTTCTTAAAGCTCCTACATTAACGTGATTAGGAGTGGTTATTAATGCTATTTTCTTCCTACCATTATCTAATAAATGTTTTGTAGCTTTATAACCAGCACCCACATCATCTACAACAACTTTATCACAAAGTATTTCATCTACTACTCTATCAAATAAAACCAAAGGAATTTCTTCTGAAACCAAATCTTTAAAATGATTAAAGTCTTTATTTTCAAGTGTTTCGCTAGCAATCGAAACAATAATACCATCTACACTTCCATTAGATAACACCTTTAAAGTTTCTACTTCTTTTTTATAAGATTCATTTGAAAAACACACCATGATATTATACCCTTTTTCATTAGCTCCTTCCTCTATTCCCATAATTACTGTAGAGAAAAAATGGTGTACTATTTTTGGTAAAATCACACCAATAACTTTAGTTTTTTGATTACGTAATTGCAAAGCCAAATTATTCGGTTTGTAGTTATAGTGATTGGCGTAAGCTTGAATTTTTTCTTTGGTTTCTGCACTTATTTCATGACTATCTTTTAGAGCTTTTGAAACTGTAGAAGTAGAAACTCCTAATTCTTTAGCTATTGTTTTTATGGTAATTTTTTGCTTCATAATTTATTAAAAGACAAATTTAAGGCATTCTATTTTGTTAAATTAATGATATTTCCGTAAAAAAAGTTGTCAACACGAAACCGATTTCGTGACTTTTAAAATATTGAAAACGTTGACTTAAACCTTATATTTACATAGTGGAATGTAAATTTATTGTTAAGTCAAAAATCAAATTTACAGTTATTATTTAACAAATTATACATGAAAAAATTTAAATTATTGTTAATTGGAATTCTTTTAAGTTCATCCTTTACCATGTTTGCGCAACAAACAGTAAAAGGAACTGTAAAAGAAAAAACAACAGGTGAACCTTTACCTGGTGTGAGTATAGTAGTTAAGGGTACAACAAGAGGTACTCAAACAGACTTTGATGGAAACTTTTCTTTAGATAAAGTTAAAACTGGTGATGTTTTAGTCTTTCAATATTTAGGATACGCAAATAAGGAAGTAACAATCGCAAGTAATTTTAACCTTACTATAGAATTGGAAGAATCTGCAGAACAGTTAGATGAAATTGTTGTGGTAGGTTATGGTACAACAACCGTAAAAGACGCTACTGGTTCTGTAGAAGCCATTACTGCAAAAGATTTTACAAAAGGTAATATTGTTACTCCTGAAAATTTATTAAGTGGTCGTGTTTCTGGGGTTAATATTACAACTAGTGGTGCTCCAGGATCTGGCTCGCAAATTACAATTAGAGGTGGTTCTTCTATTGGTGCTTCTAATAGCCCATTAATTATTATTGATGGATTACCTATAGAAAATAGTGATGCTTCAATTTCTGGTTCTAGAGGTTTATTAGCAAATATAAACCCAAATGATATTGAATCTTTTTCGGTTTTAAAAGATGCTTCTGCAACTGCTATTTACGGTTCTAGAGCTGCAAATGGTGTTATTATTATCAATACTAAAAAAGGTAGAACAGAATACAGTTTAGATTTTGATATGCAGTACACTTTTGGAGAAGTTTTAGACAGAGTTCAAGTATTTTCTGCTGATGATTTTAGAAATATTATAAACCAAAGAAGACCTGGAGATGCAGTTTTATTAGGAAATGCTAATACAAATTGGCAAGATCAAATATTAAGAAATACAGTTTCTTCTTTATACAACTTAACAGCTAGAGGACAAATTTTTGGAGCAATCCCTACAAGATTATCTTTAGGTTTCGCTAATCAAGAAGGGTCTGTGCTAACTTCTGAGTTTGATAGAAAAACCATATCACTTTCTATGAATCCATCTTTATTTAAAGATCATTTAAAAATTAACTTAAACTATAATAGAAACTTTGAGGATAGTCGTTTTGGTGATGCTGGACAAATTGGGGCTGCTTTACGTTATGACCCAACACAGCCAGTTTATGACACAACATCTCCTTTTGGTGGTTTTTATCAACATATTGTTAATGGTCAACCTTCAAACGGTACTTCAAACCCATTTGCGGCTCTTTTACAGAGAAACAATACTGGTTTTGCTTTTAGACAATATGGAAATTTAAACTTAGATTACAAATTTCACTTTTTACCAGAACTAAAAGCTGTTGTTAATGTTGGTTTTGATAAAATAAAATCAGAAAACACAGATATTACTTCTAAAGAAGCTCCAGCACAAACTAATGCTTTATTTCGTGGAAATGATGCATTTAAAACGCAAGAAAGAGGTAACCAACTATTTGATAGTTATTTAAATTATATAAAAACATTTGATAAAACTAAATTAGATGTTACAGCAGGATATTCTTACCAAAGATTTGAAAATTTTGGTACTGATTCTGGAAACAAAAATAACCCAAATAATGTGGCTACAACGTTTGCAGATCCAGATGTAGTAAATATTGGTTTTTTTGGTAGAGCTAATTTAACTTTTTCAGAAAAATATCTATTAACTCTAAATTATAGAAGAGATGGTACCTCTAGATTTGGTGAAAACAATAGATGGGGTAACTTTGGTGGTGCAGCTCTTGCTTGGAAAATTAGTGACGAAGACTTCTTAAAAGACAACAAAGTAATATCAAACCTAAAGCTAAGAGCCAGTTATGGTGTTACTGGGCAGCAGAATATTCCTGGAGCAAATGATATTTATTTAGATAGATATCGTTTTGGAAACCAAGGATCTAAGTATATATTTGGAAATCAAGTAGTAAGATCTACAATACCTTCTGCTATAAATCCTAATTTAAAATGGGAAGACACAAAAACTATAGAGTTTGGTGTTGATTATGGTTTATTTGACAATAGATTTTCGGGTTCTTTAAATTACTTTAATAAAGTATCTTCAGATTTATTTTTTAATGAAGCCTCTTTAGCAGACGGAACTAACTTCTCTAATGCAATTATTCAAAACATTGGTGAGTTAACTATAAATGGTATCGAATTTTCTTTAAATGGAGATATTTTAAAAACAGATGATTACAACTGGAACTTTACATTTAATGCAACTTATCTAGATAGAGAAATTACAAAAACACTAAACAACCAAGAATTTAGAACTGGTGGTACTGGTGGTGGTACTGGTAATACAATTCAACTTTACAGAGTTGGTTTTGCACCAAATTCATTTCATGTATTTAAGCAATTATATGACAATGCTGGCAAACCTATAGAAGGTGCTTATGCAGATTTAAATGGTGATGGTTTAATAAATGACGATGACAGATATCTTAAAGAAAACCCAAATGCAGACATTACTTTAGGTTTCCAATCATCTTTTAACTATAAAAATCTAGATTTAGCATTTAATTTAAGAGCAAATATTGGTAACCATGTTTACAACAACGTAAATTCTGCAAGATCACAATATGAACTTTTAAGAGACAATGCTGTTTTAGGTAACATACCTACCTCTGTATTAAATACCAACTTTGTGAGAACTGCTGATGTAATTAACTCTGATATATATATAGAAAATGCCTCATTCTTAAGAATGGACAATATTACATTAGGATATACCTTTAACAACCCAATTAAAAAATTCTCTTACAGTAGTTTAAGAGTTTGGGCTGGAGTGCAAAACGTATTTACGTGGACCAACTATTCTGGTTTAGACCCAGAAGTATTTAATGGAATTGATAATTTAATCTATCCAAGATCAAGAAATTTCTTATTTGGAGCTAATATTAAATTTTAATAAAATATTATATGAAAACAATAAAAAAATTATTAGCCTTAACATTGCTAATATCAGTTTTTGCTTCTTGTACAAAAGATTTAAATATTGTACCTGAAGACGATCAAACCACACTTAGTGAAAAACTTTTTGAAAACGAATCTGCGTATTTAGAAGTTTTAGCAGGTGTATACGCAAACTTATCTTTAACAGGTACAGATGGTGCTGGGAGCTCTAACATACAAGGTTTAGATGCTGGAACAAGCCAATATGGTAGGGTTTTATTGTATCTACAAACACTTTCTGCAGATCAAATGATTTGGTCTTATGAAAATGACCCTGGTACAAGAGAAATTCAAAGAAATATTTGGACTGCTCAAAACCCACTTATTCTAGGTATGTTTAGTAGAGCTTCTGTATCAGTTGCTTTTGCAAATAACTTTTTAAGAGAAACTACTACAGAAAAATTAGACGCAAGAAACGTTTCTGCAGCTACAAGAGCAGATATTGTAAATTACAGAGCAGAAGCTAGATTGCTAAGAGCATTATCTTACTATCATTTAATGGATTTGTTTGGTAAAGCTCCACTTGTAAATGAAAATGATCCTGTAGTAAACTTTAATCCACCACAGGCAGATAGACAACAATTATTTACATATATAGAGTCTGAATTAACTGCAATAGAAGCAGATTTAAAAGACCCTAGAACAAACCAACATGGTAGAGCAGACAAAGCTGTTGCTTGGATGATTTTAGCTAAAATGTATTTAAATGCAGAAGTTTATATAGGTCAAGCAAAATATACAGAAGCTGCAGATTATTGTACCAAAATAATTAATGGTGGATATACATTGGCTACAAATTATGCTGATTTATTTATGGCAGACAATAACACCAATTCTGCAGTAAATGAAATTATATTTCCTTTAATTTCAGATGGTATAGAAACTCAGAATTTTGGACCAACAACAGTTATGGTAAACGGTTCTGTTGGAAGTATAGAGCAAAATGGAACCCCACTTGGTGTTGGTGCAGGTGGCTGGGGAGGCGCCTTAAGATTAAGAAAAGAATTTGTACAACTTTTTGATGCTAGTGTATTTAATACAGACACAAGAAATACCATAATATCTGGAAGCAGAAATATTGAAATTAAAGATATTTCAGATCAAGATCAAGGATATATTTTACAAAAATATTCTAATGCAAAATCTACTGGAGGTTTTGGATCAGATCAAACCTTTGTAGATACCGATTTTCCTTTATTTAGATTAGCAGATGTATATTTAATGTATGCTGAAGCTCACCTAAAAGGTGCAAAAAACACCAACATTGCAAACGCACTTACTTATGTAAATGCATTAAGAACTAGAGCTAATAACCCTCAAAATAATTTAACTGCAGCAGACTTAACTTTAGACTTTATTTTAGATGAAAGAGCAAGAGAATTACACTGGGAAGCAAAAAGACGTCAAGATTTAATACGTTTTGGAAAATTTACTGGAGGAAATTATAACTGGGTATGGAAAGGTAATGGAAGTAATGGTATTTCTATATCTGCAGATTTAAAAGTATACCCAATACCTAATGCTAGTTTAGCTTCAAACCCTAACCTAACTCAAAATACTGGTTATTAAAATTTAAATTTCAAAGAAATGATAAAAAATATAAAACAATTTTCTGGAATAGCTATAGTAGCATTAATACTATCTGTATTTACTGCTTGCGATGATACTTCAGAATTATTCACAATCTCAAATCCTACTGCACCTGTGTTAGAAGATTTGAATTTTACAGACCTACAATTAGATGCTGTGAATACAAACAATCCTGCACTAACCTTAAATTGGAAAAGTGCAGAATTTGGGCAACAAGCATCTGTAAATTATGCAATAGAATTTTCTATGGATAATGCATTTACCAATCCAGTTGTAGCTTCTACAATTACAGGTAAAAATTCTATAACTTTATCTGTAAGCGAAGTTAACGCAGCAGCAGGTAATGTGGGCTTAAACCCTTTTCAATGGGCAAATATTTATACAAGAGTTGTGGCTAATTTAGGTACTCAAGCTAGTAAAAAAACACCATCTAATGTAATTCAATTTAAGGTATATCCATACTTTAATTACACTTTTAATGATTTTTATTTGGTGGGTGATGCTACTGCCCCTGGTTGGAATAATAACAATACAAATCCTAACTTGTTTAGAGATGAAAGTGATAGTAATCTTTTTTACTATACAGGTAAATTTGCCAATAACGGTCACTTTAAAGTATTATCTACTAAAGGAATGTGGCAACCACAATATGGTACAGATAATGCTACAAGAGGCCAAAATGGCGCTGCAAATGGTGATGTAGGTGCAAATCTAGGTGGTGGTTCTGATCCAGAACGTTTTCCTTATGCAGGAGGTAATGGAATTCCTGAAGGATACTATAAATTTACCATCAATTTTGCAACTAATAAATTTACATTTGAACCTTTTGATGAATCTAACATAAATAGTCCGACTTCTTTAACAGTAGAAGGATCTAGTACTACAAATATTGCTATGACTCAAATGAGCTTTGATGATCATATTTGGTTTGCAACATCAGTTCGTTTAAAACCAGGTGATTTAGAGTTTGTAACAGCAGCTGGAGCAAAATGGGGAAGTACAACACCTTTCTCTGGCAAGGCAACTGATGGTGGAGGCAAAATTCCTGTAATTGTAGAAGATGATTATGATCTTTGGTTTAACGATTTAACAGGTCGTTACATCTTAGTTCCTTTAAACTTATAAACATTAAAACATTCATAAAATGAAAATAATATTAAAAAGATTAAGCTATTTATTACTGTCTTTAGTTCTGCTAATTGGAGCTTGTGATACAGAAGAAAGCTTAACCATTACATCTCCAGACCCACAGTTTGTGCTGGACACTCCTGGAATTTCAAATGTACTATTAAACTTTGATTTGCCAACAAATCCTGCATTTACAATCACTTGGAGAGATCAAATTTCTGCAGGCTCAGATTACACAATAGAAATGGCTACAGATAATGCATTTACAACTCCTATAACTTTAGGTAGTACAAAAAAGTCTAGTTTTTCTATGACTGTAGATGCATTTAACACAGTTATAAATAATGCTGGCATAATGCAAAGTAATGACATTCCTGTTTATATGAGAGTTAAAGCTGGAGATAAAATTACCAATTCAATATTATTATTAGTAACTGTTTATCCAACTTCTTCAAATGCTCAGACAATAACAAAACCGTCTGCTAATGATGCTTTTGTATTATCATTTGCTAATGCTACAGATGTTGCTTTAACTGTTGAATGGAATGATATTGCCAATGCAAGTTATTCTTTAGAAATTGCAACAGAAAATTCTAATTTTGCAACTCCTGTAAATGTTGGAGAGGCAACAACTTCTTCTAAAATAGAGATAAACCATGAGGATTTTAATAAAAGTGCCTTAGCTTTAGGATTAACTCCTGCAACTGCATCAAACATTGAGCTTCGAGTTAAATCTGTAATTACAAGCGCAAACGGAAATAAAATAGAACGTTTTTCTGATCCCGTAATTATTTCTGTAACACCATACAATGTAAACTTTCCTTATTTATATTTAGTAGGTGATGCAACCACACCAGGTTGGAACAACAATAACAACAATACACCTTTGTTTAGAAGTCAAGACACTCCAAATTCTTATAATTTTATCGGATATTTTGGTGCTGGTGCTTTTAAAGTATTAAATGCTAAAGGTTCTTGGCACCCTCAATGGGGTGATGCAAATGGTGTATTAGGTGTAAGTGATACATCTGGTGCTAACGAACCTGGCGTATTTCCTATTACTACTGCTGGCTACTACAATGTTTCTTTTTCTAGTATGTTAGCTGGTGCTTCTTATAGTATTACTTCTTATGACGCTTCTAGTGCACCTACTTATAACAAAATAGGACTTATTGGAGCTGCTATTGGTGGTTGGGGAGATGCTGATGAAATTGATTTAACTCAAGATCCTAATAACCCTCATTTATGGTACGCTAATGGAGTTACATTTACAAACGGTCAAGAATTTTTAATTAGACCAAATGATGATTGGAATAATGGTGTTTGGAGACACACAGGATCTAAAGAGTTATTTGGAAAAGCTAATTTAGCATCAAGTGGAAGTAATTTTCCATTTACAGAAGCATCAGGAAAATATGATGTTTGGTTTAATGATTTAGATGGTAGCTACGTTATCATTCCTAATTAATAAAAATATGAGGCTGTCTGAAAAGTCAAAAAATTAACTGCTTGTCATATTGAGCCTGTCGAAATATAGTTGATAATCAATGAATTATAAAACTTCAACAGGCTCATTTTGACATACTTAATTACTTTTTAGACAGCCTCATATTTTATAAAAACAACTTTATGAAAAAAATTACCTTTCTTATTTTATTCATTTCTTCAATTAGTTTTGCACAGGTGCAAAATGCAACTTTTTCAGTTTCACCTGCTACTTTTGAAGAAACAGAACAAATTACAATTACAGTATCTGGAGTAAACCCAACAACTTGGGGTGTTACAGATATCTATTTGTGGGCATGGTCTTTTAACCAAAGTGATTTAGATCAAACTCCAGCAAAAGCAGTAGATTCTCCTACAAATGGCTCTTGGACAAATTCTAATGAAGCTCAAAAGCTTACAAATAATGGAAATGGAACCTATTCCTTTACATTTACACCTTCTACTTTTTACGGGAGAACAGGCTTAAAAAGAATAGGTATGCTTGTAAAAGCAAAAAACGGAACTGGAGATAAAAAAACACAAGACCAGTTATTTGATGTTGGTAAATTTCAGTTAACATTAAATACACCTACAGAAAAAAACATTATTAAAAATTCTGGAGAAGCTGTTTCTATTACTGCTACTGCAAGTTTAGCTGCAGATTTTAATTTAAAAGCTAATGGAAACTCCATTAATACAACAACTGGAGCAACTTCTTATAGTTTTTCTCCTGTAGTAACAGAAAATACTACCTTTGTTTTAGAGGCTACAAACGCAGGAACAATAGAAACTGCTACATTTAATGTAATTGTAAGACCTACTGTAACAGAAGCAGCAATTCCATCTGGCCTTAAAGATGGTATAAATTTAAACACCACAGACAATACAAAAGTAACCTTAGTTTTTTATGCTCCAGGAAAAGATTTTGTTCATGTTATTGGTAGTTTTAATGATTGGAAAGTTAACAACACTTATCTCTTAAAAAAAGATAGTACCAAAGATCGTTTTTGGATAGAATTAACTGGTTTAACTCCGCAAACAGATATTACATATCAATATTTAATTAATGGTGAATTAAGAGTAGCAGACCCCTACTCTACAATTGTATTAACACAATCAAATGATCAATTTATAAATTCAGTAACATACCCTAATTTGCCTACTTATCCTACAGGAAAAACAACACATCATGTTACACTTTTAAGAACTGGAGATGCTCCATATAATTGGCAAGTAACTAATTTTAAAAAACCTAAAAAAACGGACTTAGTAATTTATGAATTATTAATCAGAGATTTTGATGCCTTACATAGTTTTGATGCAGTTAAAACACGCTTAGATTATTTGCAAGATTTAGGTATTAATGCAATAGAATTTATGCCTCTAATGGAGTTTGATGGTAATGAATCTTGGGGATATAACCCTTCTTTTCATATGGCATTGGATAAATATTATGGAAACAAAACTGCTTTTAAACAATTAATTGATGAATGCCATAGAAGAGGAATGGCTGTAATAGTAGATGTCGCTTTTAACCATGCAAGTGGTCAAAACTCATATTACAGAATGTGGAATACAGATAATGGAGGTTATCAAGGACAAGCAAGTGCAGATAGCCCGTTTTTTAATCCAGTAGCAACCCATTCTTACAGTGTTTTTAATGATTTTAATCATAGTAAACAAGCTACAAAAGATTACGTAAAAAGAGTTTCTCAGTATTGGATTGACGAGTATAAAATAGATGGTTTTAGATGGGATTTAACAAAAGGATTTACACAAAATTGTACAAATAATGAAGGCTGTACAAATAACTACCAACAAGACAGGGTAGATGTGTTAAAACTTTATGCAGATTACCAATGGGAAATAGATCCTAATTTCTATATTATTTTTGAACATTTAGGAACAAATAACGAAGAAACACAATGGATTAATTATAGATTAAATGAAGGAAAAGGCATTATGGTTTGGGGAAATCATCATGGCCCTTACAAAGAAGCTGCATTAGGTTTTAATGACAATGGAAAATCTGACTTTTCTTGGATTTCTTATAAAAACAGAGGTTGGTCTGTACCTGCAAATGTTAGTTATATGGTTAGTCATGATGAAGAAAGACACATGTATGATGCTATTAATTTTGGAAACTCTAATGGAGCTTACAATATTAAAAATAAAGCAACAGCTTTAAACAGAATGGAATTAAATGGGGCTTTTTATTTTACAGTACCTGGACCTAAAATGATTTGGCAGTTTGATGAGTTGGGTTATGATATTAGCATCAACCAAAATGGTAGAACTGGAAATAAACCTATTAAATGGGAATATTTTAACGATGTAAATAGAAAAAAATTGTACAACACTTGGTCTAAACTTATGCAACTAAAATTAAAATACGAAGTTTTTGAAACTACCGATTTTAGTTTAGATGTTGCCAATGCTAACGGATTAAAGAAAATTCATTTAACAAATGCTGCTGCTGCAGATTTACAATATGTTTTGGTCTTAGGTAATTTTGGTACCTCATCTCAAAATATAACACCTTTCTTTCAGCAAGCAGGTACTTGGTATGATTTATTAAACAACAATACAACAATAAATGTAACCAATGTGCAAGCACCTATTTCTCTAGCTCCTGGAGAGTTTAAAATATATGGTAACAAACCAGCAACACTGGCTAATGAAGAAATAGCTTTAGATTACAATTTACTTCAATTATATCCAAATCCTACTTCAAAATACTTTATACTTTCTAAACAAGTAAGAAATGTTACAATTTATGATATTACAGGAAAAACAGTAAAAGATTTTGCCAATAAAGTTCAAAAAAATAGCTTATATTTAGTGCAAGAACTTGATAAAGGAATTTATTTTGTTAAAATTCAAGAAAATAATAACAAAATAATTACCAAAAAATTAATTATTAACTAAACAAAAAAAAATGAAAAAAAATTATTTTTTAACAATTTTGAGCATACTATTTTGTTATGCATTACAAGCTCAAGTTTCGTATTCTGGTAATGGAAACTCTGGTTTTGGAGATGTTTTTGGAAACACAGGTAACCTTCAAATAACAGATAATGGCACTCAAATTTCTTTCACCTTAAACAAAGGTGCAGGAAATTTAAATAATACAATGGTCATATATATTGACTCTAAAACAGGAGGTTTTTCAAATACTTCTACTTTTACTGATACAGCAGATGGCTTAAGAAGAGGTGTTTCTGGTTTTGATGGTACAAATAGATCAACAGTAAATTTCCCTGCAGGTTTCACAGCAGATTATGCAATCGCTTTCGATCAAAATTTTGCTGGTTTATGGAAATTAGATAATGTTGCTAACTTCACTTTTGTAAGCTCTGCTAATTTAAGTCCTACTGGAACACCAGGTAATGCTACTTTTACTTTTGATGTAGATTTTACTGAAATTGGAACAACAGCTACAAATAATTTTAAGTTTGTTGCTACTTATTTAAATGATACAAATGCTTTTAGATCTGATGAAGCAATTGGTGATGGAATTGCTGGTGGAAATCCAGGAGCTTCAGCAGTTACATTCACTGGAGATAGACATTACCCAAACACTTGGACTGGAACAACAGATTCTGATTGGGCTACAGCTACTAACTGGACAGAAGGTGTGCCAACATCAACACACAATGTTTATATACCAATGGTTACAAATCAACCAACAGCAACAGCTGCAGTAACTGTAAATAAAGCAATCGTTAAGTCTGGAGCTTCTTTAAGAGCACTTGATGCTTTTACAGGAACATTAGTATATCAACAAAATGTATCAGATACAAACTGGCATTTAATGTCTTCTCCAGTAGTTGGTGAACAATATGATGATGCTTGGATTACAGCAAACTCAGTAGCCTCTGGTACAAATAATAATAGAGGAATAGCAACTTATAATAATGGAACACCAGACACAGATACAGATGGTGCTGGTTCAGACACTGCAACAGGTCATTGGAGATATTTCCAAGCAGGTGGTGCAGCTACAACATTTGGCCCTGGAGTTGGTTATTCTGTAAAAAAGACTGCTTCTGGTACTTATACTTTTACGGGTACTTTTCCAACAACAGCTATATCTCCAGCAATTTCGCAAGATGTAAATAACTGGAATTTAATCGGTAATCCTTATCCATCTTATTTAAACATCGCAGATTTTATTACAGCAAATTCTGTAACAAATGATAATTTATCGGCTGGTTTTCTTGCTGTTTATGTTTGGAATGCTGGAACAAGTTCTTATGATAATTTGACTACAGGTCACATTCATCCAGGACAAGCATTTTTTGTAAATTCTAAGGTTAATGGAAATGCAACAATTACAGAATTGATGCAAAGCCATCAAACTGGAGTAACTTTTTACAAAAATACAACACCATCTATTGCATTATCAATTACTGATGGAGTAGGCACTAAAAAAACAAAGGTTAATTACATTGCTGGTAAAACTAAAGATTTAGATCCTGGTTTTGATATTGGTATGTTTAATGGAGTTCCTTCAAATTTAAGAGTTTACACACATTTGGTAAACAATAATAGTGGAATTGCTTTTTCAAGACAGGCATTGCCAAACACAGATTTAGGAACGATGATTATTCCTGTTGGTGTAAAAGCTGAAGCTGGTAAAGAAATTACTTTTTCTGCAGAAGTTTTAAATTTACCTACTGGTTTTAAAGTTTTTTTAGAAGATAAAGTAACCAATACTTTTACACGTTTAGATGAAACAAATAGTAGTTATAAAATTACTTTAAAAGATGCTTTAAATGGAGTTGGAAGATTTTACATACATACAACACAAGGTGCTCTAAATGTAAATTCTGTTACTTTAAATGGAGTTAGTATTTTTAAAGTAAATAGTTCTACAATTAGAATTGCAGGTTTACCACAAGGTAAAGCGAGTTTTTCATTATATAACGTATTAGGAAAACAAGTAAAAACAACTTCTTTTAACGCTAATGGAAATGAAGATATTTCTATCTCTAAGTTGGCAACCGGAGTTTATTTTGCAAAGGTGCAAACAGAAACAGGAGAAATTACTAAGAAAATTATTTTAGACTAATAACGAGAACTATAAAACTATAAAGATGAAAAAACAAATAAAAAATTCAGATAAAACATCTCAAGAAATTACTCGTAAAGACGCTCTAAAAAAGATAGGTAATTACGGTAAATATGCAGCATTAACTGCTTTAGGAACCTATATGATTTTAAATCCACAAAAAGCACAGGCGCAAAGTCCTGAAGCTCCAGGTACAGGATTTTAAATAATATTATATATTTTTGCAAAGCCAATACATACATTGTATTGGCTTTTTTTATTAATTTATATCAATAATGACAGTTCAAGATTTAGTTGGTAATTTTTCTATAATAGGCAGCAATCAAGATGATAGTGAAAACTCTTACAAAGGAGAATTAAACTTATCTTTAAACAAAAACAATCAAATTATAGCAAAATGGTTAATCAATAAAAGCCAGCCACAATTTGGAATAGGTTTTTTTAAAGATAATATTTTAGTCATCAATTTTGAATATCAAGGCGATGAGAACACTATTTATAAAGGCACTGTTGTTTACAAATGCTTAACCAAAGACATTTTAGAAGGTTTTTGGTCTGAAGAGTTTGGCAATCCTAAATTTCTAGGAACTGAAAACTGTTTTCGTTTTAAAGACTATAAAACCCATATAAATTAAGAAACCTCCAACAATTAAGTTGAAGGTTTCTCAAATTCAAATAATAAAAAATCTATTTTCTAACCGATTTTACAATAGCTAAAGCCGCTTTTACGTCTTGCTCTAACTTTGTATAATCTCTATTAGCAATAATATCTTTAGAAATTAACTTAGATCCCATACCAACACAAGTTACACCAGCATCAAACCATCCTTTTAGGTTTTCTTCTGTTGGTGCTACACCACCTGTTGGCATAATACTTGTCCATGGTTGAGGACCTTTAATCCCTTTTACAAATTGAGGTCCATAAATATCACCAGGAAATAATTTTACGATTTCGCATCCTAATTCTTCTGCTCTAGCAATTTCTGTTAATGTACCACAACCTGGAGACCATAAAACTTTTTTACGGTTACAAGCTATTGCAATATCTTCTCTTAAAACCGGAGTTACAATAAAATTAGCTCCTAATGCCATATATAAAGATGCAGCAGCTCCATCTGTTACAGAACCAACACCCATTATCATACCTGGTAATTCTGCAATTGCATATTTGGTTAGCTCTCCAAAAACTTCGTGAGCAAAATCGCCTCGTGCTGTAAACTCCATTAAACGAGCTCCACCATCGTAACAAGCTTTTAAAACTTTTTTACTTAACTCTATATCGTTATGAAAAAACAAAGGAATCATCCCAGTTTCTTTCATTGCTGCTGCAACTTCTATTCTTGTAAATTGTGCCATAATCCTATCCTAAATCCTTTCCAAAGAAAAGGACTTTTGCTTTTAGTTAATACTATATTTTTAGTCTAATTTATTCGTTCAAATTTTTCTTCCCTTTGGGAAGAATTAAAGATGGGATTTATCTTGCTACTCTTCCAGAAGCGTCTCCACCCATTAATTTTTCTACTTCTGCAACTGTTACTAAATTTGCATCTCCTTTAATTGTGTGTTTTAAACAAGAAGCTGCAACTGCAAAATCTAATGCATTTTGATCGTCTTTTGGGTATTTTAATAATCCGTAGATTAAACCTCCCATGAACGAATCTCCTCCACCTACTCTATCTACGATATCTGTAATTTGATATTGACGTGTTTGGAATAATGTTTTACCATCATACAAAACTCCTGCCCAAGTATTATGAGAAGCAGAAATAGAACCTCTTAAAGTTGTAATTACTTTTTTAGCTCTTGGAAATTTTTCCATCATTTGCTCACAAACAGATAAAAAAGCTTCTGCTTTTACATCATGTCCTTGCGTTTGTACTGTAATACCTTCTGGTTTGATACCAAAGTGCATTTCTGCATCTTCTTCATTACCTAAAACAATATCACAGTAAGACGTTAATTCTGTCATTATTGACTCTCTATGAGCATCGCTACAAAATTTCCAAAGTTTTGCTCTATAATTTAAATCTGTAGAAATGGTAATTCCTTTTGCACTTGCTGCTTTAACTGCTTCTAAACATACATCTGCAGCACCTTGAGAAATTGCAGGTGTAATACCTGTCCAATGAAACCATTCACAACCATTAAAAACAGCATCCCAATCTATCATTCCAGATTCGATTTCTGCAATTGCAGAATGCGCTCTATCATAAACTACTTTAGAGCCTCTTGATACTGCTCCAGTTTCTAAAAAATAAATTCCTAAACGATCTCCACCATAAACAATTTTATCTACTCCAACACCTCTTTTACGCATTTCCATCATTGCACACTCACCAATATCATTTTTTGGTAAACGTGTTACAAAATCTACATCTACTCCGTAATTTGCTAATGAAACTGCTACGTTAGATTCTCCTCCACCATAAATAGCGTCAAAATTATTTGCTTGAGAAAATCTTAAAAATCCTTGTGGAGCTAATCTTAACATGATTTCTCCAAATGTTACTACTTTACCCATTCTAATTTTTAATTTAATATTATTTAGTTAATTGGTTAAACGTTTAAGCAAGTAATCAAAATAAAATCAAAAGAACAGTTTTACACTATTGTTTTGATTGTATCAAATATACAACTATATTTGCTTTAACGATTAAGCAAAGATATAAAAAAAATATTATCAAAAAGAAAACTACCATAAAAGATATTGCAAATGTTCTAAACATCTCTGCAGCAGCGGTTTCTAAAGCGTTACATAATGACTCTAGAATTAGTGAAAAAACAAAAAAAGCAGTTAGACAGGTTGCAAAAAATTTAAATTATCAACCAAATCATCTAGCAAGTGCGCTAAGAAGTGGTAAAAGTAAATTGGTTGGTGTAATTGTACCAAGAACAAACAGTAACTTCTTTTCATCAGTTATCCAAAATATAGAAGAAGTTTTAAATAAAGAAGGCTATAACATTATAATTACACAATCTAATGAATCCTTTGAAAAAGAATGCAATAATATTGATGCATTGTTATTTACGCAGGTTGATGGCATTATTGCTTCTATGGCTAATGAAACTGTAGATTTATCTTATTATGAAAAAGTAAAATCTAAAGGAATTCCGTTGATTTTATTTGATCGTGGTGAAAATGATTTGAATGTAGATTATATTGGAATTGATGATTATAATAGTAGCCATATAATTGTTGAGCATCTTTTAAATCAAGGATGTAAAAGAATTGCACATATAGGAGGTTTTAGACGAACTCGAATTTTTAACAACAGAATTAGAGGTTATATAGATGCTTTAAAAAAACATCATTTACCTTTAAACGAAGAACTTTTACTTGAAAGTGGTTTGACTACTGAAGATGGTAGAAAAAAAATGCTACAATTACTTTCTCTAAAAAATAGACCTGATGCTGTTTATGTTGCTGGAGATTATGCTGCTTTAGGTGCCTTGCAGGTTTTAAATGAACAAAAAATTGATGTTCCAAACGAAATTGCTTTGGTTGGTTTTGGTAACGAACCTTTTAGTGCAATGGTTACTCCTACTATTTCTAGTATAGAACAGCATAGTGCAGAAATTGGTAAACAAGCAGCGCATGCTTTTTTAAAGCATTCTAAAAAAGAGGTTGTAAAACAAACTCTTACCAAAAAAATTCTTGATGTAGAACTTATGGTAAGAGCTTCTTCTAACAAAAAGTAATACGTAGTTAATCTAAAATTATTTTCTTAGAATACTTTTTATTTTTAGTGTTGGAAAGCTTTACAATGTAAACTCCCCTACTTAAATTAGAAAGTTTAATGGTATTTTTTCCATTACCTGTAAATGTATTTTGGTAAACTAATTTACCTAAAGTGTTGTAAATTTTAAGTGAATTATTTTTTGAATAAACACCAAATATTTTTAAATCATTTTGTTTTGCAAAAATGCTAATATCTTTTGAATTAAAAATATCTGTACCTAAAGTTTTGAAAACATTTACGTGAATGTAAAATCGATTTTTACTTTCATTTTCACCTAAAGTAGTTGTATAAACATCTTCTAACTTTTCTAATTTGGTATACGTTTTACTCTCTCTATCCTCTAAAATCACATTTAATTTAGAAGGAATATTTAATGCTTCTATTTTAAAAGTAACCTCTGTATTTGTGCCTTTATGAACTCCTACAGGAATAATCATATTTTGATAATTAGAATTTGGTAAAGATTGTATTTTAAGCTTTTTATCTTCAGTACTTTTAACCAACTTTGTATACACTTCTAACTTATTAGCAGCACCCTCAAAAAGAGAGCTATCATAACCATTATCCCAGTCTGTTGTTGTACCCTCTATAAAGTAAATATCTGTTGATGATGAACTTACACCATCATTTACACTCATTTTAATTTCAAATCGTTCATTATTAGATTTATTAAAGACATCTGTTGTTTGATGACTCTGCATATCTTCTGTAAATTTAAATTGATGGTTACCATTTGCTTTTACAAAAAATGCTTGTCCTGGTGCTATGTATCTTTTTGTACTTGCATGGTTTAGGGTTTGGTATGCTCCATTTCCTAAATTTAATGATTGATCCCAAAACCAAATTGTAGTTTCTGCCAAATAATCATTATCTGCATCGTTCATTTTTAAAATATTAAATGTATTACTTGCTGTATTATTTGCAGGTATGTAAGATGGATAAGGGTTTCCAATTAAATTATATCCTCCAGCAGAATTAGTAATAGGCATTAACACATTTTCTGTTTCCATATCTCCTAAAAAAGAGATTTTTTCTGGACCTTTTAATTTTAGTGAATATCCTTTTCCGTTTGTTAAGTTTCCTGTCGAGTTTGCCTTGTAATAATTCCAACTAGAGGCGCTTTCATCATAACTAGCTAAACCAACGTTGTTTGTAGAGCCTGTAGCTAAATAGTGATTTTTTATCAACTCTGGAATACTTACATTCTTAACTGGAGATGAAACCAAATACCATTTATTTTTTGCACCTAACATTCTGCTATAAGAAACCTTACCTGTAACATTTTGTTTTGCTATTAAAGATGCTCCAGAATTAATTTTTATTACTCCTGTATTAGTAAGATTGCCATTTACTGTGAGTTTAGAGTTTTCTATTAAAACAAGATTTTTAACATTTACGTTTCCTGATGCTATTGGGTAATTTGTTAATCCTGCAGGTATTTCTGCATCTGTAGTACTTGTTGGCACACTATTTAAACTCCAGTTAGAAGCTGTATCCCAGTCTGTATTTGTAGTACCTGTCCAATAATTCTTAACAATTTTAATAGAATAATCTTCTACTTGTCCTGCACTTAAATTACAATTATAAAATTGATTGCTATAAGCAACTACACGCATTCTAAGATTGGTATTGTACTTTACATTTTTATCAGAAATATTAATATTAGCAGTAAAAGTATCACTATTTGGAGTGCCTTGTGCTGCAATTTCATTAAAATCGTCAAAATCACCATCATTATTATAATCTATAAAAATAATATAATTAAGGTTAAAACCTGGAGTGTAAGAATCTGTAACACTAATTGGATAGGTTTGATTTGCATTGACAGAAAAAACTACACTTGTATTATCTAAATAGGCACCACTATCTGAAGAATTGTTAGAAATTCCGTTAAAAGTAACATTACTTATTCTTCTAAACCATAAGTTTTCTGTAAGTGTAGGTGTGCAATATGTTTGCTGTGGCTCATTAAAATCTATATAATTGCTTATAATGGTTTTCCCTGCTTTTACAGCTCTTAGTCTAAATTGATTTACATTTGTAGAAGTAAGGTTGATGTTTTTAGATATATCAAAACTTTTATCTGTAGGATAAGAGCTTGGATCTACAGCTACTTTATTATCAAAATTACCTTCACCATACTCAAAATACAGTTCATCAAACAAGGTGTTTTCTGGATAAACCTTTCCTTTTAAAATCCAGTTATTACTGCCTAAATTATTTGCAAATACTGCACTAAGCATAGGCAATTTATAGGTGCTTAATTCAAAAGATTTTTTCTCTCCATAATAAGTTCCATATTGGTTTTGAACGTAAGGACGATAATAAAACTTAGTGTTATAATCTAAGTTATTTATTGTTTGTTGATAGTTGTGGTTATTATTAACCAAAGAAGATATTTTTACAACTTCTGAGTTTTCTAAAGTCAACTCTCCATCTAAAGAAGAATAGACAAACCCTGCATTTATTACATTGTAAGCTCCATTATAAGAGCCATGTAAAACAACGCTATTTTCTGATAATATGGTGTCTGAAGACGTAAAAGTAACTGATGGTTTTACAATTATTTTAAAATCTATAGTTTGTCTTATACTTGTATTTTGGCAAGAAGTTGGTGCACTAGAAGATTCTATCCCTGCAACTCTTACTAACAATGGCGTATTTAAAACTGCAGAGTTAGGTATAATAAAGTTAGCTGTAAAAGTTTCTACATTGCCATTTGTAGAAATAATTTCTTCGTTAGCATCATCAAAATCTCCATCATTATTATAATCTATCCATGCCTTACTATAAAAGTTGAACCCAGGAGTATAATTATCATCTGTAAAAAAAGTAACTGTTTCTCCTACTTTATGATAAAATGTTTTATTAGACTGTATGTAACTGTTAGATGAAGAAACATCGTAATTTTCTGTATTGAATTTTATATTATTAAAACCTTTATACCAAGGTAAATTACCATCATTATTTGGTGTACAATTTGCAGTAATTGCATTAGGTATTACTTCTATATAATGCTCTTTTATTCTTGTATTAGAACCGTTTGCATTTGTAGCTGTTAAAGAAACTTTATAAAAACCTGTAGTATTAAGAGTTACTTTGGGAGCTTCTTTATCTGCAATATCTATAATATTTGAGCCATTTTCTATTTTCCATTGTAAATTTGTAGCATTTAAAGATTGGCTTAACAACTGCACTTCATCACCAGTATTTATATTACTTTTACTATTGCCATGTATAGAAAAATCTGCAATTGGTTTTTTACTGGTTTTATTTAAAACAGATTTTAAACTAGAAGCCCAAACACCTCTACCATATTTAGAAACGTATAATCTATCATCTCCATCAGGAAAATAAGCTATCCTCATATCTGAAAGATTTTGTAGTGGTAAACCTCTATTAAATTCTTGCCATTCGTCTAAAGTTTCGTCAATATAATATACTGTAAGTTCAGCCATTACGTATATTCCTTCTGATGTATTCCTATCTACTAATACAACTAATGGGTTACTTGTTGGTATATTACCTCTTTTACTCCAAGAAATTCCTTTATCTTTAGATATAAAAACACCAAAGTTTGTAGCAACTACAATTAAATTTTCATTAAATTGATGGGTAGCAATTCTGTAATGACCAGCAGAAGGAGCGTTAGATAATTGTAGCCAATTAGGTGTATTGTTTGATAAATTTTCTGTAAAAAATAGTTTACCTCCATTTGCATCACCAAAAAATGCTAAATCTTTATTGGCTCTAGATTGCTCGAAAGTACCAGGTCTAATTTGGGTTACTCCTACTGATGCAAATGAGATGGTTTGCCAGTTTTTATGAACGGGTTCCCAATTATGACCTCCTGCATTTGCCAAATTTTCTCCTTTATAATTATTTAATAACCAAGCATCTACTCCTTCAGGAGATCTAACCAACCTAACATCTTCTGTATCTGTTGTTTTATTTTTAGATGTAAACCCATATAACCTGTTGGTATTAAAGTAATCTGGATTAATATTGTTGTAAACAGAAAATAAATCTGTGCCACCATCTAAATTAACATTAAGGTTTCCTGTAATAAATTTAGAGTCTTCTGTAGGTTTTATTCTTCCTCTGTAAACGTCTGCAGAGGCTACATGTGTATCTCTACCATTTCTTGTAAAAATTTGTCCAATGTCTTGACCTCCTGTAATAAAAACACCTTTATTAGAAAGGCTAACATCCATTTGGCTTCCTTCACTAACACATATATCTCCATTTTTGGGTACAACTTTAGATGCCATAAAGTTGTATTTACTTAAACCAGAAGCAGTAACTTGAGCTTCTGTAGGAAATAAATCTGTTTCTTTAATAGCCCACATACCTCCATCATTACACCAAAATATAGAGTCTTTTGCTCTATTAGTTGTAATAAATCTATTGTCTGCCCAATTGCTGCTTCCATAACTGGGCTTATAACTCCAAATAATACCTCCATCTTCAGAACCCCAAAATTTTTCTCTTAACGTAAGCATTTTATCAGGATCGTTTGGACTGACATAAAAATCGCTAATCCAAGTTGCATGCGAATATGGATTTACACTACCATAATAATCTGATGTTTCTGCTTTGTAACCATTCGCATTATTTTCGTAAGTTAGAGGCACAGCTCCATTTGGATACGAGTAAGTTGAATGTTTTACTTCTGTAAAACTAAAATAAGAACTTCCATCTGAAGGATTTGGTGTAAAATCTGATTTCCACAAACCTATAAATCTTGTGGGAGTATTGCTATCTTTTATACCGTAAGCAAATATTTTCTTTACTCCTGCACTTGTTCTGTGAATAGCTAAATAGAATTTATCTACTGTGGCTGGAGAGGTAATAATATCTTTTTCTATAAAATTGTCTCCTTTATCTGTAGAAAATTGTAGTTTGGGAGCAATATCTTGATTATCTTTTGCTACAACTATTAAATCCCAATTGTCAGTTACATCAATATCTGTATAACTACCAGCAATTTTCCTAGTCCAACTTGTACCAGAATTTGTAGATAGGTATAAACCTTCTGTTGTAGCTGCTAAAACTCTGCTAGCATCTGTTGGATCTGATTTAATTTCGTAAATATTTCCAGCCAAACCTGTGCTTCTATTCTCCCAAGAATTACCTGCATCAGAAGAATACCAAATAATACCATCTTCTGCAGCTCCAAGATAAAGAACGGACGTATTATGTTCACTTATTTCTATACACGAAGTATTATTTGTTGCAAAATAATCGGTTTCTGGTGTCCAATTTTTTCCATAATTTACAGTTTTCCAAAGTCCACCATTTCTAGAACAAGCATACATAATCGCTGGATTTGTTGGATGCATTTCTATATAATCTATAGCACCATTACCAGTTGCAGACCATTTTACTTCTGGGTTTCCAAAGGGGCCTACATTTTTCCATTCTCCTAAATTATCTTTGTTTGCTATTTGTTTAGATATTGATGTTAATGCAGTTTGATAATTGGTTATAGTCCTACTTTTTTCTGAAGCTCTTTTTGCTTTTCTAAACTTTTCTAATGCTTTGTATTTAAAAATTTCTGAAGTTAAAATTCCATCCGAACTTAAAGTAGATTTTACTCTTTTTTCTAATTTTTCGAAATGCTCAATTGTTTCGTGATCTAAATTATTATTAGATTTATAAGCTTTAAATGCTGCTACTACATCTGCAAATTTTATTTTTTCCTGAGCAAGCATTTCTTCCCAAACAGGAAATTCGTAAGCATTTTTATTTAAAAAAATAAGTTGTTTTTTTGATGATTCTTGACAAGAAATCATCAAGAATAAAAAAAATATTAGAGGTATATTTTTTTTCATTTTAAAGAAATTAGAGTTTTTATCAAAAGTAGTGTAAAAATTATTTTATTCAGGTGAAATTTAGACGAATTAAGTATACTCTTCGTTAAAAATAGGTCTACTAATCATCAAAAAACAAAAAGAATACATTTTTAAAAGAAAAAACGAAGCTTTTAATTCTCTTTTTTTGTTAAAAGAATTAATTACATTTGTGATACACACTTTTTACGAACCAAATTATTATGAAACAACTCATTATTTTATTGCTAGTTATTATAGCAGGAATTATTGGATATGGGCAGTATAGTAAATACAAAAGATATAACTCGCCAAATATTGATTATAAAACGGATGCAAAAATTGATGTGAATTACCATAATCAAGAAACTGTATTAAACTATAATAAAGCTATTCAAGAATTAAACAGTTTTGTAATGTTACAATGGACTGCGAATAATATTGATGTAAGAACTCCCGAAGATGATGATATTGAAACTAAAAATGCTGTAAAAAAATATGCTGATAAATTGGCAAACGTAAAATATTATGAGTCTATTTTAAAAAACGCCTGTGTTTTAAAAGAAAATGGGCTTTCTAACAAAGAAATAAAGTTTTTAGAAGAAACTGGAACTGATTTAAAGGCTTATAGACATTCTCAAGAAACCAAAAAAATTATAAGTATGTTTGATGATACTCAAAAATTATCTTACGGACAAACGAGTGCTTTGATTTTTGAAGTTCAGAAAAAATTAGTGAAAAATGGTTTTGATATTGAGGTAGATGGAATCTATAAAATAGCAACTAGAGCTGCTATTAAAGGTTTTGAAGAAAAAAACAACCTTTATGCAGATGGCTACTTAGATGCTTTAACTTTAGATGTTTTGTTTAAGTAGCTAAAATTATCTTTTTAGTTGTTGCGCTTAATGATTTAGTTTCACTCCAAGCTAACAACTTCTGTTTGGTTGTTTCTTGAAGTTTATAACTATTAAAATCTTTTTTTAGTTCCAGTAAAATATCAAGTAATTTTTTAGAATTTCTTAAAGGTTTGTCATTCATGTTTTTAATCATATAATCTAATAAAACTAATAAGCTTTCATTATGTTTTCTGGATATGTTGTATAAATTTAAAGTTAATAAATCTGTAAATCTTTTAAAAGGGGCATACTCATTAAATTGCAATTTACCCAGAACTTCACCAAATAAATTGTTTTGAAAATTATCTTCAGAAACTGCTTTTATCCAAATTTCACCTGCCAATTCTCTCGAAACTTTATCACTACATAAAAAACTGGTTCCTAAAAATAAATACACACTTTCTTGATAATCTTTTCTTACCCAAATATCATGTAATCCTTTTAAGATATTTATCATATTTTTCTTACTTGTTTCACTACTAAATGTAGATTCTTTTAGGTTATTTCTAACAATTTCATGTAGAAAAACTTCTGGATTGTTTGGCAATAAAAACAGAAACTTTATATCGTCATTTGGAGTTACAGTGGTTTCATAAGGTGCGCTTTTAAATTTTAAATAATTATAGATAGTAATAATTCTTTTACTTTTTTTAGGTGTAAAGATTTTTTTAAATTTTTCTAAAAATGATTTTGTGTTTTCCAACTTTATTTTAAAAAATCGTATTTCTTTCTTTTGAATTGTTTTATTAAAATGTTTGTTTTTCTGATAATCGTATTCTTTATAAGTAAAGTCTCGATAATTACAACTCCAATTATAAGACGCCAATTCTTTTTCTAAATTATAACCTGTTATCTCTTCAAAATAAACAATATCTTTTTTATCTTTTTTACAAATTACTGATTGCAACCAAATATCTTCTCTTAAAATAGTAGCTCCTTTTAGAGAGAGCATATTTAAAGAATATTTTAGAATCTCTTTAATTTCTATATTCTTAATTTCTTCAATTTTATTAGAAATACTTTCTTTAATTTCTTGATTGGGAATTCTTGTTAATGCTATTTGCAAATCATTCGCGTTTATTTTTACAGAAGAGTTTTCGTATGCTACAATTCTATCAATTAAAGTTGATGGGGAAATCCAACAGGGTAAATGAGTTGGAGTTGATAAAAAGTCTAAATTAAAATCTCCTATTATCATTTTTTTTGAAGAAATTAATAAAGAATGATGAATTTGATACACATTACTATGCACACCTTGATGCTCGATTTCTTTTAAATTTCCTTTAAAACTTTTAAAGAAATTCTCTTTTTTTAATTTCTGAATTTTATTTGCTTTATACTTTTTAAAGTTCTGTAATTCTTTTGGAAATTTTTTCATTAAAATTTCCGAAAAATCATTCAAATAGAAAGCCACCTCATATTCTAATTGACCTATTTGACTATTCCAATCACTAAAACTGAAGGTTAAATCTAAAGCTCTTTTAAAAATTGACTCTAATTTTGAAACATTTTCCGAGTTTAAAAGTAAATTTAATTTTGGAGCATTATTCAAAAATAAATCAATATGATAGGGTTCGTTATTATCTAAGATCTGACTTACAAAAAACAACAACTCATCGAAAGTTTCATAGACTTCTACCTTATTTTCTTCGGATAATAAATTTGTAATAATTGGTTCTTCTTCTATAAAATCCTCTTCACTTTCTTCTATTATAAAATCTTTTAAAATTTCTTTGGATGAGAAGAATAAAGATTTTGCATGTAAATTAATTTCCCCTTTTAATTGATCATTTTTTATATTTCCAAATTTCTGAATAATTTTAGAGGCTCTTAACTGAATTTTATCATCTGCGTTTAATAGTGCTTCTGTTGCTTTTAGACAGGTTTCCTTGGATAATTTTGTATTGTTTTTAGCAATTTTATCTAAAATCATCAATGCAGAATTTACTACAGACTTTGTTTCAGATGATAATAAAACACTACAATTATCAATATATGTTTTCTGTTTAAACTCTTTTAAAACAACTACTTTTTTAAAGAATTTTAAAACCGTGTTTACAACTTTAGAATGTGGCGAATTTAATGCAGAAAATAGTTCTTCTTGAAATTCTAAAACTTCTTTATTTGTAGGATTTAGTTTTATTAATAAATCGTAAAACCAACCAGACAAATTTTGATTAAATCCCTTTGTTGCTGTGTAAATTATTGTTTTTAAAAGTCGTTTTCTATCTAGTTTATTATCATCAGAAAGATTTATTAGAGTATCTATCCAAGCATCATTTCCTTTTTTATAGTTTATTAAATGAAGATAATTGTAATAATTATTTATTGTAGATTCTTCTTCGAAAAGCATCCAAATATGATCTTCTAAAGTCTCTGGATATTTTTCTAAAACTTCTGGAACATATATGTTAGTATATTTTCCATTGATAGTTTCATTTTTTACGATTGCATTGGGCAATTTAGTAACGACTAAAGTATTAGATGGTGTTATTAAGTCTTCTTTGTATAATAACATCATTTTACTATAATCTAAAGACCAAGAAGATTCTTCGTTTATTAATGCATTGTACCAATTTGGAACATACCAAGGTATAATTTCTTCCAAATATTCGTCACTTGTGGCAATTTTCACAGCATCCCAAAAAGATTTCTTAAAATCTGTTTTGTTGTAACAAACAAAACATACTTTTGTAATTAAATCTCTTTTTGTATCTGTATGTCTGTTTTTTGAAGTATAAGACAAACCCCATTTAGATTTTTTTTCAACAGAATACGTTTCAAAAATTTTTTCTTTAAATTTTTTAATAAAAGGCACAAGAACTTTTCTTTCTTTAAAAGATAATTTTTGTAAAAAAGGAATTATTTCTCTTTTCTTCTCTTTTAAAACAATTTCTTCCAATTCTTTTGTTAATAAATCAATCATTTTTAAGCTTTTTCTTAACGGCTAAAATATGTTTACAAGCACCTCTTTCTCCTTGGTTTTTACTAAACCAAGTGCAAGTACATTTTTGAGTTTCTCCTTTTAAAATAACGTAATGCAAAATTCCAGAACCTTCTACTTTTGCTTCAATTTCATTATCTATTTTGCTTGTAATTTCTACTTTATTCTCTAATAATAATTTTTCTGCTCCTTTTAATCTTGGATTTAAAGATAAAATTCTATCTAATTTAAAAGGTAATCTCCTGTAGAAAAATCCATTTTTAGAAAGGTCGTAACCTAATAAACCCATTGCAGATAATTTGGTTGCCAAATTATCTATTTTAGAAATATTTATACCTTCTTCAAAAGCCATTAAGGCTGTATTAAATTCTTGATTTGTGAATGAATAATTATCAAAAGCCTGAATTAGCGACTCTGGTAAATCTTCAATTAATGACTCTAATGCTGCTCCTTCACCTGAAAATCCACGCCAAAAGTCTCTTGAAACAGAAAACACAAAATTCAATTCATCAAAACACAAAATAAAGGTTACAGACTGCATATCTTTATGTGGATAAACCTTTAACTCCTTAATTAATGGGATTAAAGGTTGCAATAATTTAAGCCTATGAATACCTCCAATACAAACTGCAGCTTTAGATTTTAAAGGAGAAAATAAATATTTATTCCCTCTTTTAATTAAAAAATAATCGGTTTTAACTTTTCCTGAAGGAATTGTTTTAAATAATTGAATTGCTTGAATTTTGTTAATTGTCAATCCAAAATCTGATTCAGAAAAATAATGTTGAACTGTTGTTAAACCTTTTATCCATTTACTTGGCAAAGGCACTTTACGTTCTATAAAACTTTCTCCTTCTTTATGAAAACCTACTTCTTTTTGACCAACAGATAAAACTAAATCATCATTTTTTTTAATTTTTCCAAGTTCAGAAATTAGTGGTGTATTAAAATCTACATTTGTTGTTCCATTTTCTATAAACTCACCATCTTGTCCGTTTTCTAAAATATCTACTCTTGCATAAACACCAGCACAATGAGAAAAACCTTCGAACCGAATTTGATTATTACCAGCAGTAACAATTGGGTCTTTTAATAGTGCCATTTGAAATGGAGACAAGTTAAAACTCGATTGGACTACGTTAGAAAGTATAATTAAACATCTGGAAAGTTCATAAGGATTATTTAATTTCCCCCAATAAAAACATGGCGAATTTCCTTTTTCAACTTCATTAAATTTAGAAAGTAACAAATTATCATTACCGTCTTTGTTTTTAATTGTTGAAGCCGAATTGTATTTATAACTTAAAGATTCTACTGCCATTTTATTTAATTTACCTTAATTTACTCTGGTCTCGCTTTTAATTTTCTAATATAAATAGAATATACAAATACTGTTAAAAGCCAAATTAAAATTACTGTCCAGAAGCCATACGTATTAAACCATTTCTCGAAACCACTTACATAATCGTAATCTTTTGGAAATATTTTTTTGTAACTTAAATCTAAATATTTACTGTACGTAAATCCAGAAAAAAGGAAAAATAAGGGGAATGCAAAAATCCCCAAGGTCCAAATTATCTGAACAAATAATTTTCTCCAATATCTTACATAAGAAATTATACTTAAAATAATTATGATAAAGGAAATAAACATCATTATTAAAAATTCTCTATAATTTCTAATATTTTCACCTCCTAAAAAACTCTTGGAGCTGGACATTAACCAAACAATAACTACCAAAACAACCAAACTCGCAACAATACTTAATAAAATAGTTTTTATGTCCGTTGTTTTAAATATAAAAAGTAACACACTAAAAAACAGCGCTAAAGAGAGTAAAAAATTAAATATAATATTATTAAATTTTGGATGATAAGAAAAATAAATATTTGAAAAAAAGCTATCTAAATTACCAAAACTTAAATACAATGTTTTTGAGTATGGAATTTCATCAGAAAACCTACTGGTGTTATTAATATTTTCAAATTCATTATATCCTTCATTTATTGGGTTAGAAGTATTTATTAGCTCTTTTAATAGATAATTAGGTCGATTATTTATAAGTTGAAACCAATTATCTACAGTCAAGTTATGACTCAATTCATATTTATTAGCTAAAGAAATTCCTTTTTTTAAGTCTTCTTTTATTTTAAAATCATCTTGACTATCTAACCTATTTTTAAAATAAACTAACTGTTTTTTATAGTCTGCAGAATCTTGAGCAATTGTAAATTTTACAGCAGAATAATTGTATAGAGAAGGGTTTAAAAAAATCTTAAACTCGCTAATATCTTCTACCAATCTATATTTAAAATCGCTTTTAGAATAAGAATTTAAATATTCATTTTGTTTAAAATCTTCTTGCCAAAGTGCTTCATTAATCTTATAAAATTGAAATTTAGAATTATTAAATTCTATATATGGTTTTGTTTCATCTATATTATCTATTGATTTATTAAAATCGTTAGCAAGTTCTAGTGGAAATGGATTTGGGTACGCTTTTTTATCTATTTCGTATTCTGATTGATTTTGAATAAAAAATAAACTAATATTATTAAAAGCTTTAATATCATTATTTACCTCCTCCCAGCTATACAAAGATTTTATTTTAGTTTTTAACCCTTTTTTAAAAGAGAAATATTGTGTACAACTAATAAAAAATATTATAAAAATAAGGCTAAATTGTTTGAATAGCATTCCCTTTTTTAAAGCGTATAAATTCTTGAATGCGTTGTTTCTTAAATAGTAAATAATCCAAATTAATAAGATAAAAATAGAGATTAAAAAGTTATAGTAAACTGCTGAAGTTTCAAAAAAGAAACTTTCTAAACTACTAAACTCTTTTAGATCTTCTATAGAATTTGCTGAAAAATAACCAATAATAAAGAACAATAAATGGATAAAAAAATTTGCAACAAGCATCCAAACCAAACGTGTGTTCCAAATTAATGGATAATTTTCTAAAAGATATTTATTAATTTTATTGATGAAATTCATTTTGTATTTTTAGAAGATTAATAGACAAAAAAGCGTCTTGAAGATTTAGAAATATCTCTTATGTATTGCACATTAAAATTGTTGTTAGCAATAACAGCTAAACAATCATTAAAAGAAAAACCTTCTTTAAAATATAGGATGTAAACTCCGCCATTAAACTCTAATTTTTCTAACTGATTTTCGTTAAAAACGCTCTCAATTTCTTCTCTGGAGTTTTCTGTATCGATTTCTATAATTACATGCTGATTTTCTTTTCTTTCCAGATTCAAGTTTTCTGATGGTTTTCCGTTTCTTAAATAAATAACTTCGTCTGAAACCTTTTCAACTTCATACAATTGTTGCGAAGAAAACACCATTGCAATTGGGTTTACTGGCGATTTAGAAATCATTCTTAAATCTTCTAAAATAATTTGTTGTGCCAAAATATCTAAATTTGCCAAAGGTTCATCTAACAAAATAATTTCTGGTTTTCGAAGCATGGTTCTTGCCAACTCGAAACGCATTTTATAGCCTGAAGAAAGTTCGCTCCATTTTAAATCTTTGTATTTCCAAAGTCCAAATCTGGCAACCATCATTAAAACTAACAAATCGTTTTTATTTCCTTTTACTCCATGATGAATTAATGCAAATTTTAAGTTATCTAAAACACTTCCATACCAAACTGGTGTTCTTTGTGGTATGTAAACTAATTTGGATAAAACATCGTATTTGTCTTTATTTTCAGTAGAAAACGAATACGATAAATTTCCTGAAGATTGTTTTATCAAAGAAGCTAAAACAGTTAATAAAGTAGTTTTTCCATTTCCGTTTTCGCCAACCAAACCAAAAATATCTCCTTTTTTCAATTCTACGTTAACAGGCCCTAAAACAAATCTTCCTTTATTATAATTTTTAGTAATATTATCTGCTTTTAAAATCGTTTGTCCAAGTAGGTTTTTATTTTCAACTTTTACACTTTTTATTTCAGTCGCACATTTTTCAAACAAAGAAAGTAGCGAAGATTTGTCTTCGCTACTTTCTTTTTCATATATGGCTACAAAGTTTAAAACTTTAGAAAATATAATTTCTGAATCTGTATTTAAACCAGCGTCTAAAAGGATTCTGTAACCTAAAGAAAAATCGCCTCTTTTAAAATATAAAATGGCTTTTTCTATGAGTTCTTCTTGAGAATGTATCATGTTTTTGGAATTCTTGCAATTTTATTTAAAAGTAGTGAAATATATTTTTACTTCCAGAATTCATACCATTTTTTATGAGGATTTTTTTTAGTCATAAATTTATCTTTTATAGATAAAATTTCTTTCTCTTCTTCAAAACCATCAACTAAAAAAACTACTTTCTCATTTAAAGTTGATAACCTATTAAATTCAGAACAAACTAAAGAACATATTTTTTTCAAATTCAGAACAACTTTAGATTTATTTTCATATCCAAATTCAACTAAATCTAATTCTACATTGATGTTATAAAATTCCCACATTAAGCTATATTCTTGGTCAAAATCAAATAAATCATAAATTTTACTAAAATAATAAAGTATAGTTTTAGTATTATTTTCATCTTTTATTTTTTCTGAATACGTTTTAACCTTGTAAACAATAAAAACTTCTTCAGAAATTTCTTTTTCAACAATTTCTAACAATGGCTTTTTAAAACTCTCTAATCTAAAATTGATATTTACCAAATCAAAAAGCAATTTGTTTTTAATTAAATCTTCAGTTTTTACTTTCTCATAAAGCATCATCTCAAAATCTTCTTTTGAGATGATGTCTAATAAAAGTTCTATTGCTTTTTCTTTGACTTCTTCCATTATTTCCATTCCTTTTATCTTGTCTCCTCCTATTTTTCCAAGGAGCATTTTTCTGCCAGTTTCCAGCCATAATACAACCATAAGGCATCACTTCATCAATTACAGTTCCTAAACCAAATTCTTCCATTTGGTTTCTTACAGTTTCTGCATTTTTATATGCAGATGGTAATTCTGTAATATCAATTTCATTCGAAAAAAAACGAATATCTAAATCTTTGGTTTCTTGTTCAAAAATTTCTTCGTTTGTGCCTGTTTTACTTTTTCTATGTTGTGTTCTACTTACATTTCTTCCTGCTCCATGAGGTGCAAAACCTAAATTACTTTTGGTTGTTTTTCCTTCTACAATTAAAACAGGTTCTGCCATATTTAAAGGAATTAATCTTGGCCCAGTAATATCTGGCATAAACTTCGCATCTAAAGGAGTTGCTCCTTTTGCGTGGTAAAACAAATCTCCGTCTTTAAAAACAAAATTATGCTCATTCCAAAATCTATTTTCTTTTTCGATTCCTAATTTCTCTAAAGTAGCATCGTGCAAAACTTCGTGATTTAACTTTGTCCATTTTCTAATAATCTGTAAAGCTTCCCAATACGCTTTTCCTTCTTCTGTTTCATAAGGAATCCACGCATTTTGTTTTAAAGTTTCTGGCGACAATTCTTTTCGAAATTTTTCTGCAACATGCATTCCTCTACTATATAAATTTGCTCCAAAACCTCTACTTCCATGATGTGTAATTAACATCGTATTTCCTGTATTTTTAGATTTCCCCACAAACAAAAAGTGATTTCCATCTCCTTGTGTCCCTAAATGACTTCTGGCTGCAGAAATACATTTTTGATTGTTCAAAAACGGATTTCTTTCAATTTCTGCTAATAAATCCATAGGAAACCTAAACTGCGTATTTCTATCTCTTCCTCCAGGACCAAAATGCGTTACTGAATGTGCTGCATCTAAAACATCTTTTGGATCTACTTTTCCGAAATCTGTTAATAGTACAGAACAACAAATATCTGCACTGTGCATTCCTGGGTGAATAGCATTTTTTGCAACCACAATTCCGCCCACAGGAATTGTTCCTTCTGATCCTGTTGGACAAGCATCTGGCATAATTGCACCATTTACAATTGTTGGAGTTTTCATTAAAGTTTTCATAGAAGTTACTACAGAATTCACATTAATTTCTTCCAATTCGTTTTCTGCTTTTATATTGATAATCAATTCAGCAGGATTTTCTAATAAACCGATTGTTGGAGCTGGTTTAAATTGCTCTAAATAAGCTAACATTTCCGCTTCTGTTAATTCGTTTGCATTGATGTATTCTATAGCTTCTGGAAACCAATTTCCTGGTTTAAAACCTAATTCGATAATTTCTTTTCCTGATATATTCATTTTATTTTCCATTTTTTTCTTTGTTGTGCTCCACAAACTCCTTGTTTTGTGGAGCGATTACTAATATAAGAATTCTCTATTCTTACAATTCCACTACAAACATCTTACAGAGTTGCGCAATGTTTTTGCGTAGTTGGAATTAATTGTTATTTTTATTAAAAATTTTACAATTAAATTGTTCTCGATACAATTTCGCAAAAAAAAGCGAAATCACTCGAACTGACAGTTTGTGAAGTATAAAAAAACCACAAAATGGCATCAAACAAAAACGCACTAATCAGATATAAAACCATTGATTATTGTTTAAGAAACAAATTCAAAAAATGGACTTTAGACGATTTAATTGAAGCCTGTTCTGATGCTTTGTACGAATATGAAGGCAAAGATGTAAATGTGAGTAAACGTACAATTCAGTTAGATATCCAGTTAATGCGAAGTGACAAATTGGGATATAATGCACCTATTGAGGTTTACAACAGACGTTTTTATAAATATTCTGATGAAGATTACAGCATTATGAATATTCCTGTAACAGATAATGACGTAAAGATTATGAATGATGCCATTCAATTATTACGTCAGTTTAAAGATTTTTCTTTATTTAAAGAAATGGATGGGGTTTTACAACGTTTGGAAGATTCTGTTTATTCATCACAAAAAGACAAAAAATCGATTATTCATTTAGATAAAAACGAACAATTAAAAGGATTGGAATTTATTGATCCTCTTTACAATGCTATTCAGCAGAAAAAAGTTTTAAAAATTAGATATCAATCTTTTAAAGCGCATAATGCAAGTGATATGATTGTTCATCCACAGTTATTAAAAGAATTTAATAATCGATGGTTTTTATTATGTTTGAATAAAAACAAATATTACACATTGGCTTTAGACAGAATTATAGACACTTCTTTAGAGGAGAATATAGATTATGTTGATAATAATGTTGATGGAGACATTTATTATAAAGACGTAATTGGAGCTACAGTTTCAAATTCAAGGCCTCAAAGAATTCAATTTTGGATAGAAAAAAAGAATGCACCTTATGTAATTACAAAACCTTTTCATAAATCTCAACGCATTATAAAACATACTGATGATGGAGTCATCTTTAACATTTTTGTTCAAATTAATTTTGAATTAGAACGTAAAATTCTTGGTTTTGGAGAGCTGATAGAAGTTTTAAAACCAGAAAAATTTCGAAATAGAATTTTAGGAAAATTGCATCAAGCAACTAGAAATTACAAATAAAAAAGTTCTAATTTTGGTTTTTATATGAAAATCGTTCTAATTTCTGACACACATAGTAACCACAACTTTAGAATTCCTGAGGGTGATGTTTTAATTCACGCTGGTGATGTTTCTGCAACAGGTAGAAAAACAGAAATTGATGCTTTTGTAAAATGGTTTCAATCGCAACCACACAAACACAAAATTTTTATTGCAGGAAATCACGATTTTTATTTTGAAGAAGCTGTAAAAAACAACGTTAAAATAAGCTATCCAAACCTTATTTACTTAAACGATTCTGGTTGTGAAATTAACGGAATTAAATTTTGGGGTTCTCCTATTCAGCCAACATTTTTTAATTGGGCATTTAATAGAAAAAGAGGACGTGAAATAAAAAAACATTGGGATTTGATTCCGAATAACACAGATATTTTAATCACTCATGGACCACCACACAAAATTTTAGATCTCACAAAAAACGAAGAATATGCTGGTTGTGAAGAACTAAGAAACAAGGTTTTAGAAATTAAACCAAAATTGCATGTTTTTGGGCATATTCATGAAGCGTATGGAAAAACAACCAGAAATAATACTGTTTTTGTAAATGCTTCTTTGTTAGACGAAAAATATCAAAATGTGAATGTTCCTATTGAAATTGAGTTATAGAATGTAACTCTATTCTAAAAATGTCAGTTCGAGCGCAGTCGAGAACTATTTATATTATTGGAAAATAAATAATCTTTAGACTGCGCTCAAGGAGACAAAACCCTTTTACTTATTCACAGCAAAAATTTCTTTTAACTGCTTTACCATATTACCATTTCCAGAGACAGTAATCTCGCCAATTTTATCGGCAATTTTCTCTACATACTCCATTTCTTTTAACTTAAATAACATTTCGTTATCTTCCATTAATTTAGCAGTATTTAATAAACTTCTAGTAGAAGCTGTTTCTTCTCTTCTGGTAATTACATTGGCTTGTGCTTGCTTTTGTGCAATTAAAACTTGATTCATAATTTCTTTCATATCTCCAGTTAAAATTACATCTCTCATTCCGCAATTCAATACTTTTACACCTAACTTGTCTGTACTTTTAGAAACTTCATCAAACACTGCATTTGCAATATTTTCTTTGTTTTCTAACAACTCATCCAATGTAAAACCGCCAATATAACTTCTTAAAGCCAATTGCATTAAAATGTATAGTTGCTTTTCGTAGTCTTTGTTGCCTAACAATGCTTTTTCAATATCAACTACTTTATATTGTGTATAAAAGTTAATTCTGATAGTAGCTTTGTCTTTGGTTAACAATTCTTGACCAGCAATTTCTAATTGCAACTGTCTCAAATCTGCTTTTGCAATTTTGATAGTTGTATCATTTTTCCAAAATCTATACGTTCCACCTGTTAAGGTTTTGGCATATACATCATCAACTAATAAAACTGCTTTTTCATAAGCTGCTACTTCAAACAATCTGATGTATTTTGCCACTTCATAATTATTGAACAAAGCTTTATCAAATTTTTCTGTAATGTAAATTTTACCAATATCAATTTTTGTAAATGTTCTGTCTACAAAACCTTTCCAATAGAAATATCTACCAGCAGTTAACACTCTTTTGAAATTCTTGTTTTCATATACAAAAACTAACTCGTTGTCTTTTACCTCAATAATTTCTAACATATCTGCTAAAACTGTATCTTTTAATAAAACTTCTTTGGCTACAACAGTAATTACAAATTCTTTTGTCAAATCAAATTCAATCACATTTTGGCTAAACCTTAACCAATACGTTCCTGCTGTAATTACTTTTTGGTAATCTCCATTTTTGAAAACCAAACCTACTTTTCCTGTGTTAATTCTTACTTTTTTCATAATTCACTTATTTAATTAACCTAAACTTTATTCTAGGTTTATTTATTTTTAATTCTATTTTTTTTATTTCTCAACTACGTTCGAAATGACAAACTCTGTGTCATTTTTAGTGAAACAGTGTGAAGTTGAAAAATATCACTTCTATTTATAAAACAATACGTTATTGCGCTCATCCACAAACGGAAATTTGTATTGAAAATTGAAGCCATAACTCGTTTTTAAAAATGGATTAACATCAAAATTGATATCAATTGATTTGTAAAAAGTCATTACTTTTTAAATTTTCTAATAGAAATTTCAAATACGTTTTTGAGTGCTCTTCAAGAGCTCACAACAACGTATTGTTTCTTTTTTTGGTCATCAGTTTTAAAAGATGATGAGCTTTAGTTAACTAAAACCAGCGAGAGACATAATCTCGAGTTAAAGACTGGATTCGAACCAGCACACCAAAAGGCTTACCTAATTAATAGATTAACAATCTATTGCATTTGACCACTCTGCCATATCCAATTAAAGTCGGATAGTGGGATTCGAACCCACGAATTTCTCTATTGCATTGCCACTTTGCTATCACATAAAAATGTGAGAAGGATTCGAACCTTCGTATATAGAGTTGCTATTATTTTTTGGCAAATAATAAAAAACCTTCAAGACCAGTTGTATATAAAAATCGAATACAAAAACTGCACGAAATTATACAATAGTGCTATACAGAAACACCCAACAAGACTTGCTTGATATTTTAAAAGCCCATTCTAACCTTCTCAAAGGGAAGGAGCTCAAACGTGCTACTCTTCTTTTATTAAAACCTCACTTTACGCCTCGTTAAAGTGAGGTGAACTTATTTTCTTTTTCTTAATAACTCTGCAAATATTTGACACAATTGCGCAATCTATTTGCGCAATAAAATTATTTTTTCTTTTTCTTCTTTTTTTTATCATTTTTAGATGGTTTTACTTTCTTTTTCTTTGGAATTTTCCCTTTAATTCTATCTTTTACTTCACTTACAGTAAACATAAAATCTTCATTATATGTATGGTTTTTTGCTAATTTTACATCAACTAAAGCTTCTTTATATTTTTTAAGTTTTTATTTTAAAACTGCATTTTTTAAATGTAAAACAGCTTTATCTGAACCTTTTACTGTTAATGCAAAATCAATAAAGTTTTCTGCTTCTTTATAGTCTTCGTTCCATAACAAGACTCTTATGTAAGGTTCATACACCTCAAAAGCATTGATGTTTTCTGCTAATGCTTTTTTAAAGTATACTATAGCTTCATCGTATTTATACAACTTTTCTGCATATACTTTACCTAACAATGTTAAAGCCATTGTGTTTTTATCGTCATAAGACAAGGCGTAATTCAAAGCTTCCATAACCTCATCTAGATCGTAAGGATAATTTTCTAATGCTTTAAACACGTAATTGTTTACTAATGTTCCCATTTTATTAAATTTTTATCCTGCAAGGTCTTTCTGACCTTGTAGGTTTAATTTTTTCAATACTTTATTTAATACCTACAAGGTTTTTAAAACCTTGCAGGACGTAATCAATATAATTTATTCCAATTGTTTTAGTTTGTCATTTCGACCTTGCAGAGAAATCTCAAAGACCTTTCGACTGTGCTCAAGGTGACATTTGATATTTTACTTCAATTGTTTTCTTAAATCATTTTTAAGTTGATTTCTTTTACTTTTAAATGATTTTTCTTTTTTTACTACTTTAAAATCAGTCCCTTTAAAAACTCTAATTGGGTTTCCTCTTTCTAAGGTTTGATGATTTTCCCACTGATTCTTGAGTTGTTCTTTTGATTGATCTATTGTAAATTCTTCTAATTTTTCTTGTAACCTTTTTATAGCTATTTTTTTATTCTGATGTTGAGATCTGCTGTCCATAACCAAAACTTGAATTCCTGTTTTTAGATCTTTTGCTCTAATTGCAGAACTTACTTTATTTACGTGTTGACCTCCTGCTCCAGAACTTCTTATGGCTTGAAATTGAATTTCCTTATCTTTTATTCTTGCAAAAGCAGGAATCTCATCAACCTCAAAACAACCTATAAACCAGTTTTTACGTTTGTGAAACTTTCTAAATGTTGAAGTTCCAATCCATTGAATAGTACCCAACCAATTTGCTGTAAAATCAGCAAGATTATTTCCTTTTAATTGAATACTTACAGATTGTATGGTGCCATTTTCTATTCCTGTTTCTCTGTTGAGAATTGTATAATCAATCTTATTGCTTATCAATTCTAACAAGAATATTCTTAACACTTTTGCTACCACGTATTCACATTCTGCTGGTCCTTTTCCTGCTGATATTTGTATTGTTTTGTAGCCCATCCTAACCTTCCCAAAGGGAAGGAACTCAGACTGATTATCTTTTATATTTTTTGCTTTCATTTTTTCATTTTTTTTATCATTTCGAGTTTATGGAGAAATCTCATAATCTTTTAAAAGAGATTTTTCGACTTCACTACGTTTTGCTAAAAATGACACACTCTTTAGTTTTTTAATTTACTTTTAGCTCTTTGCACTTTGCTATTCGCTAGCAAAAAAGTGCGTTAGGGATTGAAACGACATCCTTTTTTTATTGCTTATTAATTAGCGTCATTGCGAATGAAATGAAGCAATCTGTTTCTAAATTGAGATTGCCACAGTTTACTTGAGGTAAACTTCGCAATGACACTAAAAAAAGATATAGTGTAAAGCCCGACCTTGGTCCTGAATGCTTTCAGGATAAAGGAACGCCCAAATACTATTTATCCATTCTTATAATTTTTGGTGTAAATGTGCCTAACACCTCTACCAATTCTTGTTGATTTGCCATCACTTTTTTAATGTCTTTATACGCCATTGGTGCTTCATCAATTCCACCTCCAATTAGTGTAACATCGTTCATTTTTAACTGATGTTTGATATCACTTTTGGTGAACTTTTCTTTACACTTTCTGCGAGAATGTTTTCTACCTGCTCCATGTGAAGCTGATTGCAAACTCGCCGAATTTCCCAAACCACGAACGATAAAACCTAGTGCTGTCATAGAGCCTGGAATGATACCCAACTCGTTTTTTTTTGCTGGTGTTGCTCCTTTTCTATGTACAATGCATTCTTTACCATTTACGGTTTCTTTCCAAGCAAAATTGTGATGATTCTCAATTTTTGCTACAGGTTTTGAACCAATTAACTTTGCAATTCTTGAGTGAATATCATCATGACAAGCCTTGGCATAATCTCCTGCTAAATTCATTGCTTGCCAATATTCTTGTCCATCATGCGTATTTAAATCTAACCAAGCCAAATGCTGCACATTTTTTGGTAAATGGCATTGTTTTGTTGCCAAATACGTGTAATGTTTTGCAATATTTGCACCCAAACCTCGTGAACCACTGTGTGATAAAACACCTATATACTCGCCAATTTCTAATCCAAATTCATTGTTGTTTTCTGTGATTGCAACTGTACCAAACTCTACAAAATGATTGCCACTTCCTGAAGTTCCTAATTGTTTATACGCTTTGTCTTTTAAGCGTTTTATCAACGGAATTTCTGAAAACTCATCTCTATAAAATATTTCGTGATCATGTTTTTTAGCATGCGTTTCTCGCATTCCGAATTTTGTGTGATCTTTTAAAATATTTTCAAATTGATGTTGTTTCCCTTTCAAAAATGAAACTGGAATTGGATACACTGTTAAACACATTCTGCAACCAATATCTACACCTACTCCATAAGGAATTATGGCATTATCTGTGGCTAAAACTCCGCCAATTGGCAAACCATAACCATAATGTGCGTCTGCCATTAAAGCTCCTTGCACGGCTATTGGTAATTTTAAAGCATCGTACAATTGATACTTTGCTTGTTCGTCAATTTCATTTTCGCCATAAATAGAAAATGGAACTCTGGTTTTTTTCAATTGATGCATTTTTACTTCCACTGGTTTTACCAAACCTTCTGCAACTTTTCCCCAAATGGCATTTCCTTGAAACTTTTCTGGAGCTAATAAAACTTCTTTGGCTTCTTCTAAAATGCGCTCTTTGGCTTCTCTTTTTCTGTATCTATTGATTTGCCCTAAAGCAATATTGATACTATTGTTCTTTGGAAAGCCTAATTTGATTAGGTCTTTTCCTTTTAATTTATTTCCCATAATTTTAATTTTGAGATGTTTTGTTTTAGGATGTCAACTTTTAAGTTGATTCCAATTCTTAAAATTTTAATTCGGAAAGTTCTTTAGGAAATTAAATCATAAAAAAGTCCGAAATTTTACAACTTCGGACTTTTCATATATAATAGATAAATTGCTATTTATATTTGTGAAAGTCGCGAAGTAAACAAGAAACAAAACCTAGTTCTGTTTGTATGTTTTTGTTTAATGGATAATTGAACATTGTACTTCGTATTTTATTTGAAAGACCTTTCGACTTCGCTCAAGGTGACATTTCAATATTAATATTATTTGTTGCTTTTACATTGTCAAGCTCTGTACTTGATTGCGATGCAAACCTAAAACGTATTTTTGAATTACACAAATAAAATTTTAATTTATTTTATTGATAATCAGTTATTTAAGTTGATTTTAGACAGTAGATTTCCTATCTGCTTTTTAGCAGATGCTGAGTTTAGAAGTAACTCTTTGGCTTTGTGATATGTAACTAAAATCTACATTTGGTATTATCATCTATAATTTTTTATAAAAAAAGCGTCCAAAAAATGAATTTTGGACGCTTTTTCTATTTTATTTATAGTTTTTAATCTAGAATACAGACTGGATTAGTCGCAAAAAGCGTCCGTTTTTATGTAGTTTATATATATTCATCAATTAAAAATTTAATTATTTTTATTATTTTAAGTTGCAAATATGCAAAAAACTTTGGTATTTAAAAAACGCCCAAGAAATGAATCTTGAGCGTTAATAATAAAATAAGAGTAATATCCCCCAATATTAACCTTATTGTTTTATAAATTTAGCTGTACCTGTTTTACCTGCAGATTCATATTTTACTAAGTAAATTCCAGAACTTAAGTCAGAAATATCTAAAGTTTTATTTGCACTATTAATTGCAAAAGATTTTACTTTTCTACCTAATACATTAAATACATCTGCTTTAGAAATTGTTTCTTTTGCAGAAATAGTTAACTGGTTATTAGCTGGGTTTGGATACATTGCAAAACCTAATATTTTATTATTGTCTACACTTGCTGTTGCTGCTCTGTACATGTAAATATTATCTACATAAATAGTACTTGGAGCTCCAGCAGAATTAGTATAAATTATAAGTATTTGTTTAATCTTATCTCTAGCATCTGCTCCTAATTCCAAATCTAAAGAAATCCATTTTTGTGCATCACTTGCAGCAGGAACAACTTCTTTAATTATTGCATTAATTTCTTTTGTATCATCGTGATTTGATAACTTAACCTTTAAAACCTGACCAGGAACATAATCTCCTGCTATCCAAAAATCTGCATGTACATGAGTCATGTTTGTAGCATTAACAAAACCAGCAGTGTTACCAATATCAAAACCTATAAAATCTCCTGTACCATTAGTGATTTTTAAAACATTATTACTTGCATAAGAAGCCTCTACAGCATCAGCTCCATTATCCCATGCTACTCCATTAAGTCCTGTTGCAGTTCCATATGATTCTCCGTATACAGAGATAACATCTGCTGCATTTCTTGTTGGTGGAGTTGTTGGAGCATCACTTGGTGCTATTTCTAATTTAAATGATACTTTGTAGGTTTTAGTTACATTACTGTTTCCAGAAGTAACCTTAATTGTTGTATCTCCAGGTATAGAGCTTGCAGCTGTTATTACTGTTGTTGCCACACCTTGGGTTGTAGTTGCTGTTACAGTTGGCACAGTTGTTGTTCCTGATGAAACAAAATACTCATAGTTTTCTACAGTTGTTGAAAAACCAGTTATTGTTGTTCCGTCTACTTTTAAGTCACTTAAAGTCGCATCATCTGCAGGATCGTTAGCAACTTTTTTAGCTTTTACATTGTCTACGTAAAAAGTAAAATCTGTTGGAGTATTCCAACCAGAATCATCACTTTTTCTATTTGGGAAAAATGCTAACAAATTATATGATCCATTAGCAGTTCCTGTATTATCTGCACCAGTATTAAAAGTAAATGTAATAGTTTCCCAACCAGAACCTGTATGTTGTTCTATATCTGCAGAAGCAGTTACACCTGCTCCTTCAGCTTTACCCATAATGGTAAAAGCGGTGTTAGAAAAAATATCTACAGATGCTGTTTTGTCTGTAGTAAAATCCATATCTGCAGTTGGAAGTGTAAATTTTCCACCTTGCCAAACTTGACCTCCAGCTGTAGCTACTAATTTTAAAGACTTACCATTTGAACCACTTGGTGCTGCTTCTACTGAAGTAGTTAAGCCTCCAAAACCTTCTACAGGTGTAGTACCTTCAAAATCTTCAATAAGCACTTGTTGTGCAAATCCAATTGAAGTTATTAATAATGCAAATAATAAAGTAATTTTTTTCATAATTTATGTATTTTAAATTGTTCTATACAATATTACCTATAATGTGTTTAATTTTAACTTTTAACACCTCAACAAAAAACATACAAGGCTCAAAAAAAGAGTTTTTGAAAATAAATTTTCAAAAAAACCAGTGATAGCTTACAATTTTATTGTTTTTTAAAATGTTAAAGTTTTAAATTCATTACTTAATTTTATGTTATGTATTGGTAATGTATAGGTGTTTTTAAAGTTGTTAAGGTTAAAAAAAACAAAGTATAGTTTTTAAAACTTAAAAAACTCAGTAAATCGAGTTTGATATACTGAGTTTTAAAAAAATAACTTAAAAAGTTGATAATTAAAGTGATTGAATTAATATTTAAGTTTCTCTTTCTTATCCCATAACCCCCAATAGGCTCCAACATCTCCCTCATCTCCTACTTTCCAAGATTCATCAAAAGAAGAAAAGTAAAAGACTTCTATATTCTTTTTAACTGACCAAAGTTGAGTGTTTATAAAATATTTGATTGCATTTTCTATAGATGATTGTGCAGCTCCTTCATTACCTCCTTCACTAGGCCAACCTGTTTCTGTTATAATTACTTTTTTACCTTTTGCTGCTTCTGTTGCTTGATTAAACATACTCTGCATGTGATTTAAAGAATATTCTAAAGGGCAACCTTCCCAAAAAGGATAACAGTTTGATAAAATAACATCACTAATATCTACTAGTTCTGGGTGCCTAGAAAATTCGTAATACGCATCTACATAACCTACAGTTACATTAGGAAGGGCATTTTTTACTTTTTGAATACAACTTAGTAGTTCTTCTAAAGATAAATCGTTTCTATATAATACTTCGTTACCAACTGCAGCAATATCTACACAACCTTCTTTTCCTAATTTTATTAAGGCTTCTAATTCTTGCCCATTTTTCTTTGGATCGTCTCCTAACCAAGCACCAACCATAGTTTTTAAACCGTGCTTTTTTGCTATTCTAGGAATGTGCTCATTACCTTCTATACAAGAAAAAGAACGAATCCATTTTGTATAAGGTTTTAAAATTTTAATTCTTCTTTCTACTTGCGCTTCTGTAATAGTATCTCCTGGTTCTTGACCATCTTCATACATACTGAAGCAGATACCATGCATACCTTGATTTAATGTTTGTCTCCAAAGTTTTTTTAAATCATCTAACGAATATGACGAAAAATCTACTCCTAAATCTTCTATTCCTTCTTTAAAATTTAAGGAAAAATGATGACCTTCTCTATATGACATATATTTTGACTGTATTAATTTTGTTTCCTTTTTTCTAATTCTGCACTTATTTCTAAAGCTCTTTTTTCTGTTAAATCATATTTACGCATAATCCACATAGCTCCTAATGTACCTAATATTGGTAACCCTGAATAGAATAGTCTTATTCCTGTAATTGACGCCTCTGTATTTTCTGTATCTGGAACAAAGCCAACTAATGTCATAATTGCACCTGTTAATAATCCAGCAATAGCAAAACCAAACTTTACCATCCACCAATAAATTGCTCCAAAAACACCTTCTCTTCTTTTTCCAGTATTTAACTCATCAATATCTATAACGTCTGAAGTCATAGACATCATTAATGTAAATAAACTTCCTATTCCAAAAGAGAAAAAAGGCAAAGCAATTAAAAACATATAGGGTTTACCTGGTATAAACAAAAACCAAAGCATTACATAACCAAGTACAGAAATTCCTTGAGAAGCCATAAATGCTTTCTTTTTACCCATAGTTTTAGACATTCTAGCTACTATAGGTATAACTAAAAAAGTAGTAGATAAGGCTCCTATACTTCCTAAAAGTGTAGGCCAAAGACCTGCAGCAGCAGCATCTCCATTAAACAAATAATAAACTACAATAAAAAATGAGAAACCAGCAACAACATTAAAAGCATTGTAAATTAAAAATGTTGAAAAACATAATCTTCTAAATTGCTCTATTTTAAATGCTTCTTTAAAATTTTCTATAATTTGCTTTAAACTTCCTCCAATGGTTTTTAGTGTTAAAGGTGTTAAACTTTCATCATCTTTAGTAGATTTACTTTTTATAAAAAGTGCAGGTATCATTGCTAAAACTGCAAAAATAACAGCTACCCAAATTCCTAAAGTTCTTGTTGTTTCTGTAGTAGTTCCAAACCAACTATCATCATACATTACCACCCAAAACCAAGGTGCAATTACCCAAGCCCATTGACCAATCCATTGTGCTACTGCCATAATATTTGTACGCTCATGAAAATCATCACTCATCTCATAACCCATTGCTACATAAGGTACACTAAAAATTGTAAGCCCTAAATAAAAGACTAAAGACCAGATTAAAAAATAGGTGAAATTATAATTTACACCATCTTCTATATATAATTGCCATAGTAGCGCAAAGGAAACTCCCATAATTAAAGCCCCTAAAAGGACGTATTGTCTTCTTCTGCCCCAAATAGATTTTGTGTTGTCTGAAATAAAGCCCATAATTGGGTCTGTTACAGAATCAAAAATACGTGGAAGGAAAAATAAGATTCCCCACATCCAAGTTGGAAAGGCATAGTCTTGAACTAAAACCACCATAAAAATAGCTAAAGCAGCTGGAAACATTTGGTTAGATAACATTCCTAACCCAAAAGCAATTTTTTGTCCCATTGGAACTTTTGTAGCGTTCTGTTTATTTGACATATTTTTAGTTTTATTTATTTGATATCATTATAGTCTGTAATGCTTGTGCATCTATATTTATTAATGTTTCTTTTTCTGCTAACGCTAATTTGAAACTCTTTTTTGTTTTACCTTCATTAAAAACAACAATTGCAATAGATCCATCTGTGTTTTTTGCTGCTGTAACTTGTAAACCTTTATCAGAACTATCTACTCCAATTACTTTTGCTTGTGGTCTAATATATTTGCTGAAATGAGTCATAACTTGATAAATTGGTGTAAAATACACTTGGTCTGTTTCTGGATCTACAATTATTGGAGCAACACACCAGTTTTTAAACCAATTTGGACCTCCTTGTTTGTCTAAAACCATATTCCAATCTACCCAACCATCTACCCAATTGTTTAGGCAACCAATGATGTCTCTTGCATATCTATTTACTGGTGCATATTTTGGATGTAAATATTTTTTTTCTTCTTCTCTCCAATCATACCCCCAATCTGTGGCTTCTTTACTCCAATACCACATATCATCTTTCCAAGCAGGAACTTCGCTATCTATACAACCTTCTGTTTCTATTAAGTATTTATTTGGGGCTTTATTATGTGCATATTGTAGTGCCTCTGGAAAAACTTCGTACGTACTTTCGTACCAATGAATAGCAGTTCCATGAAAATATTTTGATGAGTTTTCATCTCGATACATTTCATCTACCCATTCTTTTAAACCTGCTCTATTTTGGTCATATCCTAAAATAATTTTGTCTCCACAACCGTCTTTTTCTAATTTTGGGCCTAAGTGAAATTCTACAAAATCGGTCATTTCTTTTGGAGAGAAATGCATACTTTCCCAGTTATTTCCATTTCCATGTGGTTCATTTTCTACTGTAAACCCCCAAATATCTATGCCTTCTTTTTGATAAGCGTTTATATATTTTGAAAAGAATAAAGCCCAAGTATCATAGTATTTTGGCAATAGCTTACCTCCAACCCATTTGTTATTATCTTTCATCCAAGGAGCAGCTGTCCAAGGTGATGCAAAAATTTTGAACCCGTCTTTAGATACTTTCATTGCATCTTTTATCATTGGAATTAAATCGTCTTTATCTTCTTTAATTGTAAAGTGTTCTAACTCCATATCATTTTCTACAGGAGAATATGAATATTGAGATAATGAGAAGTCACAAGAGTTCATGTGTGTTCTTGTTAAAGAGTAATTAGCACCATCTTTTGAAAAATAGGCTTGTAAAATAGTATCTCTATTTTTTTTACTTAAACGATTTAGTAAATAGGCTGATGATTCTGTAAATGCGCCTCCAAAACCAGTAATAGTTTGAAAAGTTGTGTCCGGATTTATCTTTATAGTTGAAGCGTTATTAGCATCAACAAAATTAGAAATCTTTGTTAATTTGTTACCAGCTGCAGATGTTTCATAAACATCTACAACTAATTTATTGTCTTTTTGGGTACAACTTATCATCAATACAAAAAGTGATATGTTAAAAAAATAGTTTATTGTTTTCATAAAAATGTCTTTATCTTGGATAATCTGTGTTTGGTACTAAAACAGTTTTCATCATTTCTTCTTTATCGCCATTAAATGTTTTGGTAATTGGTTTTCCATTTCTGGTTAATCCTTTAAAAACTCTTTTATCTACCATATCCCAAAGTGGATATTTAGCTTCTCCTTTTAAGTTTATCAATCCGAAATGATTTTCTGAACCATTAGGATTGTTTGCATCTTTCCATTGCTCATCAAAAGCTTCAAAATAGAAACAAGAAATACCAGCTTTATTGGTCCAATTTCTTATTTGTTTATAATACAAGCCTTGTTTGTATTGGTCTGTAGCTCTAGAACCGTTTTCTCCATAATGTCCACTAGAAATAGTTGCCCAACCAGTTTCGCCAATATGAATTGTTTTTGTAGAATCGATACTTTTTACGTAATCTGAAACATCTTTAAAAAGTTGTTGTGATTTTTTTAAAGCACGTAACATTGCATTGTTTGTCTTTTCTAAATCTGACAGGTTTTGCTCATCTTCTGGAATTTTCCAAAAATCTGGGACGTAATGTGAATAATGATAAGGATAGGTATGCATAGAAACATAATCTACAGCCTTAATTAAATCTTCTAAATCTTTAACTCTATAACTTTCATCTCCTCCACCCCAAGAAGAAAAATCGTCTGAACTTGTAATCCATAAATCTTTAGAGAGTTCTCCATTTTTCTTTAAATCTTGTAAATGATTTACCCATTTTAAAATTACGCTAGGTTGAACATAGTAACTTGTTGCCCATTTTACCATAGCTTCATTACCTACTGCAATTACTTTTATGATATCTGGATACTCTTTTGCCAAAGCTACAGCTCTTGCAATTTCTCCTTCGTTTTGTGGGCTTTCTACATCATGATTTGGCACTTTGTCTGTCCAAGCATTTAAACAATCTATCCAAGCACCTAACATTACATACATTTCGAAGTTAGAATCTTCTTTTTTTAACTCTTTTATTGCCTTTAAAACATTAGATGCGTGAGGCAATTTAGGTTGTACATTGTAGGTTCTTAAAATTTTAATACCCATTGCAGAAAGAATTTTTAAATCTTCTTTTAACTGTTGGATAGTAGGCTGTTGTTCTCTAGATTTTTCTCTGTAACCTCCATAAGAAATTGCCAAATATTGGGGATTCCCTAAAATTTTTTCTGCTGTCATTTCAACTTCTTGTTCTTTTTTTACTTTTTTTTCTGAATTACATCCAACACAAAAAAAGACTATAAATGCAATGATATACATACTAAAATTTGCTTTCATAATTTTATGCTTTTTGATTGGTTTTAATAATCCTATTTATCTTTTAATTGAAACAATTATCTTTTCTATTTCTCCAGTTCTTTTAAATAATTTATCGCTATTATTTGAGTCTAACTTTAAATCACTCGATTCAAACTCTTTACCATCTGTAAAAAATCCTTTTAATTTATTTTTATCAGATAATTTGTAAATAATAGGCACTTGACAATACGTAAAAGCCAAAGTTTTAGAGTTGAGCGTTACTGTTTTTTTATTACTATTTACATCAACATAATCAAAATCTTTAGTGTCTTTTAAAAACTCTTCATCTCTTAATAATCTTGGGTTAAAAGTAATCTCTCCATTTTTTACAAACACACCTAACTCACCCATTCTAGATAAGATATCTTCTTTTACTTGCCCAGTCATTCCTGGTTGTTGTGCTCCTTTTGTAGCTGGAGTGTGTGAATAAGGATCTGTTGGAAAAGCACCATATAATTCTGGAGATTTATGCACACCTATTCCTTCGTTTATTTCGTAATAATGGTCTAACAACCTACCTATAACTGCCTCGCTTTCATTTGTATTAATTGCTAACAAACAGTTTTCTTGAACTGCTAACAATAATTTAGAAACCATGTGCCAATAGATTGAACCTAAACCTTCGTAACCAAAAAATGTTCCTGATCTTCCTGTAAAAGATTTATGGTCGAACATTTCTTCATAAATTTCTAGGAGCACCTTTTTTTCTTCATTTACTAAAGGTTGGTAAGCTTCTTCAAGATTTTCTAATGCAGATTTTAAAACATCGGCATTATTAAAATTACCATTAAAATGATAATTGCCTGCAACGTCTTTTTCTAAGATTTGATTGTTACCATCTGCTAATAATTGTTGCAGTAATTTTGATTTTTGGACTGCTTTTGATGGAATGTTATTTTTATCTAAAAACCTTCCTAAATCTTTATCAGGATACAAGATATAACTGTATTGATCTTCTCTAAACAACGCACTTGCTTTTAAACCATCTAAAGTTGCTAAAGCTTGTTTTGGCGATAAGTGCCCAGAACTTAATACTGCAACTTGGCCTTCTAACATTTCTGACAAGTAAGAAATTGATACTTCTTTCTCATTTTTTACTGTCATTAAGTTATATGCGTGATACATATTATCATCACGTTTATTAGTATCTATAGTTTGTTGTGTATATTTTTTTATGATTTTAAAAAACTCTAATAAATCGTTTTTAGAAACATTCGATTTTTTATTCTTAAAACCGTTTTCATAAATTGATAACCTGTAATTACTTCCAGCACTACCAACTCCATCTAAAATTGTTTTTCTATCTGCATCAGAAATATTTTTTGATAAAATATTTTCGTTTTCTTTTAGTGGTACAATTACAGCATTAAAAAACGTTGCTAATTCTTCTGAGATTTTAAATTCATTTATATCTGCATTTATAACTACGTTTTCGAAAAAATTTATAAAACGATGTAAATAACACAAAGTAACCATAGAAACTCCATTACCTACTAAAGCGTTGTTGGCGTCATTCCATTCTGGTCTTTGTGTATTCATCCAAATACCACCTTCTGGAATAAAATTAGACACTTTTGCTAACACAGTTGCTAACAATTTTTCCATCATATTTACTCTGTAAATATTGTTGTTTGCATCTCTTAACAAAGCGCCATCTGCTCCTAATTTTTCTCTTAAATCGTCTATTTTATGATTTAATTCTTCATCAAAATCAATGGTATCTTTTGGGTTTTGTAGTGTTTCTTGATAGCTTTTAATTTTATAAGGCACATTTGCATAGACAAAAATGGCTTCTGTAAAGTTTTTTGCCAATTTACCTGGGTAATAGTTTTCTATAAATTCTAAGAATTTTAATAGGTAAATAATTTGATGATCTCCCCAATAACCAATGTAAGACCAAGGATCATCTGGTTCTATAATTTCCCAATCAAAACCACCTTTTGTAACTCTGTATGGGTTGTAACCATCAAAAGTAGAAGCGTTTAAAAACTTGTGAATCATCCCTTCTATAAAATCTGGATATGAATGTGCTAGAGCTTCCCAATTTTGAAAAATGTCCCTCCAGTTTCCTTCATAATCTAAGATTTTAGAGCCATCTACTTCACTTCTGGTATTGATAGAAAAACGGTTCCAAGGTCTACTTGGATCTCCATGTCTTCTACTAAATTTTAAAGGCAAATATTCAAAACACAATCTTTTAAAGTCTTTGTCTTTATTATTCTCTGACAAATTCTTTATAAAATCTGCTGTAAATTCTTCTGGTAAATTGTTTACTATTTCTTGTTGATTTTTAAAGACATCTTTATTTGCTTTTGATAGGTATTTTAAAAAATCATCTTTTTCTATTTGATAATTGTTATCAAAAATACCACCTCTCATAATATTAAAAAGCGTGTTTGCAAAGTGTCTTGTATTTCTTAGTTGAATTTCACCTAACTGCAAACCATCTGAAGCACCTGTTAACTCTATTAAGTTTTCTGTTCCTTCATCGATACTTTTTTGAAGTAATGCTTTTATATCTTTCTCTTTTTTGATGATATTAGACAAGTTGTGATAAGCATTTAAATCTTGGTTTACATTTGCAATTAGCATCCAAGATTGTTCTTCATTGGCTTTTAAACTTAATTCTTGAATGGTAAAATATGCCCCTTTTTCTGCTTTTACATCTACTTCTTGTTCAATTTCTTTTCCGTTTCTAAAAGCATCTAATTGTCTTGAAGAAATTAAATATTTTGGGTTTTGAACACCCAAAGACCAAACTAAATTTGATTTTAGAGCTTCACTTGGTTCTGCTTTATCAACAATAATGGCACTTAATGCGTAAATACCAATTCCTGAATCTGTTTCTAATTCGCATTTTTTATAAGCATCTACCAAATTACTACGAATACCTTGTATTGCAGAAGTAACTCCATAAGGTAAAATATTTTGAATACCGTCTAAAATGGTTACTTCTATATTCGCATTTATGTTGTTTATTAAGTTTGATTTTCTTACAAATCCATACTCGTTTGAAGTATTCCAGTGATATCTATAAGTTAGCCCTAAATCTTCATTAATCTCTTCGAAAACTACTTTGTTTCCGTAATTATTTTTATATAAATTTCGTTTTATTTGATAAACACCTTCATATTTATCAGAAAAAGGTTCCCAAAGAAATGTCTTTTCATCTTTATGAACTTGTACAATTGTTTTACTACCTGTTACATCTGCAGATTCTGTAATTTTATCATCTGTATAATAAGGAAATAATGCACTTTCTGCATCTTTTCTACCAGCAGTTAAACCACCATTACTAGATATAAACATCCAATGATTTGAGTTGCTTACAAGACTCATAAAAAATGGTCTCATTTTATCGCTGTTAGATATTTTGTAATAGACTTCGTTATCAAAATTCAGTAATTCTCCTTTAACTTCTAAAGATTGATGTTGAATTTTATTCTTACCTAAATAAATAGTGTTTTTTGTCATTATAAATCGTACTTGAAAACATCTTAAAGATGAAAATTGTAGTTTTTAAGTTTAGTTCTATATTTTGAGTTGGTAGTAAAAACCACCAACTCAGTTAGCTTTTTTTTAATTGTAAACCCTTACATAATCTACTTCCATAGTTTGCGGAAATACAGTTTCTGCATTTGGAGGTCCTACAAAATTGCCTCCAACTGCTAGGTTTAAAATGATATAAAATTCGTTACTATCAAAAACCCAATTTGCGCCATCAGGTAAATTAGAAGGAGTTATTTGGTTGTACAAAACATCATCAACATAAAAGTTGATATATTTTGGACCCCATTCTATACCAAAAATGTGAAACCCAGTATCAAAACGATCGTTTTTTAAAGAATAACTTTTGGTAATACCATTTGCTCCTGAGTATCCTGGTCCATGAATTGTACCATCTACTTTAGTAGGTTGCTGACCTCTGTATTCCATAATATCAATCTCACCTATTTGTGGCCAAACCTTTGTTCCATTAGCATCATCTCCTAGTAACCAGAATGCTGGCCAAATTCCTTGTCCCCAAGGTAATTTTATTTTTGCCTCATACCTACCATATTTGCTTTGATACAATCCTTTAGTTAAAATTCTGGCAGATGTGTAACCAGAACCCATAAAAGATTCTTTTAAAGCTGTAATTTGTAAATTACCATTTACTACTTTTACATTTTCTGATCTTTTGGTATAAAACTGTAACTCATTGTTACCCCAACCTGGAATTCCTTGGGCTGTTCCATTACCTTCATCAAACTTCCATTTTGTTGCATCTGGTGCACCATCTGTATTAAACTCATCTGCCCAAACTAACTTATTTAAAGTGGTTACAGTTTGAGTTTCACTCGTATCACAACTTGAAAAAACAATTAATATAATAGCGATTGCTATTGGATGTAGTTGTGATTTATATTTTTGTATGAAATTCATATTAAATTCTTTTAAATTTTAGTTTGTTTGTACAACATCATCTATATAAAAAGTTCCAGAAGTTGTCCCTGGACCATCTACAAATAATACTAATTTACCATATTGATTTGTTGATGTAAAAGTAAATTCTAACTCTTCCCAACCTGAACCTGTATGGTTTGCAGCAACTTCTATATTTGCAGCACCATTTGTACCATTTTCGAATTTTAAAAGCACAGGAACTGCTGTAGTTGCATATAATTTTAGTTTTATTTTATTGCCATTCGCAAAATTTACTGGGTTTTCTAAAATAACTGCTCCACCTTCCCAATTTCTTCCAACATTTGTTAATGCTCCAACTTTAGATGCAGTTGCATTGATTCCTGATTGTTGAGGGTTATCTACAACACTAAAAGAAGCACCATTAAAAGTGTCGAAATTGTAATCTATATTAGCACCATCAAAATTAAAAGGTATTGTTGGGCCAGTTGTTTTGTATAAATAAATATTATCTACTAAAATATCTGTAATACTTCCTGGAATTGCAGGGTTTGTACCATCTGTGATGAACAACATTTGCCCTAAATTTAAAGTACTTGTTAACCCAAAATCTGTAATAGGTATATCTAAACTCACCCAATTTCCTGTTGTAAATTTGCTCCCATCAAATTTAATTCTACCACTAGAATCATCTCCACCACCAAAAGCACCATCTGCTCCGAAATCTGCTAATTCTACTGAAATAAAATCTCCTGCTTTTATCTGATTTTCAACTTGAATATCTATGTGCAAAAATTTCATTTGACTTCCATTAATTGTTGGATTTTTAAATTCTATTCCAACAAAATTTAATTGGCTGTATTTTATAATATTATCTCCATTAATATTGATATCATTTTGACCTTGAGTTGTTTGAAAAGGCTGGTAGTATCCATTATAGAAATCTACAGGCTGGTTTGTGTATGCATCACTAAAAATTGATAAAACATTAGTAGCTGGTTGTGTTGGTGTTGGTGCTGCAGTAAATGGCCCTAAAGATTCTACTTTTAAAGAACCAGCTGCATTAACACCATTTATTGAAGCTGTAATTGTAGCATCTCCTTTACCCAATACTGTAACAACTCCTTTTTCATCTACAGTTGCTACAGTTGCATCCGTTGTTTTAAAATCGAAATAACCAGGAGCTGTTGAAACTTGAGAGTTTTGTCCGTTTTCTAAATTAAAAGTTTGTGATAAACCATTAATTGTAATAGTAGCACCTATAAATGTTTGTTCAGACTTGTCTACACCTTCTAAGATTTTTGGTCTTGGTTGTGCAATGGTTCCTAATTTTTCAAATTTTACTTCGTCTAACCAGAAGGTATATCCTCCTTCATCATTTTGATTATTTGCTCCTTCTGCATACCATAATAGACCTGTTTCTGCTGTAAGTTTTGATGCATCTGGAATAGGAATGATATACTTTTTCCATTGTGTAGAAATAGCTAAATTCTTTTTAGATACTTGGTATTTATTATTGTTTGAACCGTTAATACCAAAACCAATTTCATTAATATCTGCTCCTTGTGAGGCTTTTGCCCAAAAAGTAAGAGCATCGTAACTAGATAAATCTCTTGGTGAGCTTACAGGGAAATTAGCACCTCCATAACCTGCACCAAAAACAGGAATATCGAATCTCATTGATGATGAACCTTCAAATTTTGTTTCTGTATCTACACTAAACGCTTCTTGAAAAGAATCTCCAAATGGTTGGTAATCTAAACCAGCACTAAAAGCATCAATAAAAATATCTGGATTTTTTGTGAATGTTGCCTCTACAATATCATCAGATAATTCTCTTTCACAACTTATTGTTGTTAACAAAATCAACCCTAAAAAGAAGCTGATTTTTGAATATATATATTTTTGTGTCTTCATAATCTTCTTTTTTATTTACCAATGTTAATGTGTATGTATGTTCTAATTTCCCATTCTGAACCATTTGGAAATCCTGTTGGACTTACTGTTGGTTGTGTTGCAAATGCACTAGATGTAGCATTTGGAGAATATCTTGGAGAAAACTCGTTTAAAGAACGCCAAGTTCCTCTTAAACCCACTTTGGTATTTGGTAAAATGAACCAATCTGGTTTACCTATTGAAGTAGACACGTCTAACATTAATTGTGTTGGAAATGTTAAGTTGAAATCTCTGTGATAATCAAAAGGTCCCCAGTCATTAAACTTAGCCATTGCTGTAATTTTCATTTTATTTAAAATCATTCTTACATCTGCTCCTCCTCTATAAATTAATCGATCACTATCTCCATTTGCTTGAGCAGTACCATAATACATATTAGCTACTAAACCTAATTCTGGATTAACTTTAGAGACCATTCTTGAATGAATTTCCCATAAATCTTGTGCTGGTGCAGATTTTGAAAATGCAAAAGATTGACGATTTGCTAAGAAACCAATTGCAGCATCTTGCGTGGTTGGTAAACTACGATATACAAACCCAAGATTCATTGCAAATGGCGCATCTTCTGCTCTATCATTATCCCATTGATACATATATGTTGCTGGTGTTGGATCATAAGTAAATAAAATTTCTCCAGCTGTGGTTTCTCTGTTTCCACCTCTTACCACGAAAGGATCATCTACAAAATTTCTTAATCTACCTGGAGCTCCAACATCATTTGGCATTGGATCTATTAAAGGTTTCTGATATAAGAAGTTAGGTGCTATTTGAAATTTTCCTCCAAAATTATAAGCAAATCCAGATAAGAAGTTACTCATGTTTCCACTTCCTGAGTCTTTTAATCTCCATCCTGTAAAAGTTAATGTAGGGTCTGCACCTCCATTAGCTACTAAGCCCATAACAGAACCTTGTGCATACCAGTTAAAACCTCCTTTAGTATAGGTGATTTTTGCTTTACCTCCCCAGTTGTCTTTAGTTTTAATTTTATCATTATAAACTGTATAATTACCTGAGGTTCCTGTGGTTACTTGAAATGTTCTTCCATTTAATGGTCTACCACCCCAAATTGCTCCAACAGTCCAACCAAAATTTTTCCCTTTTTTCTCGAAAGCTATTGTAGCTCTTTCTGTTGGTAAAGCAGGAATTACACCTGTTCTTGTTTGAACTGGATCTAAAACACGATTCCCATTTGCATCTATACCATTACCAGATACTAAATCTTTATGATAAATAGCAGCAAAGTCTAAACCACCAATTTTTCTTTGATATTTTAAAAGTACTGCAGGATTTGCTCCCCACCAAAGTTGTGGTCCAAATGCAGCTTTTAAACCTTTAAGAGCCCCTTTTCCATCTACTTCAATTCCTAAAATTTCTCCATTATAAATGTCTAAATTTGGTCCATAATTTGCTTCTGGATACAAACCAAATAGGTCTCCTTCATACCCCCAGTGATAATGACCAGTTCTGTAAAAACCTCTCATGTCAAAATCTTTTGCTTTCCACTCAAACTCTGCATTATAAACTCTTAATCTATTATTATCTGTTATTGTTACTATTCCATTAGGAGAATCTACTTGTATTGGTCTACCTACATTTTCATAGAAAATATCATCAATTGGATTTCCTGGGACATTTCCAAGAATATTAAAATTAACTTCTGCTTTCATATTAGAAGTAGGTTGCCCTTTAACTCCAATATAATATGATTGCATGTGGTCAAAACCTCTCCTGTCTGGAATTGTTTGACCAGTTCCGTCTGAATTTTGAGGAGTGGTTAAAAGAGTTCCACCAGTGTTAAAAGTTGTGAATTCTGCTCTTAAATTGCTTATTTTTATTTTTTCAGTACTTCCCATTGATGCCTTATCTCCTCTTGCTCTTAAGACAGCATCCATTAAGTTTATCTTCTTAAAATGATTTTTTACTGAAACAGAAGAACTTTCAAAAACATCTAAACTATGGGCTTCTTTTAAAGCATAATAAGACGCTCTTGGATACAATGTATATAACCCTCTTATATCTGTTGGTCCTTTAGCAGCAATACCAAACCATTCTTCATTCATATTTTTATCTCCAGGTTTTGCTTGATCTCTACTATAACCATTACTTGCCCAAGAAGCTTCACTATCATGAACATCTGCATTTTTACGCTCGTCAAAACCAGCTTTAAACCAACCATCACTTGATTGAAAAGTAAAACCTCCTATAGAGTTTTGTGCTTTTCCAAGTCCGTAAGCATTTGCATATATTTCTTTCCAGTTATTAACCATATAATAGGCTTGCATTAACTGATCTTCTTTATTATCTCTTGCATTAAAAGCATCAGAACCAAATTCTGTAAATAAAATTGGCTTGTTAAATTCTTTTTTTACCCTGCTAAAAGCATCAGAAAAAGAAACTCCACGATACATATTAGTACCATAAATATCAATATCTTTACATTCTTCTGCTACAATATCTAAGTACAATAAATCTCCATTACAAAGACCTACTGGATGGTTTTTATCAACATTTCTAATAGCTAAAGTTGCATCATTAAATAGCTTATACATAGCTCTTGCTTCTGCTCTTTTTGCTTTGTCTTGGTCGTTTATAATGATTCCTTCATCAGTTTCTGCTCCTTCCCAAGTTAAATGATAGTTATTTTCATTACCTAACATAAATAGTAGAAAACCTGGTGTATCTTTATACATCTTAGCCATTTTAACGGATTCGTCTATAAGATGTTTTCTAACTTTTTCGGTTCCGTATTTTGTTTTTGGATACCAAATACCATCTAAAGTTAATCCATAAGCACCAAATTGATGATTTATCATTGTATAGATTCCGAAGTTTTCATAGATGTAAGTAATCCATTTTGGAGGCATGCCAATGTAAGTTCTTATGGCATTTACACCCATATTTTGCCATAAAGGCATTTCTCCATCCAATGCTGCTTTGATAATATCGTCTGGTTTTTCCCAGAATTTAGCATCGAGTACATTGTATCCTATTGGAACATAATCCCAATTGATACCATTTACAATAAAATCTTTTCCATTGACTACTAGTTTAAACCCTTTTGCATCGTTAACAACTGATACATTGTTTGCTTGAGCAAAAAAACTTGTAGTAAATAAAACAAGTACTAATCTCAGTAAAATGTTTTTCATAATTATTAAAATTTGATTTCTAATATGTATTTGATCTTTTTTTAATTTACTTTATCATGTGAATTAACAATTTAGATCAAAACAATTATTGAATATTTGAATATGATAAAATTAAGACTAATAATTTGCTAAATCTCTAAAATATGCCTCAACATAAAACATACATCGTAAAAAAACACCAAAGACAGTAGTAATGCTTAGGTTTTATATTTAAATTTTAACATATTAATTGAAACGATTTTTTAATATGTTGTGGTAATGTATTGTTTAAAGAACTTTATGATGTGGTAAAAAAATTCATCAAAAGAACTTGTACAGTTTTAAAAAGGTAATTTCAATGAAAAAAAAGGAGTCAGAGTTAATCTGACTCCTTAATTATACTCTTTTGTGGTTTTAAATAAAATTACTCTGAAACGATAATAAACCACCAATCAAATGAAGCATCTGCATCTGTAGTTCTTAGTACCATTTCATTTGGAGTACCTCTATCAAATATTTCATATTTATGATTACCTCCTGTGTAATAACCTATAAACCCATTGTTTGTTAAGCTTATCGTTTCAAAACCTGCTGGTGCTGTTAGTGTATATGTTGCTGAGTAATCTGCATAAGCATAATTTAATATATCTGCACCATCTACAGTTCCTGCTGTATTTGGTCCTAAATCATTTATAATGTGAGGATCTCTTCCAAAAATATCTCCATTGGTTTTATGCTCAAAAGTACCATCTGAACTAAACACAAAACGATCATCATACATACCAACACCTGCTTTTTCATCTATTCCTGCTCCATACCATTCTACTGGTTTTGTACCTCCTACAGGCCCTAAACCAAAATGACCAGGTTTTGCAGATTGAATTTTCCAAGTTTTAGAACTTGCTACTGATGGGTTTGCTGGATCAAAACCATATAATTTTTGAATTAAATCATTTGGTGGAGAATATGTTGCTAAAACATCTACCTGAATTGATTTGCTAGAAGAAACCCCAGCTGTACCTGATGCTACTGCTGTTACAGTATATGTGTTTAAACCTAATTTACTAAAAATTATTTTCTGCTCTCCTGATAATGTAACGTACTCTGCTCCACCAGAAACCAATTTATAAGATACTGCATTATCTGCAACAACATTAAATTTAACTTCTCCACTTCCATCTCCATTAGGATTGTTAGCATCTGCACCTACAATTTCTGCAGTGATTTGAATATTTGAAGGAGTTATAATTTCTCCAAATGAATACTCATTTTCTTGGCATCCTAGAAATACTAGGATGACACAAAAAAATAGTGCTTTTATATATTTTATTTTTTTCATTTTACTTATTGTTAAAATTGTGTGATATCATCTACATAAATGGTATAATTTGCAGAACCATCTCCTTGTGTTCCATTATCCATAATTAATACTAAATTGTTAAAATCTACAGAAGTACTAATACCTGAGAAACTAAACGTTAACTCTTCCCATGCATTTGCAACTGTTGTTGTTGCTGTTACTTCTGCTGAAGCTGTTGTGTTTGGCCAAGCAACTGCATCTTCAAACTTTAGCAATAGTTTTAAACCTGCTCTTGGAGACCATACTTTTACTTTAACACCTGTACCTCCAATAAAAGAAAATGGAGCTGGAACTGTTACTTTTGAACCTGCCCAAGGCTGACCTGCATTTTTTACCATTTGCAACACTCTTGAAGATGTATTACCAGTTTTATCTGGATTATCAATAATAGAAGTTACACCACCATCAAAACCAGAAAGCGTAACATTTGGCTCTAAATTAAGCTCTGGTGAAGTAGAAATATCATCTACATAAATGGTATAGTTTGCAGAACCATCTCCTTGCGTTCCATTATCCATAATTAATACTAAGTTGTAAAAATCTACAGTAGTACTAATGCCAGAAAAATCAAACGTTAACTCTTCCCAAGCATTTGCAACTGTAGTGGTTGCAGTTATTTCTGCAGATGCAGTTGTGTTTGGCCAAGCCTGATCATCTTCATATTTTAATAATAGATTTAAACCAGTTCTTGGAGACCAAATTTTTAATTTTACAGTACTATTTGAAACATCGAAAGGTTTTGCAACTGTAATTTTAGATCCTCCCCAAGGTTGACCTGCATTTTTAACCATTTTAAATACTCTTGAAGAAGTATTTATACCTGATGCATCTGGGTTATCTACTTTAGAGATTTCTCCACCATCAAAAGAACTTAATTCAAAATTGTCTTCGAAAGTTAAAGGAGTAATTCCGTTAAAAGGTACACTTGGCGATTTATAGAAATAGAAGTTATCTATATAAACTACACCAGCTACACCATCTGAATCTATTAATATTTGTGTAATCTTTTCTTTATTTGCTAAATTACCTCCGTCAAAACCAGACATATCTATGTCTATACTTTGCCACGAACCTGTAACAGTTTTTCCTAAAGATTCTATATCTTCTCCTCCATCAATAGTATTTACAATTTTTACTGATAACTCATTAGTTACTCCTTCTGGCACCCAGTAATCAATATGTAAAGTTTCCATTGCAGAAACGTTTATACCTGTTGTATAATTAGTTACTATACCTACAAAATCTATATTTGATAATTTCCAAACATTGTCATTATTTAAATTAACAGCTTCAAAACCAGAAGAAGACCAAGAAGTAGGTAATTCATTTAAGGTTATATCTGTATATTCATCACTAAAAATAGATATTACATCTTCAGCTTTTCTTGCTGGTGGTTTTGGTGCTGCAACTATTGGAGCTAAAATTTCTGTAACTTCGAAATTAGCAGTATATTCTGTAGTTTGTATAGCACCACCTTTTGCAATTACTTTTACATCGTATTTACCTGGAGTTTGATATTGATAAGAAAGTGCATCATCAATATTTGCAGTTGCAACTGGTTGAGTTATTCCTGCTTCTCCTGAATAAAACTCGTAAGTTGCAGCAAACTCTGCATTTGCAGTTACATTTACTTGTTTAGAAATTGCTGCATCATTCTCTATAGTTACCACTAAGTTTTGTGGTGCTTTAAATGATACTACTAAAGGCTGAATTGCTTCTACTGAATCTCCGTTTAAATTAAATGCAACTGTTTTTACATTGTAACTGCCTTCTTTATAGGTATGTGTTACAGATTGTCCTTGCGCTATTTTTGCAGGTTCTTTTGTATCATCACCAAAATAAATTTCGAAAGAAACTGCTGCATCTGCTGTTGGTGATATTGTAACCTGACCTGAGTTATCTTGCGTAATATCGTAACTAGCTGCCACATTAGAAGGAAGTACTATATTTTCTGCAAAAGATATATCTCTTAAATTGTCTGTACATGCTATTAAAAGTAATAACACTACACTAGTTTTAAATATATTTTTTATGTTTTTCATATTATATATTTTTTAATTTGTTGAACAAGTTGAAGTTGCATATCCTTTGTTTTGACACCATCTATTTCCTGCTAATTGAATTTCTATAGCTGGTATAGGGAAAACTTCGTTTTTATCTTGTACGAATCCATTAATTTCTTGAGCAGCTCTTCCTGTTCTAACTAAATCGAAAAAACGATGTCCTTCTCCTACTAATTCTACTCTTCTTTCTTGTAAAATATTATTGTATAAAGTAGTTCCTGTTGCTGTAATATTATTATTTGCATTACCAAAAGCTCTTTCTCTAACTCTATTTAAATATGTTTGCGCTTTTACATCATTAGGTGTTGTGCTTTTATTAAATGCTTCTGCTGCCATTAATAATACATCTGCAAAACGAATAGCTCTATAATTGTTAGGGTTTGTTAAATTACGATCTCCTTGAGCATTAGCACTTCTTGTTCTTGGAATGTATTTTCTATTAAAATAACCTGTGTGCTCATAACCTTTTCCAAAAGTAGCTCCTGTTTGGGTTGCCCAAGCCTCTATATCTAATATGGCTACATCTTTTCTTAAATCTCCTGCTTGAAAAGCATCTACTACTTCTTGTACTGGAACATTAAAACTAAAACCTGATGAGTAATCTGGCCCAACATAAGCTCTAACACCATTAAAACCAACAGCAACATTACCTTCACTACATTGTAAACAGCCAAAACCTGCTCCTTGTCCTTCAAAATACTGAACTTCAAAAACGGATTCTATATTGTTTTCTCCTACTTCTTCAAAAATCGATTTATAATCTGCAACTAAATCATAAGGTCCATTAACGATTACGCTTTCTAAAACAGTAGCTGCTTGGTTAAATTTATTTTGATATAAATATGCTTTACCTAACAAAGCTTCTGCAGCACCTTTGGTTATTCTTCCAGGAGTTGCTTGTACATAAGGTAAATTATCTATTGCAAATTGTAAATCTTTTTCTATTTGAGCATATACCTCTGCTTTTGGAGTCCTATCAATTACAAATTGTTCTCCAAACTCAATTCTTTTGTCTACAGATAAAGGTACATCTCCAAACCATTTTACCAATTCAAAATAATAATAAGCTCTTAAAAAAGTAGCTTGTGCTATAATTTCATTTTTTCCAGTAAAATCTGTTTTATCTTTAAATTCTAAGATGTAATTTGCTCTATTTACTCCAGCAAACATCCAGTTCCAAATATCTCTTAATTGAGCATTTAAAGGAGTATGCACCATATCATCTACTTCTTGTATTCCTAAAACATCTGTAGCACTTTCTCCTCCAGCCAAAGTATTATCTGAAGCAATTTCGCCTAACAATACATTTAAGTAAGTAGATTGTAATAAATCATAAGCACCAATTAATGCATTTTCATAATCTTGCTGTGTGTTGAAGAAATCTTCAGAATTATCTGAAGTTGGTTTTACATCAACAAAATCATCACTACAAGCATAGCTAAATCCTAATATTAGGATAAAAATTGTGTATATTTTTATATTTTTCATCTTTTATCTTTTATCTTTTAAAAATTAAGATTAATACCAAACAAAAAGGTTTTAGGACTTGGGTAAAAACCTTGGTCTATACCACCACCTATTGGAGCTCCATTTGATGTTGTTGGATCAAACCCTCTATATTTTGTAAGTGTAAACAAATTATCTGCAGATACATAGATTCTTAATTTATCGAACTCTAATCTATCTAAAGTACTCTGTCCAAAACTATAACCTAATTGAATATTTTGTAATCTTACAAATGAACCATCTTCTACAAAAAAGTCAGAAAATAGAGCATTACCTGTAGCTCCTGTTGTTACTCTTGGAAAAGAATTACTTGTTCCTGGTCCTGTCCATCTATCTAAATAATATGTAGGTCTGTTTGTTAATGGTAAGTTTCTTTCGTAATTTCTAACAATTTCATTTCCTAATGATGCAAAAGCATAAGCGCTAAAATCGAATTTTTTATAATTGAAAGATAAATTCAATCCCATTGTTAAATCTGCAATTGGATCTCCAATATACGTTCTATCATCTGCATCTATTTTTCCATCTCCATTTACATCAACAAAACGTAAATCTCCAGGAGCAGCATTGGTTTGCGTAGCATGTGCATTTACATCTGCTTGAGTTTGAAAAAGTCCGTTTGTTTTATAACCGTAAAAATACCCGATAGGAAAACCTGCTTCCATTCTAGATGGTGGATCTTGACCTACACCAAAAGAACCTCCCTCTATAATTCCTGTAGAGTTTCCTACAAAAGTTACTTCATTATCTAAGGTTGTAAAGTTGTAGTTGATGTTGAAATTAAAGTCATCTGAAACATATTCTTTGTATCCGATAGAAAATTCAAAACCTTTATTTACTACACTACCAGCATTAATTACTGGAACTGAAGAACCTGGTGCAGCAACACCAATAATACCTGATGTTTGTGCAGATACTAATAAATCTTCTGTTGTTTTCTTAAAATAATCTGCTGTAATATTTACTTTATTAAAAAGCTCTACATCTATACCAAAATCTAATGGAATTTGTTTTTCCCATTTTATTTCTGGGTTAGCAATTGGTCCTAAAGCTATACCTTGTTGTAGTTGATTGTTAAACACGTACTCTGCTTCACCATTTAAAATAGATACAAACCTAAAACCTGGTATTCTGTCATTACCTATAATACCATAACTTGCTCTAAATTTTAAGAAGTTGATGACATCTGAATCTTTTAAAAAAGATTCTTCTGAAACTACCCAACCTAAAGAACCTGCTGTAAAATATCCGAATTTATTTTTTGGCCCAAAATTACTAGAACCATCTCTTCTTACTGTTGCTGATAATAGATATTTACCATCATAACCATACTGAAGTCTTGCAAAATAAGATAACAAACGGCTGTCAAAAACTAAATTAGAACCATTGTTATTATTTTTGAAAATTTCTAAACCATTTCCATTTAAAACTGGACTTCCTACAGATACATCAGAAAGACTTGTACCTATTGCATTACTTGTTAAAATTGTATTAAACCTACCTGTAGACTTAAAAACAGATGTACCAATCATTGCTTTAATATCATGAACTTCATCCAACACTCTCTCGTATTTTAAGAAAGCATCAAACGTATAATCGAAAAAACTTTGACTAAAATCTACAAATGTTGATTGATCTACATTAAATACATTTCCAATACCATAGTTAAATAAAGGATTAAATGTATTAGAATTTGTAACAGAATAGTTGGCTTGAAATCTTGTTTCTGCAGAAAAATAATCTAAAAACTTATAGTTTAAACCATAACTACCAGAAATTTTATTTACCCAATTCCTATTATTTGCATTGCTTATCTGTGCTAAAGGGTTTGCTACTTCTATACCAGTACCTGTTACTGGAGGCTGAGAAAAATCTCCATTTGGCAAAAACACTGGTGTTGTGGGTGGCATGTTTACTGCATTAAACAATACAGAACCTAATGTACTTTCTATTAATGTTTTGCTATTTGTATTTGTGTAAACTGTTGATGAGTTAAACTTTAAATTATCTAAAATATCTAAATCGTAATTTATTCTTAAATTACTTCTATTAAAGCTAGATTTATCTTTTCCAACAATACCTTCACGTTCTGTTACAGATAAACCTAAAGAAAACGTAGAATTCTCTGTACCTTTATTTAATGTATAATCTATACTAAAAAAAGGAGCTGTCTCAAAAACTTGATTTTGCCAATTAGTACCTTGCCCTAAACCACTTATGCTAGAAAAAGGCAATTGCTCTCCATTTGCTGCAAAAGCTTCGTTGGCTAACAATGCATATTCTGTGGCATTTAAAACTGGAATTTCTCTAGTTGTTTGCTGAAATCCATAAGAAGCATTGAAAACCGATTTAAAATCTGTATTTTTTCTTCCTGTTTTTGTTGTTACCAATATTACACCATTTGCTGCACGTACACCATAAATACCAGCAGAAGCATCTTTTAAAATATTAATAGATTCTATATCTGAAGGACTTACAACACTTAAATCTTCTATAACTCTACCATCTAACAATATTAAAGGTCTACTGTCTCCATTTGTAGATATACCTCTAATTCTTATATTAGAAGCTGCTCCAGGAGAACCCGAGTTTTGTGTAATATTTACACCAGCAACTTGTCCTTGTATGGCTTGCTCTATTCTTGTTGGGTTTAAATCTTCTATAGTACCACTTGAAACTAATGACACTGCACCAGTAACTTCTTTTTTACGCTGTGTACCATAACCAATCACAACAATTTCATCTAAAGATTCTGCAGATTCATCTAAATTAACATTAATAGAATTTTGAGTGACTGCAACTTCTTTTACTGCATAACCTAAATAATTAAATACTAGAATTGCTCCTTTCTCTACTTTAGAGAGATTATAAAGACCATCAAAATCTGTTTGAGTCCCTACAGTAGTTCCTTTTACCAAAATACTTACTCCTGGAAGTGGATCTCCAGTTTTAGCATCTTTAACAACACCTTTTACATTTATTGTTTGTGCACTAATTGCAAAACCACAAAATAAAAAGAGTAATAGTGTGAATGTTTTTTTCATTTAGAATGTTATTATTATTTGAATTGTAAATTTAAAGCCAAACAATTATTAAATTACAAAAAACAACCGCTACAAAAAGTATACACCATAAAAAACAAAGGCAAAAGCTAACAATATCGTAAAAGAACGTGGTTTTTTTTTTCAAGAAAAAACATCAAAATACCACTTTGTTGTGGTAATGTTGTGTTAAAAAAACAAAATGTTAAGGTGCTATATTTCTAAAATGTAGTTTGTTAAGTTCGAATCGTGTGGTAAATTCATTTTTTTTCGAATCCTGTATCTCTTAACCTCTACACTTCTAGGTGATATATTTAACAAAGGAGCAATTTCTTTTGATGATAAATTAAGTCTTAAATAAGCACATAATCTTAAATCATTTGGAGTTAAATTAGGGTGCAAACTTTTTACTTTCTTTAAAAACTTTTCATCTGCATTGTTAAATGCTTCTTGGAACATTTGCCAATCATCTATGTTGTTTAAGTTTTTATCAATAATTTTAACAACCTTGGCAACTCTGTTATCTCCTCCTTCAATTAACTCATTTTTAATAGTGCTTAAGAATTCATTTTTCTTAATCATATTCATTGTAGAAGTTGCTAACTCATTATTCTTATTTTTAATATCTGTTCTAAGCTTTTCATTATTTAGTTTTATAATTTCTTGCTCACTCTCTAAAGCTTTTAATTCTGATTCTTTTTTTGCTTTATCTAACAAAACCTCTCTTTGCTTTTTATAATATCTTTTTGATGCAATGTGAACCAAATAAAAAGCCAACAAACTAAGTAGTATGTACAATGCAATAAAAAAATTAGACAAATACCAAGGTCTATCAATAGTAAATTTAAAATTAATTTCATTAGAACTTAACACATCTCCTTTAAGAGCTCTAAGCTTAAAAGTATAATCTCCAAAAGATAAATTTTCGAATAAAACCGAATTAGAATTAGAATTAGAATTAGAATTAGAGATATTTATCCAGTTCTTATGTAGCCCCAATAATTGATATTGGTATTTTGTAGTTAAAATCTTATCATAATTTGGTACGTTAAAAAAGAACTCTATATTATTATTTTTATAATCAAAATTATTTTCTTTTCCATTTAAGTCTATCTTTTTTTTAGGGCCTCCTACTGTAAACAAATTAATTTTATTAATGTAAACCTTAAAATCTGATGGCTTTTTAAGTTTTTTTAAATCAATCTCTATAAAACCATCTGAAGTACCAATTAAATAAACTTGATCGTTAATGTGAATTATATTTTCATAACCAGAAACAGCTTTAGGCACAGATTCCGAAATCGGAATTTTATGTAATTCTGGCTCATTACTTAATTTTCCTGGAGTAAAGTATTTAATATAATCTTTAGAAAAAGACCAGAGCTTATCACTAGATCTGTTATGCACTAGCTTAGCAGAAATAAAGTCATCTTTAGATATTAACTTACTATAAATACTGTCTTTTGCAAAAGAATTTAACTCTTTATTATATACAAATACGCCATTTTTGTTCGCATAAAGTATTTTATTTTGATATTTTACAATACTAGAATGAATACCTTTTTTAATAGAGTTATCTTTTTCTATATGAATTACTTTTTTAAATTCACTATCCAAATCAATTTTAAAAACTCCTTTATACTCATGGTTGATAAAAAACTTATTTTCATCAACTTTTACGATAAACTTGCTTGAGTTATCAAAACCTTCAATTTTATTTTTTAGACGCCATTTGGCATTGTTTTTTTCTAAAATGTACAAACCATCATAACAACCTTGTATTAACAAATTTTCTTTAACTTTTACAAATCCCCAAGTACCTTGATCTTTAAAAATATTTTGTAGTGTATTGTTTTTAGAAATTACAAAGGTTCCAGAATCATGACCACAAAACAAAGTATTATCAAAAATATCTAAGCTCCAAACTTGTCCTTGAGTACCATCTAAAAACTGAAAAGGCATTGATGATTTTACCTCCTTATAAAAAAGACCTTGATTTGTTCCTAAATAAATTTTATTGTCATATACAATAGAAGTATAAATTGTACCCAAAAACTCATTTTTATAGCTAATTTTAAAAGGAGAATCATTATTTACACAGTTAATTCCATTATCTAAACCTAACCATATATTACTTTTTTCATCTTCAAAAATTGACAGAACTGTATTGTTACTTAAACCAGAATCTTGACTAATTTTATAATTTAAAGAACCATCAGAGTTTAGGTAAATTAAACCATTAGATATGGTTCCTAAAGCAAAATCTCTATTCTTTAACCTTTTAGCACTGTATATTTTTTGATTATTTAATATTTTATTGGAATTTGTATTCCAAGAAACAGGAATATTATCCTCTAACAAATAAAAACCATCTTGTTGGGTTAAAAAAAGCAGCTTATTGTCTTCTTTAAAAATATCAACAATAATTTTATTTTTTAACAGTGCATGATTAGAAACTAATTTAGGTAGGCCATTTTCAATTTTAAAAAGACCTTTTTTATCTTCTTGAAAATAAATAACACCATCTACTTTAGATAATTTATGAATCTTCTTCTCTGCATCAATTATTTTAACAAGCTTGGTTTCTAAATTATAAAGATAAATTCGTTGCAAAGATTTAAAAATTACCCATCCATCAATTTCTACAATATTCCAAATTTGTTCATCTTCGAGCATTTTTATATTTTGAGACTTTACAATAGATGTAAATTTTAAGGCGCCAAAATTGTTTTTTTTCCAAAAACCAAAATTCATATAAAACCCAGAAAAGATTTTTTCTTTAATAACCTTAACAGACCTCATTATGGTTTCATTTGGAGTTTCGTACAACTTCCATGAAGCTCCATTAAACTCCAACAATCCTTTATTATTAGCAAAATAAATAAAACCATTATTAGATTGAGAGATAGCCCAATTTTGATTTTCTGCACTATAATCTCCAGTTGTAAAAACATTAATTGGAGGTAATTCTTGAGAAAATAGAAACCAATTAGAAAAAAAGAAAAGGACGATTGTTAAAATTTTAAACTTACCCATACTAAATATATAAACCTTATGTTTGGTTATTAATTCTTATTAAAATCACTAAAATAAGAAAAAAAAATATATTTGTATAGTCTTTTGTATAGGTGAGATTTAAAATGGAAACAAAGAAATATTCAAATTTTAAAAAAAATAAACACTTTTATTTTTAAAATTTAGTATTTTTCATAAATTTTAAAATAGTTTATGAACTTCATAAAAAAAATTGGCACTGCAAACTTTTTAATGTTATTACTCTGTATCTCTATTATTCTTGTAGCTGAATACCTCTTCTTAACAGGAAATAAATTACACGGAATTTTTATCGGTCTTTGGGCTCCAACACTTTTAGGAGTAATGATATACTTAAAACTGATTCAGAATGAGCGCAAATAGTATAGTTTTATATTTTTCTATAATTGTAGGAATTTGTGTTATAATTTGGGCTTATTTTATGATTAGTGAATACAATAAAGTTTCTAAAAATTAGAATAATTTTAAGAAAAAAAATAATAAAAATTAGCAGTATATAAAAAATCATTCCACTACACAGTAAATACATTTCAACGTAAAAAAAAATCTTTTCAAGGAGCAATATATAGAGATACACACTTAAATTTTAGTAATTAAAAAAATGATATTGTATATTTGTTAGAACTAGACCTCTAATTATAGTTAAAATATTAAATATCATGGGCACAGCATATTTACATTCATTAACTATACAAAAGAAACCCAAAACATTTTTCTATTTCATTTTCTTTTGTATTTTTTTAATAAATTTTAAAACATATTCACAAACAATCCCTAGTACAGGATCTTTAGCAACAAGATGTGGTAATTGTACACCTGCTGGTTATGAAGATTTAAATGGTACACCAGATGTTTCAGATAGAAATAATGCTGGTGGTGGTGGTACTTTAGGAGGTAATGCATCATGGGCAAATGGTCCTTTACCTCTACCTCCAACTGGTCACACAACTTGGATTACATTAAGAGATGTTGGACCAGATTTTACAGAAGAAGCCGTAAGAACTACTATTGGAGATTTAGAAGTTGGCAAATACTATGTTGTTACTATATATGCAATGACTAGCCTTAGTAATTCAGACGGAGGTGGAGCATTCTATGCAGGCACATATATGGATCAATTTGATTATCAAATAGATAGCAACCCAAGACAATTAATCTCAAACATTTCAAGAGAAAAATGGGGTATTGCAAAAACTTTTTTTGTAGGGACTCCTGATATAAATGGTGAAGTAGAATTAACTCTGTATCCAAGAAATGATGGAGCATTTGCTTCTGGTGCAAGTAGTGAATTGTTAGAAGCAGTAAATATTGCCATACAAATTAATGCTGTAGAAGAAGTAGATACAGATAATGATGGCATACCAGATACAGTAGATATTGATGATGACAATGATGGTATTCCAGATACTGTAGAATTAACCTCTGGAGGCACAACTTATGATCCTTTAGGTGATGAAGATGGAGATGATCTACCAAATTATTTAGATACTAGAGATGATGGTATTGGAGATGCAACAGTAACCGATTATAATGATATTAATGGTGATGGTATCCCTAATGTTTTTGATTTTGACAATGATGGTATACCAAATCATTTAGATTTAGATTCAGATAATGATGGTATTCCAGACAATATAGAAGCCCAAGCAACAGATAATTATATAGCTCCGAGTGGTGCAGAAACTGCAATGACAGATGCTAATGCAAATGGTTTAGATGATAATTATGAAACCGCACAAGGAGGTACAGATATAACACCAGAAAACACAGATGGTGTTGGCTTAGATGATTATTTAGATTTAGACTCAGATAACGATGGAGTGTCTGACACAAATGAAGCCAATATCACTTTAACAGGAAATGTTGGTAATAATGGGTTAGACAACGCTTATGACAACGCAGATACCTACGCAGATGTAAATGGTAGCTATGACAATTTACCTTTTAATGATTTCCCTAATACAAACGCTGCAGACTCTCCAGATGAAGTAAATTGGAGAGACGCAACAACCAGTTTAGAAAAAGATACAGATGGAGATGGTATTGTAGATTCTGTAGATATAGATGATGACAATGATGGTATATTAGATACTGTAGAATGTGCCACAGCAAACACAACAGGCAGTAACGCAGATTCGATAGAATCTCAAACAGGAGTAACTAATTCTGCAAATGCAATTGGTTCAGATAACGCAAGAGCCATTTTAGAAGAAGTAGCCGATAATTTAGTAATAGACTTAGGTGTAGATGTTTCAGATAAAACCATTGTAGAAATAGAATCTAGAATTACAAATAACATCAACCATTTCATGTCAGTAGAGCAATCTGCAGATAATATTACTTTTTCTAATCAAATAATATATAGCTGGACTGCAATTGATACAGAGGAAAACAAAGAATATAAATTAGATGGTACAGCCAGATATATTAGAATAAGATTAAATGTAGATGGTGGTGCAGGAGCTTTAGAAATAGACAATGTAAGTTACCAAGGATTTGTCACTACTTGCGATGATGATAATGATGGAATTCCAAATCAATTCGATTTAGATTCAGACAATGATGGTATACCAGACAACATAGAAGGTCAAGATACTTTCGCTTACATTGCTCCAACAGGAAGCGTTGGCGCAAACGGACTTTATAACGTTTATGAAAATAACGACACTCTTGGTGCAACAAGTTTTACACCAGTAAACACAGATAGTGGTGCAGATGCCATAGCAGATTATTTAGACACAGACTCAGATAACGATGGCGTCTTAGATAGAATTGAAGCAAATTTATCTCTTTCTGGTGTTGTTGGTGCAAATGGTCTAGACTCCAATTCCGAAGATTCAGACAATTATTTAGACACAAACGGTTCTTTTGATAGCACACCTTTTGGTGAATTCCCAAATACAAATGCTGCAGACGCACCAAATAACGTAGATTGGAGAGATACAACAACTTCATTCGTAGACAATGATAATGATGGCATTCAAGATGCTGTAGACTTAGATGATGACAATGATGGTATTTTAGATACTGTAGAAGCTGGTGGTTATGATCCTTCTGCAGACGCAGATTCAGATGGAACCCCAAATTACAGAGATGCAGATTTTAGTACAGGAATCCCTGGAGATACAATTAACAGTTTTGGAGTTTGGTCTAGTTCAGATCCAGATTTTGATGGTATTCCAAATCACTTCGATTTAGACGCAGACAATGATGGAATTCCAGACAATATAGAAGCACAATCTACAACAGATTACATAACTCCAAATGGAGTTTTTGACGCAAATGGTGTAGATACAGCTTATACAGGTGGTTTAACACCAGTAGACACAGATTTAGATACACAAAATGACTACTTAGAAACAGATTCTGATAATGATGGAGTTTTAGACACAGCAGAAGCAGGATTAACACTAACAGGTGTTGTGGGTAATAATGGTTTAGACAACGCTTATGACAATGGAGACAATTACTCAGATGTAAACGGTTCTTTTGATAATTCACAAACTAATAATTTTCCTGATGCAGACTCAGATGTTTTTAATGGTGGTGATGTAGACTACAGAGATGATACTTTTACAAAAGATACTGATGGAGATGGCATTAATGATGAAGTAGATTTAGATGATGATAATGATGGTATATTAGATACAATAGAGTTAGGAGATTGCTCCGTTAATAACGGAATTTTAAATTGGGATAACGAATATGCAGAAGGAGATACTGTAGTTACAAATGGAGATGATCCCATAGAAACTAATGATGAAATAGTAAATTCAAATGTAACAATTAAGTTAAGCAGAACAACAAACGTAGGTAGTGATAGTGAATATAGAGTTAATGATAATGTTACCACAGACAGTTCTTATAATTTATCTCAATTAGGAACAGAAAATGCAGAATCAAGACATATTTTTAACTTTAACACACCAGTATATAGTTTAACATTTACTCTATATGACGTAAATCAAGATAATGGTACAATTGTACAAGATAATGTACAAATTGTACTTACAAAACAAGATGGTTCAAACTACACACTAGATGTAGCAGATTATACAGTAGGAGCAACAAACAGCTATGTAGGTTCAAATACTTTTGAAGGAAATGGAGCTGCAGCATCCAATGTAGTTATAAACCCTATTCCAGAATATATTACACAGTTACAAATAATCTATAAAAATTCTGGAACTGGAGATGCATTTGGTGACAACCAAGATATCGCAATTGGTAATTTAGCATTCTGTACCCCAAAAGACACAGATGGAGATGGTGTTTTCAATTTTAGAGATTTAGATTCAGACAATGATGGTATTCCAGACAATATAGAAGCACAATCTACACAGGATTACATAGCACCAACAGGAAACTACAGTCTTTCAGGAATAGATTTAGCTTATGATACAGGTTTAACACCAGTAAACACAGATGGAGATGCAGACCCAGATTATTTAGATTTAGATTCAGATGCAGATGGGGTATTTGATATTGTAGAATCTGGTACAGGGCTAACAGATGGTGATACAAATGGTAGAACAGATGGTGCTGTTGGAGATAATGGTTTAGACAATACACTAGATGATAATGGAGCTGGAAATACAGATGGAGATGGTTTTGGTACTGGAGATGGTGATAATTACTCAGACCCAAATGGTACTTTTGACAGCACCCAAACAAATAATTTTACAGATGGAGATGCAGATGTAAACATTGGTGGAGACGTAGATTACAGAGATAATGTTGTTGGTGTAGATACAGACAAAGATGGAATAGCAAATAATGATGATATAGACGATGATAATGATGGTATCCCAGATTATATAGAAAACCAAGGTTGCACTACACCAGGTATAACTTTTGTTACAACTGCAGAAGCAATTTGGAATTTAGACAACAATACAAACGATACTTCTGGTAATAGTCATAATGAAAGAACAGGAGATGGAACTACACCTGGATTTTCAACAGATGCAATACAAGGTACACATTCAGCTAGCTTTAATGGCACAGACAACAGGATTAGATACAGTCAAGATAACACTTTTATGGAGTCTGCTTATACCCAAATAAGTTTTTCTGCCTGGATAAAACCCACAGATGTAACAGGTAATAGAGCAATCTATGAAGAAGGTGGTGGCACTCATGGTTCTATTTTATGGATAGATGATGGCGTATTAACGTACTCTACAAGAACATCAAACACACAAACAAATGTTACGCATCCCACTACATTAACTGTAGATAATCTCTGGCATCATGTAGCAATAACTTATAACAGTGGAGCAATGACTGTTTATTTAGATGGTGTTTCAGCAACAACAAATGCAGTCGCAACAAATATACCAGCTCATGGTAGTGATGGTGGTTTAGGTGGTAACTTTGGTGGCACCTCTGCTGGGGTAACTATTTCTGGTTTTGCTGGTTTAATTGACGCTGCCAGATATTCTAACTCCATTGTATGGTCTTCTAGTGATATAAAAATAGAAGCAACACTATCTTGCGATAATGATGGCGATGGTGTAGAAAACAGATTAGATATAGATTCAGATAACGATGGTATACCAGATAACGTAGAAGCACAAACTACACTAGGTTACATTGCACCTTCTGGTATTGGAAACAGTATCACAGATGCTAACAACAATGGTTTAGATGATAATTACGAAACTTCACAGGGTGGTACAAACATTTCTCCTGTAAATACAGATAATGCACTCACAAATTCAGACCTAATTCCAGACTATTTAGATTCAGATTCTGATGGAGATGGTACTCCAGACATCCAAGAAAATGGTGACTCAGACAATACAGTAAGCGGAACAGATACAGATGGAGATGGATTAGATGATAATTTTGAAGGCTCAAATACAAATGATGGTTATGATGTTAATGACGAAATTAACACACCATCTTCAGATTTACCAGACGAAGACACAGATGTAGGTACAGATGATGTAGATTACAGAGATGAAGATAATGATGGTATAACTCCAGGAACACCAGGTAACATTCTTTGGCTTAGAGCAGATTTAGCTGTGACAGAAACTTCTGATGAAGTAACATCATGGGTAGACCAAACAGCAAGCGCATTTAATGCAACATCTGCTACTGGAGAAGCACCAGATAAACTTGATGGAGCACTAAATTTTAATCCAGTTATAGATTTTGATGGTACAAACCAAGATTTAATAATTTCTGGAGGTATTTTAGGCGGGGCTAGTTACTCCAATTTATGGACTTATGTAGTTTTTAACCCTAATAATATCGCTGGGAACGGTTTTGTATTTATAGAAAATATGAGTTCTAGTAATTTTCATACAAGATTGGTAAGTGGTACAAACTTAAGACAAAGATTTGGTTCCCCTACTTCACAAATTTTAAACATAACTGCTAATGAAAATTCATATAGTTTATACACTTTAGGTTCCACAACAAATGGTGCTGCTGCACCAACAGGAAACAGCCAATCAATACATGTTTTAGGCAATCCATTATTTAGAGCAAACAATGCATTAACAACAATAAATGGTGTAAATGATGATTTTGACATAGGCGCAAGTAATAATGGAAATTTTATAGATGCACAAATAGCAGAAATTATGGTGTTTAATGAAACCCCAACAGCTGCTAAACAACAACAAATAGAAAGTTATTTAGCCATAAAATATGGCTTTACACTTAGTACTGTAGATTATAACAGCACTACACCTACCTCAATAATAGAGGGAGATTATGTATTAGCAGACCAATCTACAAAAGTATGGAATTATACAACAAATTCATCATACCATAATGATGTAGCAGGTATAGGTAGAGATGATGCTATGGCATTAAATCAAAAACAATCTAAATCTATAAATACAGATGCCATTATTACTATTGGTTTAGATGCCATAGCAACCACAAACCAAACCAATTTAAATACATTTACCACCAATAAAGACTTTTTAGTTTGGGGTAATAATAATGGTAGTGTTTTAGAAGCAGATGTTACAGAAACAGAACTAATTTGTGCTCCAGAAAAAACATTAGCAAGAACTTGGAAAATTGTAGAAAATGGAAATGTAGCTTCTGTACAAGTAGCTGTAGATAGAACAACTTTAGATAATGCTTTGACTACAGCAAATACAGTAAAAGTTTTTAAAGTTGCAGACGATGCCGCATTTACAACTAATGTAGAATACATACCTGTAACATCAGAAACTATAAATTCAGAAAATGTTTATACTGTAGATTTTAACTTTAATGGTACAAAATACTTTACCTATTCAGAAATCAATGGTATTTTCTGGAATGGAGATATGTCTGCATGGTCTGGTGGTAATAGTGGGGCTGTAACTGGTGGTCCAAGTGATGAGCCACAAGATAGAGATAAAGTAATGGTTATTGATGCAGAAGCATCATTAACTAACGCTACTTTAACAGAAAACGCAATTGTTGAGTGTGTTTGGATTAAAGAAAACTCTAAGCTAATGGTTAATGATGATACATATTTAGAATTTGATGAAAATTTTATTTTAGATGGAGAAATTAGGCTAATTGGAGATGGCCAACTAATACAAACACATACTGGTCTGTCTAACGTTCAAGGAAGTGGAAAGTTATTTAGAGATCAACAAGCAAAAGTACCAAGCATTTTTAGGTATCACTATTGGAGTTCTCCTGTAAGAGAATTCGGTAAATCTACTTTTAAAGTTAAAGAAGTAATGAAAGATGGTACAACTCCAACATCAGAAAACTCTGCAATTGTAGATATTAATTGGGTAGCTGGTTTTGATGGTGCTGCAACCTCACCAATATCAATTGCTGGCTATTGGATTTACACATATTTAAATGGTATAGACGACACCACATATTTGCAAAGAACCGAAAACGAAGACATCACAAGAGGTCAAGGATTTACAATGAAGTCTACAGGAGTTATTGGTCAAGGATTCACATTCGTAGGAACTCCAAATGATGGTTCTATTACTTTTAGCTTAGATGCAAATAAATCTGCAATGCTGGGTAACCCATATCCAAGTGCTTTAGATGCAAATGATTTTATAACTGCAAACGAAAGTGCAATAGATGGTACATTGTACTTCTGGGAACATACAGGAGAAGATGGCTTAGGTACTGCAACACAAGGTCATAATGAGCAAGGGTATCAAGGTGGTTATTCTCAAAGAAACTTATCTATGGGTATAGCTGCAAGCGATATTGCTGCTGAGAGTCCAGAAAATTTTAATTGGGAAACTGCTACAGATAGCGGAAGTGATATTTTTGAAACTGTGACTTTTACAAGAGATGGAGAACCAACTAATGTAACTGCAACTGTTACCACTTCTAATGCTAGTGGTTTAGATTTATTAGACGCTGGTGGTATAAGTGGTACTTCAGGTAATATCATTGTAAAAACCAGTAATAGTAATAGTTTAGATTCTTTATCAGTTTCGTTTGATAAAAAAGTCGATTTAGAAAAAATCTATTTATTCAACAGAGGTGGTAGTACAACAGAGCCAATCACCTTAAGACCAGACAATACAGGTGATAATAGCGTTGTTACTAATTCTTTAATAAATGCTAACGGAAATGAAATTTCTCTGGGTTGGACAGGGATAAACTCATTTACAATTTCATCTGATAATCCAACAAATATTGCAGTAGATAGTATTGCATTTATTTTAGGTGGAGACAGAGTTACATTAGGCAATGGCACTTATAATGCGCCAAGTAGATATATTGCTGTAGCTCAAGGATTTTTTGTTACTGGTTCTGATACTGGTGGTACTGTTAGGTTCGAAAATTCTCAAAGAAATTACAGAGGAGATACTGGACCAGAAGCTACATTTTTCTTTAAAGGAAATAATAAAAAGTCTAAAACAGATAATGATGATGTGGAGGAACTCCCTATTTTAAAATTGGGTTTATCTTATTATAATGCATTCAATCAACCACTACATAGACAAATTGGTATCTCTTTTAAACAAGGTAATAGTTTTGCCTACGATTATGGTTTTGATAGCGAAATATTTGATATTGGCGCAACAGATATGTACTGGAGTTTCCCTGAAATGAACAATAAAAAACTGATTATTACTGGGGTTAGCGAAATTACAGATGATTTGGAAGTCCCTTTAATTGTAAAAATTAATACTACAGAAGATGTATTGTTCGAAATTGACGAAAAAAGGTATATAGATAGAGATATATTTCTTACCGATAAAACATTAGGCATTTCTTACAATTTAAAAGATAATATTCCATTATCTCTAGAAAAAGGAACATATACAGATCGTTTTTATATAACGTTTATTAAATCTAGTTCTTTAAATACTGAAAATGATATATTAAACAATAATATTCAAACATTTGTAGACAATGCCAACAAAGAATTAGTTATTCAGAATACTTCTAACTTAAATATTAAAAAAATTACACTCTATAATATTTTAGGGCAGAAAGTCAAAGAATGGAAAATAATAGAAAAATCTTTAGAGAATAGGTTAAAAATTACAAATATTTCTTCAGCTTTCTATGTCATAAAAATTCATACAGAAAAAGGGAAACTATCTAAAAAAGTAATTTTAGAATAGCATCACATAAATACTATTGTTTAACAATTAAGAGATCAGAATATTCTGATCTCTTTTTTTTGTGACTTTTTTTTAATAAATGTTTCTTATAAATAATGGGAGGTGATATATGAAAAAAAAATATTACTTTTGTACAATCCCCCCACACTATTACATCAATATACAATATTTATGAAAAAAATGTTTTTTCAGGTATCTGAATTTGGGGAAATTCAATACTTATCATCATTAAAAAAATTAACAGTATCATCTTTATTACTGTTTTTCATATTCTTTAATTCAGAATCTTTTTCGCAAACTATACCAAGTACAGGATCATCTGCAACAACATGTGGCGATTGTACACCCACTGGTTGGTTAGATACAGGTGGTACACCAGATATCTCTGGAAGATTAGTTTCTGGAGGTGAAGCTACAACAGGTGGTGGAGCTACTTGGGCTTCCTCTCCTCTTCCATTGCCTCCAACAGGTCATTCAACTTGGATTTCCATTAGAGACGTAGGACCAGATTTTCCTGAAGAATCTGTAACAGCAAAAATAGGAAACTTAGTTGCTAATAAATTATATACTGTTACTATTTATGCAATGACAAGCATTAGTAACCAAGATGGAGGTGCAGGAAACAATGCGTATTATGCAGGAACTTATATGGATAAGTTTGACTATCAAATTGACACAAACCCCAGACAAACTATTATATCTATTTCTAAAGAAACTTGGTCGATAGCAAAAACATTTTTTGTAGGTACACCAGATGTAAATGGTGAAGTATCAATAACTTTTTATCCTAGAAATGATGGGGGTTTTACTTCTGCGAATCAAAATTCACAACTTCTAGAAGAAGTAAATATTGCAGTAGAAATAAATGCCGTAGATGAAGTAGATACAGATAAAGATGGTATTCCAGACACTATAGATATAGATGACGATAATGATGGTATTATAGATACTGTAGAAACAACTGTAAATGGAACATATTATGACCCTCTAGGTGATGAAGATGGAGATAAATTACCAAACTATTTAGACACAAGAGATGATGGTACTGGAGATGGCAGCTCTACAAATTATGATGATATTAACGGAGATGGTGTGCCAAATATTTTTGATTTTGATAATGATGGTGTGCCAAATCATTTAGATTTAGATGCAGATGGTGATGGTATTCCAGATATTATAGAAGCACAATCTACAACAGGCTATATTGCTCCTAATGGAGTTGTTGGTGCAAATGGATTAGATAGTGCTTATGAAAGTGGTAATGACACAGCAAGTGCCAACGGTTTAGGTGGTGCTGGTGGTGCTGGACTTATAAATTTTGAAAGCAATGGTAATCCAGATTATTTAGATTTAGACTCTGATGGTGATGGTGTTTCAGACACTATAGAAGCAAACTTAAATCTTTCTGGCACTGTAGGAACCAATGGTTTGGATAATGCCTATGATAATGGCCCAAATTATACAGACCCTAATGGTAGTTTTGATAACACACAACTAAATAACTTCCCAAATACCAATGCTGCAGATTCTCCTGATGATGTTAACTGGAGAGATGCAACCACTGCAACAGGAAAAGATACTGATGGAGATGGCATTCCAGATTCTGTAGATATAGATGATGATAATGATGGTATTATAGATACAGTAGAATGTGCAACAGCTAACGTTAGTGCTAGTAATGCCTCTGCTGTGCAAAGTAGTACAAGTGTTAGTAACCCGACTTTTGCTATTGGTTCTAATAATCAAAGAGCGGGACTAAATGCCATAACAGACATATTAACAATAGATTTAGGAAGAGTTGTACCTAAAAATACCATTATAGAAATAGAATCTCGTGTTACAAATAACATAGATCATGTAATGAAAGTACAACAATCTACTACAACAACAACTAATACTTTTACAAACCCTAAGGTTTATAATTGGATTGCTATTAATTCAGAACAAAATAAACAATATAAATTATCAGCAGCTGCAAGATATATCAGAATAAATTTAGAAGTTGCTGGTACTGGTGGTGGAGAATTGCAAATAGATAATGTTAGGTACCAAGGTTTTACAGAAATTTGTGATACAGATGGAGATGGCGTACCAAATATTATAGATTTAGATTCAGATAATGATGGTATTCCAGACAATATAGAAGCACAATCAACAACAGGTTATGTAGCACCAAGTGGAACAGTAGGTGCCAATGGATTATATAGTATTTACGAAAATAACGACACAGCAGGCGCAACTGGTCTAGGTGGTGCTGGTGGAACTGGATTAATTAACACAGACAGTGGTAATGATGCCATTCCAGATTATTTAGATTTAGATTCAGACAACGATGGTACTTCAGACAGAATTGAAGCCAATCTTTCTTTAAGCGGAAACTATGGTGCTAATGGTTTGGATGCTAATTATGATGCTGGTGATGGATATACGTTAGCCAATATTAATGGTACTTTTGATGACACACAAACAGACAATTTCCCTGATGCAGATGGTGATGTAAATTCTGGAGGCGACGTAGATTATAGAGATGCAGATTCTTCTTTTAGTGATAATGACAATGATGGTATCCCAGATGCTGTAGATTTAGATGATGACAATGATGGTATTTTAGACACTGTAGAAAATGCTACAACCTGTACTGGAAACTTAACAACAGCAGTTAGTAGATTAACTGTCTCAGGTGGAGGTTCAGAAACAACTAGGTCAATAAACCTAACTTCATTAGGTGTTACTATTGGTGATTTTGTAACAGTTAGTAATGTAAGAGCAAGAGGAGATATAGAAACTGCAGCTTCTAATGAGGGGTTTACACTAAGATTTAATGGTTCTATAAATACACCAACTTTACTAACTACTGGTATTCAATGTAGTGCAACTTTAGATGCTGTTGCTCCAGCTGTTAACCAAACATTAACAGTAATAGATATTGGTTCTGGAGTTCCAGGTATTAGAGTTAGAGCAACAACCTTAGCTGGTGTAGGAAATTTTTGTGACGAACTTGGTGGTCAAGCCACTGCAGACTTAGCATTAGAATATACTTTAAACATAGCATGTTCTTCAATGCTAAAAGATACAGATGGAGATGGTATACCAAACTCTTTCGATTTAGACTCAGATAATGATGGTATTCCAGATAATATAGAAGCGCAACCTACAGTAGGTTATATCATACCTAATGGTGTTTTTGCACCTAATGGTGTAGATACAGCTTATACAGGAGGATTAACGCCACAAGACACAGATGGAGATGGCTTAAAAGACTATTTAGAAAACGATTCTGACAACGATGGTATTTTAGACAATATAGAAGCAAATATTGTTTTATCTGGTAATGTAGGCACAAATGGTTTAGACAATAATTATGACAATGGAGACAACTACACAGATGTAAATGGTAGTTTCGATAATTCTCAAGCAAATAACTTCCCTGATGCAGATGGAGATGTCTTTACTGGCGGAGATGTAGATTATAGAGATGATACATTTACAAACGATAAAGATGGAGATGGAATTAGCAACCAAATAGATTTAGATGATGATAATGATGGTATTTTAGATGTTTTAGAAATTGGTTCTTGTACACCAACAACTGCTCCTTACGTTTGGGAAACTTTATACCAAGTAACATCTCCAAACGGAACATTAGTTACAAATGGAGATGATCCAGTAACTGCAGCTACAAAAACTGTAAATAGTGTAAACGTAACAGTGTCAAGAACTTCAAATGTGTCTAGTGATAGTAATTTTAGAGTTAACGATAATATAACAACAAATAGCTCACTAAATTTTCATCAAAGAGGTATCATAAGCGGTCTTTCAAGAACAATTTTCGATTTTAGCGACCCTATTTATGGCTTATCTTTTACCATCTATGACATCAACATAGACAACGCACAAACTATAGATAATGTAGAAATTTTCCTTACAAAACAAGATGGTACAAGGTATTTGTTACAACCAACAGACTATAGTACAGTTGGAAAAACATTTTCATTTAATACAACAACAAGAAATTTTACAGGTTCAGGTACAGTAGGTACAACAGGTGTAAACACCAATCTTACAATAAATGCAATACCTGCTTGGATTATTAAAATGCAAATTGTCTATAAAAATACTGGAACAGGTACCATATCTGGTCATCAAGATATTGCTCTTGGAGATCTAAATTTTTGTACACCTTTAGATAGTGATAATGATGGCGTTTTTGATTACGTAGATTTAGATTCAGATAATGATGGAATTCCAGATAATTTCGAAGCACAATCTACAGCAAATTACATCCCTCCAACAGGAAGTTTTAGTAGTACTGGTATAGATTTAGCTTATGGTACAGGAATTACACCACAAAACACAGATGCAACAGCAACTGTGGGTGCAGATACCATTCCAGATTATTTAGATTTAGATTCTGATGGAGATGGAACATTCGATATTTTAGAGTCAGGTTTAACAACCATTACACCAAATTCTGGAGGAAGAGCAACTGGTCCAGTAGGTAATAACGGTTTATTAAATACTTTAGACAATGGAGATACTTATAATGATGTAAATGGTAGCTTTGATAACACAGTAAAAGACAATTTTACTGATAGTGATAACGACGTTAATATAGGAGGAGATTTAGATTATAGAGATACAGTAGTAGGTGTAGATACAGATAAAGACGGTATTGCTAACAATTTAGATATAGATGATGATAATGATGGAATAACTGATATCTCAGAAAGTGGTGGTAACAATCCTGATGGTGATGAAGATGGTGATGGAATCCCTAATTACAGAGATAATTCCGATGGTGGAAATGCTGGAGATAGCAGTTTAACAAACTATACAGACTCAAATAATGATGGAATTCCAGATGTGTATGATTTTGATAATGATGGTGTACCAAACCACTTAGATATAGACGCAGATAATGATGGAATTCCAGACAATATAGAAGCACAACCTACTGTGGGTTACATAGCTCCAAGTGGAATTGGAAACGGAATCACAGACGGAAACAACAATGGTTTAGATGATAATTATGAAGTTGCACAAGGTGGTACAGATATCTCTACAACACCAAGAAATACAGATAATGATTCTGGACCAGTAAATCCAGATTATTTAGATTTAGATTCAGACAATGATGGAATCCCAGACATTCAAGAAAATGGAGACTCAGACAATGCTATCAGTGGAAACGATACAGATGGAGATGGTCTAGACGATAATTTTGAAGGTTCAAATTTAAATGATGGTTATGACGTAAATGATGAAATTAACACACCATCAACAGATTTACCAGATGTAGATTCTGATGTAAATACAGATGATGTAGATTACAGAGATGATGATAATGATCCTGTAACACCAAATTACGCTGGTAATACATTATGGTTACGTGCAGATAAAAATGTAACTGGTGGTGCAAACGTAAGTCTGTGGGAAGATCAAACTGCAAGTTTAGACTTTACATCCATTGCCTCACAAGCACCAGATGCTACAGCAAATCTATTAAACTTTAACCCAGTTATAACATTTAACCCTGCAAATAATGATGCATTAATTCGTAACAATGACAATCTAAATCCTAGAACAATGTACATTGTTTACAATGATACTTCTACTGCCCAATGGACAACTCCTTTTACCAATAATGATGCAGATGGTATTGGACATGGACATTCAGATGATACTCAAATATACAATGGAACATTTACTCCAATTGATGTTAGAAACGGTGCTGAATATGTAAACGGCTTAACAAGTGATTTCCTTGTACATGATAGACCAGATAACTTCGAATTACATTCAAGAGTATTTAATTCAAATATTTCAAATGAAAATAGAAACTATTATGTAGGTAGAGATAGAAACCAAAACAATAGAACTATTAATGGTAGTGTTGCAGAAGTAATCTTGTACAGTGATGCACATACAGATGCAAGAAGACAACAAGTAGAAACATATTTAGCTATAAAATATGGTTTTACATTAAGCGCTACAGATAATAGCGGTTCTATTACAGAAGGAGACTATATTTTAACTGGAGGCACACCAAAAGTTTGGGATTATACTGCAAATGCCACTTTCCATAACGATGTTGCTGGTATTGGTAGAGATGATGCTATGGCTTTAAATCAAAAACAATCTAAATCAGTAAACTTAGATGCAGAAATAACTATCGGTTTAAGCGCTATTGCTAGTACAAACGCATTAAACACCAATACATTTGCTTCTAATAAAGACTTTTTAGTTTGGGGTAATAATAACGGAACTATCAATACTGTTTCTACTTCAGAATTAATCTGTGCTCCAGAAAAAACAATTGGTAGAACATGGAAAATTGTAGAAAACGGATCTGTAGGCTCTGTTCAAATAGCAATAAGACAATCTACCTTAAATACCCCTTTAAACACTTCAAATACATTAAAAGTACTTAAAGTTGCAGATGATGCCGCTTTTACAACAAATGTAGATTATGTTCCTTTAACAGCTACAACTATAAACAGTGAAAATGTATACGCTGCTAATTATGATTTTAACGGAATAAAATACTTTACTTATACAGAAATAAATGGTATTTTTTGGAATGGAGCAACCACAAATGCTGCAGATAGATGGAAAGGTGGAAATAGTGGAAGTATAACTGGTGGACCAAGTACTAATGCTGCAGATGTAGATAAAGTAATGGTTATAGATTCTGAAGGAACTTCAAATCATGCAATATTAGCAGAAAATGTAGAAGTAGAGTGTGTTTGGATTAAAGCAAACTCTAAATTAATGGTTCAAGATAATCAATATTTAGAATTTGATGAAGACTTTATTTTAGATGGTGAATTAAAACTAATTGGAAATGGTCAATTAGTTCAAACACACAGTGGATTATCAAATGTGCAAGGTACTGGAAAACTATATAGAGATCAAGCTGCAATTGTACCAAGTATTTATAGATATCATTATTGGACCTCTCCAGTAAGAGAATTAAATAAAGATAATTTTAGAGTGGGTAGTGTTATGTTTGATGGTAATATACCAACGTCAGAATCTTCTACTGCAAGGTCAATAGATTGGTCTGAAAATGGTAACCAGTATGATGGTGCTCCTGCTACTCCACCAGCTGTAATTAAAATTGCTCCTTATTGGATTTACACATATTTAAATGGTGCAACTCAATCAGAATGGCAACAAAAATGGGGTACAGGTGTAATAGAAAGAGGGCAAGGGTATTCTATGAAAAGTACAGGTCAAAATCCTCAAAACTTTACATTTATAGGTACACCAAATGATGGTTCTATCACCTTTAATTTTGTAGCTAATAAAACTAGTTTAATTGGTAATCCATATCCTAGTGCCTTAGATGCAGTTAACTTTATCAATACCAATATTAATGAAATTGACGGAACTTTATATTTCTGGGAGCATACTGGAGAAGATAATATTGTTCCTGCTAGTTCAGAAGGACATAATTTAACAGGTTACCAAGGTGGATATTCACAAAGAAATATTGCTATGGGTGTTGCTGCAAATAGTGTTCCTGCTCAAGCAGCGTTAACTTTTGATTGGGAAAATGCAACAGTAAATGGTAATAAAGTTACCCAAACTGTAGATGGAGTTACGGCTTCTGTAGGCTTTTCTTCTGGAACACCAAACTTAGAAGATATTAGTTTACCAGTTTTACCATCAGATTTGGCTGTTACAAACAATGCTGGTTTAGGTACCTATGAAATGGAAATTTCTTTTGATGCTAAAGTAGATGTAGAAAGTATTACTTTATTTAATAATCTTTTAGGTATAACTCCATTAAATGTAACTATAACACCTAATGGTGGTAGAAATAGTGTAGTATCTACACTAACAAATACACTATCTTTAATATTAAGTAATACAGTTGCAGTTTCTTGGGAAGATATTACCAGTTTTAAAATAACAAGTACAACACCATTTAAAATTGGTATTAACAACATTAAATTAAGAAAAGGAAATCTACCAAGTATTGGAAATGGTACTTATCATGCACCTAATAGATATATTGCTGTTGGTCAAGGATTTTTCGTTTCTTCGTCAAATAATGGAGGTACTGTAAGGTTTGAAAACTCTATGAGAGCTTTTCAAGATGACAATTACACTACAGATGGTTCTGGAGGTGGTTCAGGAACTTATTTCTTTAAAGGTAATACCAAAAAGAAACAAGAACAACATGTAGATTTACTACCAGTACTAAAGTTAGGATTTAATTATAAAAGCCCTAGTAATGCAGATTTACATAGACAAATAGGTATATCTTTTAGAAGAGGAAATGATTTTAGGTTTGATAATGGTTTTGATAGCGAAATTTACGATTTAGGAGACACAGATTTCTACTGGAATTTTGCAGATTATTCTGATAAAAACTTAATTATTGCTGGTGTTTCAGAAATTACAAGTACTTTAAAAGTTCCGTTAGTATTTAAAATAGATACAGACAAACCAATTTTAGTTCAAATAGATAATATTAGAAACATTTCTAAAAAAGTATATATAGAAGATACATTAACAAATACATTTTATGAATTATCAGAAGATAATTTAGTAGAATTAACAATAAATAAAGGTATTTACAAAGACAGATTCTTCTTAACTTTTAACAATGGTAAAAGCACTTTAAATACAGAAAACGAGATTTTAAACAAAGACCTTACTGTATTTATGAATAATAATGCCAATGAGTTGATAATCCACAATCAAAACGGTTTAAAAATCAATCATGTAGAATTATTTAATATTATTGGTCAAAAAGTAAACAATTGGAAAAACTTAGAGACTAAAAATAAATATAATTTAAAAGTAAACAAACTACCAAATACAGTATATATTGTTAAAGTATATACAGAATCTGGTACACTTACAAAGAAATTAATAATCGAATAATTTTTAGTTAAATCCCAAGAAAAAAGAGCAGTTATACTGCTCTTTTTTGTTATAATAAATATAAGAGATTAAAAAAAATTGTTTTTAATTAAAAAAAAATTATATATTAGCAGCATAGTTATGTAGCTTTATTGTTATGTAACACCCCTAAATGTATTACTTTATGACCCCTAAATCTAAAAGTAAGTGGTATTTATTATCATTTATGTTTTTTTTGCTAAATGCAAATTTAACAGCTCAAATTTGTACGAACTATACAGTTAGCCCTGGCACAACTATTTCTACTGCTGGAGGTGTGACTTATAATTCTACAATTAATGTTTCTGATAGTTTTATCATATCTGATGTAAATGTAACTATAAACATCAATCATACTTGGAATGAAGACTTAGATATATACCTCATTTCTCCAAATGGAACAAGAGTAGAATTATCTACAGATAATGGAGGAAATGGAGATAACTACACAGCAACTTTTGATGATGCTTCTTCTAATACATTACCAACTGGAAATTCAACAATTAATGGAACATTTAATCCTGAAGGAAGTTTAAGCGATTTTAATTCAGAAAATTCTGCTGGAAATTGGGTATTAGAGGTAACAGATGATACTGCACAAGATGGTGGTATAATAAATTCTTTTACCTTAAATTTATGCTATACTCCCCTATTTTCAGAAGATTTTGAAAGTGGTGCAACTTGGTCTACAACAGGAACAACTGCTCCTAGAGGTGGTTGGGTAAATATAGATCCTGCAGGAACAAATTTTCAAGTAGAAGACGACCATACACCTACAGGAACAAATGCGTTAATTACTGGTCAAAATACAACAGTAGGTTCTAACGACGTAGATGCTGGAGTGGTTGTAGCAACATCTCCAAGCTACACTGTAAATACAAATGCAGAATTATCTATTTGGTATTTTTTCGGACAAAGAGATAATGCAGATGATGCTGGAGATTTCTTTCGATTAGAAATTTCATTAAATAATGGTAGTTCATGGTCAGATTTAGTAAATATAGGAGATGTAAGAATAATTAATCCTACTTGGACAGAAGTTACCTCTACAATCCCTTCTGGTTCTGTTGTTTTACTTAGAGCCAGTGCATCAGATGGAACTGGTGGTGGAGATATTATAGAAGCAGGTTTAGATGATTTAGTAATTAAGGCAACTTCTGCTTCTTTAATACCAATTACTGTAACAGCTAATTCTGGTCAATCTAAAACTTTAGGTAGTGCAGATCCAACATTAACATATACAATTACATCTGGTAGTTTAGAGAGTGGAGACACGTTATCTGGAAGTTTATCAAGAAATCCAGGAGAAACTACAGGTACATATACTATTAACCAAGGTACCCTTAATAATCCTAAATATGATATTACTTTTGTATCAGCTCAATTTACAATTATAGATGTAGATACAGATGGAGATGGCTATCCAGACTCAGTAGATGTAGATGATGATAATGATGGTATCATAGATACAGATGAAAACTGTGTTATTCCTGGTAGTGCAAATCCTGCTGGTGATGCAGAAACTTGGGTAGATACAACCTATAGTGTATTTGGCATTGGTAACAACACCAATGGTTTAGGATATCAAGAATCTGGTTTCCAACAAGCTGCATTCTCAAGAGGAATTAATCTTAGGGTTTTAGATGATACATCAACAAATTATGCCACAGAAAGCCCAGCATCAAGCTCCTCTCCATTGTCTTTAAATGACAGAGTATATTTTGGTATAAATCCAACCTCTGCTTCTAATGATGGTGTTGTATCTTTAACATCAAATTATTTTGCCCCTAATTACAATTCAGAAACAGGTGTAGGTTGTTCTTCAACACCAGTTGGAAGAAATTCAGAACTAAGAACTACTACAAGTAGCGAGTTTACCTCTGGTGGCTCTTCTTCTGCAATTTATATAGTTCCAGAAAGAGGGGCAGTAACTGGCAACTCATACTCTATAAACATAAGTTTTACAACAAGCATTTATGCTTTTAGTTTTGATATTAATGATGTTTTTGATACAACATCTGGAACTGTAAATCCAAAATATGAAGTAGAAGTTTATGCAGACGGAAAATTATTAGCATTCATGAAAGCTGATAACTTTGGTAATGATTCTCCTGGAACAATGCAATTATTTAGAGGAGATAAAACCACTTTAGTAAACAATAGTATTAACATTGGTAATCAAACTGAGGCAACTATTGGTTTTATCAACTCAACAGCAATATCTAACGTAGAAATAAAAACCACAATAGTTAGTGGAGATACAAGTGCTTGTGCTAGAGATGCACATGGTATAGACAGCTTTGTTTATGGTACATCTGCACAGTCTTGTTTTGCTACAGATATAGATTTTGATGGTGATGGACTTACAAATGATAAAGATTTAGACTCTGATAATGACGGAATTCCTGATAATATAGAAGCACAAACTACTATAGATTATATAACCCCTAATTATACTTACGGAGCAAATGGTTTAGACACTGCTTACGGAACTGGCCTAACTGCAATAAATACAGATGCAGACGAAAAAGCAGATTATGTAGATTTTGATGCTGATGGAGATACAATTTTTGATATTGTAGAGTCTGGAGCTGGTTTAACTGATGCAAATTCTGATGGAAAAACTGATGGCATAGTAGGTACAAACGGAATAGACAATACTTTGGTAATAGACAATTTTTCAGATGTAAACGCAAATATTAATGACCCCACAACTTTAACGGATATAGATGGGGATGTGCTCACGATAGGTGATGTAGATTATAGGGATACACACCTATCTGGCACTCCATTAATAACTCAAATTTTGCAAACCTCTTCAGAAAGAGTTATAGAAATTACAAACATTCATCCTACAAACACAATTCTTGCAAATACTATAAAACTATCACTTTTTACAAATAAAACTGGTAGTCAAACAGGTATTGTACCAGATGTATTATATACAATTTCATCAGATTTAGCTCCTGGAGCTTCTATTTTAATAACTGCTGCTGGCTCATCTTATACAGGAATTGTCAATGCTGCAATTACTAATTTTTCTGACGGAAATGATATCTTATTACTAACACACCCATTAGGTCTTTCTTCTGGCACAACTTCTTGGAAAAACAGATACGAAACAAGCCATGATATTACCAATAACACTTCTTACGTAAGAAATGATGAAATATCAAGCACAAATAAATACTTTACAAATACAGAGTGGATTGCTTTTGTAGATGATAATTTAGACCCATATAGAGATTTAGCTTCTGGAGGTCCACAAAGACATCCTCATGATCCATTATTATCAGAAATAAATACTGCAAACACAGAATCTAATTTAAGAATTGGTAAACATAGAATTGGTACAACAAATAGAACAGGAAATGCTTGGAGCAATGGTTTTCCTGATAGAACAAGAAGGGTTGTTATTGAAGAAAATTTTGAAACTTCAAACAAATTAAGTGCTAGACAATTAACTATAAATAATAATAGCAAATTAACAATTACAAATAATCTTTTAGTGGTTACAGATAATATAACTTTATCAAACACTAATGATGAAATTAGATTAGCAGGATCATCGCAATTAATACAAACTCACGCAACTACGTCAAAAGTTAGTGGAGCAGGAAAATTATATATCGATCAAAATTCTGAGTCTCCAAGTAAATATAGATATAATTATATGAGTTCTCCAGTTGTGAGTGCTGGTAATACATTTACTTTAGACGCTATTTTAAAAGACGGTACTATTCCAACATCTGCAAGTTCTAACGCATTAGATATTAATTTTATAGATGGTTTAGATGGTAACAAATCATCACCAATTTCTATAGCTTATAGATGGGTATATACTTTTGCAAGTGCAGATGGTATTCTTTCAAATTGGGTGCATAAAAAAAATACAAATCCAATTTTAAATACAGATGGTTTTACAATAAAAGGACCAGGAAGCACTCAAAATTATACTTTTGTAGGTACACCAAATGATGGGAATTTAAACACAAATGTAGGAGCCAATCAGTTTTACTTATTAGGAAACCCATTCTCCTCTGCTATTAGTACAAAAAAATTTATTGAAGATAATGTAAACTCTATTAACGGGACTTTATATTTTTGGCAACATGCAAGTGAGGCAGATGCAAGTAGAGGACACAATTACACTGGTTATATAGGAGGTTATTCTACAAGAAATATTGCTATGGGTGTTTTAGCGAATGATGAATCATTAACAGGTGCATTTAACATAACAAATCAAGCAGAAGAAGCAACATTAAATGGAGCAACTACAACTAATGATTTAGGAACAAATGTGGTGGTTTTAGATAATGATAACGAATCTATCACTTTTCCAAGAATATCAAGAGGAGTAGATACTTTAAGAATAAGATATAAATCTGTTACTGGAAAAAATTTAAATTTAAGTATAAACGGAAGCTCTGTACAAACTGTAAACTTTCCAATACAAGCTAATTACACAACTTTAGAAATCCCAATCTGTATAGAACAAGGAAATACAGTTACATTTACTTCTAATGATGTATCTATAATTAATTTAGACCATCTGGTTTTAAAAGATATTGATGGTCAAATAAGTTGTTCATTTAGTATTGGTTCTGGTTTTACTTATACAGAACCAAAAGAATATATTGCTGTAGGACAAGGATTTTTTGTGGGTGGTGATGCAGATGGAGGCCCTATCGTTTTTAACAATAGCCAAAGAGAATATATTCAAGAAGGTGCTCAATCTGTATTTTTTAAGTCTATACATGATGCAAGAAGAATGCCTATCTTAAAGATAAGTATGGAATATCATATTGCTGACGATAAAAAAGTACGTCGTCAAATAGGAGTTTCTTTTAATAAAAATAATTCTTATGCTTATGACAATGGATATGACAGCGAAATTTTTGATTTAGGAAACACAGATATGTACTGGAAATTTCCAAAAAACGAAGCAAAATATATTATTGCTGGTGTTGGAGAAATCTCTGATAAATTATTAGTACCACTAGAAATAACAACCGCAAAAGATGATGAAATTTCCATACAAATAGATCAATGGAATTTAATTAACAAAAAAGTATTTTTATTTGACAAAGAAACAGGTATTTCTCATTCTTTATTCGATAAAAACAAAGTAAAATTAAAGCTAAAAAAAGGCACTTACGAAAATCGTTTTTTCATTTCGTTTATCAAGCAAAAGTCAACTACCTTATCTAATGAAGATTTTTTAAATGCAAATATTTCTATTTATTATAATAAATCTAATCAAGAAATTAACATCATACCAAGCAATGATATTGCTGTAAATAAAGCTGAATTGTATAATATATTAGGACAGAAAATAAAATCTTGGACAATAGATTCATCTCAATATCAAAAAAATAAATTATCTATAAATTTAAACAAACAAAAAATAACAATTTTAAAACTATATACAAACAAAGGAAAATTATCAAAAAAAATATTAATTAATTAAAGTAAAAATCCCCTAAAACCCCTACCCCTAATGATTAGTTACATAAAAGCAATATTTATATTGCTTCCACCTCCTGCACCAGGTCCTCCAGGTCCTCCAGGTGTTCCTATTAATAATATTACTATCTATTTATTTATAACAGCCATTATATTTGGTGCTTATTTAATGACAAAAAGAAACAAAAATTTTAACAAAAGTTAACAAAACCACAGTCTAAAAAATTACGTAAATAATATAAAGAGATAAACAATATCTATATATTTATTTAGTAATTTTTTAAATGATAATAAAAACGCTTTATATACAAGTTGTTCCACCACCAATGCCTCCTCCTCCACCTCCTGGATTAGAAATTGATGTGATAACTTTTTTATTAATGATTACTGGTGTGTTATCAGGTATTATTTTTATGGTAAAAAACAATGGTATAGAAGAAAGAACTTAAAGTAATTCTTTTATTTTTTTAACTGTTTTATCAATTTCTTCTTTAGTAGTGTATTTAGAAAAAGAAAAACGCACAGAAGTTTTATCTGCTTCTTTTTCATTTAAAATTTCTGATAAAACATGAGACCCCTTATTACTTCCACTTTGGCAGGCACTACCTCCAGACACAGCTATTCCAGCTAAATCTAAACTAAATAATAGCAAAGTATTGTTTACAGGAAAACGTACATTTAAAATAGTGTAAGTACTTTTTTCTAAATCGTCCGAAAAACCATTAAATTGTATGATTTTTGAGATCTTTTTTAATTCCGAAATAAAATATTGTTTTAATTCTTTAAGATAAATTGTATCTTTTTCTAAATTAGAAATGGCAATATCTAGTGCTTTTTCCATCCCTAAAATACTGTGTACATTTTCTGTGCTAGATCTTGCACCTTTTTCTTGATCTCCTCCATGTAACATTGGTAAAATTCCAATTCCTTTTTTAAAGTAAGCAAACCCAACACCTTTTGGTCCATGAAATTTGTGAGCACTTGCAGCTAGAAAATCTATTGGATTTTGTTTTAAATTAATGTGGTAATGACCAATGGCTTGCACAGCATCTGTATGAAATAAAGCTTTGTATTGTAAACATAAATTAGAAACATTCTCAACTGGTAAAATGTTACCAATTTCGTTATTAATATACATTAAACTAACCAATGTTTTTTCTTTAGATTTAGCCAATAATTCTTCTAAATGAGTAAGGTTTACAGCTCCAAATTCATCAATATTTACAAATTCTAACTTAATATGATTCGATTTTTCTAAATACTTACATGTATGTAAAACTGCATGATGTTCTATTTTTGTAGTTATGATTCTTTTAACATCTAAGTTTAAAATTGCGTTGTGCAATATTAAATTATCTGCTTCTGTACCACTACTTGTAAAAATAATTTCTGACGCAGATGCGTTTAAATGATTCGCTATATTTATTCTAGCAGTTTCTACAGCAGATTTTGCTTTTCTTCCAAATTGATGTGTAGAGGAAGGATTTCCGAAATTTTCTTGCATAGATGTATGCATTACTTCTAAAACTTGTGCATCTATTTTAGTGGTTGCTGCGTTGTCTAAATAAATAGGATTCATTTTACAAAATTACAATTAATTAGAATTTTGAAAAACATAAACTTCTGTAGCTCCCAAACCATATTTTTTATAAGATGCATCATAATGTTTTACAGGGTATTTATTTAATAAACGTAGTAATTCTCCTTTTAAAACCCCTTCTCCTACTCCATGGATAAAAACAACTTTAGATATTTTTTTAGAAATTGCATATTCTATTTTTCTTTTGGCAGTATCTAATTGTAGGTTTAACATATCATAATTATCCATATTTCTTGTAGACTTTACAAGTTGATTAATATGCAAATCTACTTCTAAAATAATTTCTTTCTTTTCTTTTTTAAATAAGCTTTTCTTTGGTTTGCTACTTGTTATTTTATCTTTTAACAATGGGTTATTTATATCAGAAAATTTAGATAATTCATTTTGTTCTTTAGTGATCTTTACCAATTCTGAAGCTTTGAATTTAAAAATCATACCATCTGCAGTTTGCACAGAAACATCATTCTCTAAAATTGAAATAATTTCTCCTTTTAAAACATCGTCTAAAACTGCAACTTTATTTCCAATTTGTAAACACATTCTTAACTTTTTCTTAATTCTATTTAAATTTACAAGCCTTTATATTTGTACAAAAATACTAAGATGATAATGACTTCTACAATTTCTACAGAAAACTTCTTTAAAAAAGCTACTAAATCTGTAATTATTGATGCCGATAGAAAAAAATTATTATTTAAAATTGCAAACAGCATTGCTATTGAGTATAAAAAAGAAGGTATTGTAAATCTTAATTTTATTTGTACTCACAATTCTAGAAGAAGTCAATTAGGGCAAGTCTGGAGTTTTTTTGCAGCCAATTATTTTAATTTGAACATACACTCTTTTTCTGGAGGTACAGAAGTAACTGCTTTTTATAGAAATACCGTAAAAACTTTACAAAAAGTTGGTTTTAATTTTCAATTGGCAGATTTTTCTCATCAAAATCCAAAATATGTTATTTCTTTTGCAGGATCTAACACTTCTATCTATGGTTTTTCTAAAAGATTTGATCATCCAGAAAACAAAAATCCTTTTATAGCTATAACTACCTGTAATAATGCAGACGCTAACTGCCCATTTATACCTACAGCTATTGCTAGGTTTCATTTACCCTTTGTAGATCCAAAATTTTCTGATGGCATCAATTTACAAGAAGAAACTTATTTAAAAACCTCTAAACAAATTGCTGCAGAAATACATTACATATTTGCAGAAGTAAAAAAGTTGACTTCTTAAATTTCTATATCTTTATCGTAAGGAATGCTATTTAAAATGTGATTAATTACATTTATCCTAGCTTCTGTTTTTCTATTTGCTCTTATAATTTTCCAAGGAGAAATTACTGTGTTTGTTTTAGCAAACATTGCGTTTTTGTATTCTGTATAATCATCCCATAAGTCTTGAGCCCTCTCATCTATTTTGGTCATTTTCCATTGTTTTAAAGGGTCGCTTTTTATTTCTACAAAACGTTTGGCTTGTTCTTTTTTAGAAATAGACATGTAAATTTTTACCAAATGTATACCAGATTCTAAAACCATTCTTTCAAAATCATTTACTTGGTTCATAAATATATCGTACTCTTTTGGTGTACAAAAATTATTTACGGGTTCTACAACAGCTCTGTTGTACCAACTTCTATCAAAAAAAACAATCTCTCCAGCTTTTGGTAACTGCTCTACATATCTTTGAAAATACCATTGTGTTTGCTCATCTGCAGTTGGTTTTGGCAATGCAACAATTCTCATGTGTCTAGGATTTATTCTTTCTGTTAACCTCCTAATTGCGCCACTTTTACCTGCTGCATCTCTTCCTTGAAATACTACAATAATTCTTTCATTATTTTTAATTACCCAAGTTTGTAAGCGTATTAACTCTACCTGTAATTCTTCTAATTTTTTTTGGTAGTTTACATACCTAAGTGCTCTATCTATGTTTAAGGGTTGTTTAGCTAACAGAGCCAATAAACCTTTTTTAGAGTTTAATCTTTTTAACTCTTTTTCTTTTAACTTATTCGCCATAATTAGTCTACGTGTATATTAGATCTATAGTAACGCATTACTACATTCGGATCTGGATTTAAAATTGTTTTAGCATCTTGTTTACCTTCATAATCAAACTGAGATAAAACGTGTCTCATTGCTTCTAATCTAGCTGTTTTTTTGTCGTTCGTTTTTACCATCATCCATGGGCTGTATGTTGTATGTGTTTTGCTAAACATTTCTAACTTATAATGCGTGTATTTATCCCACAGGGTTTGTCCTTGTTTATCTACTGGACTAAATTTCCATCTTTTTAAAGGGTTTTCCATACGAGCATCAAAACGTTTTAACTGTTCTCCTTTAGTTATAGACAACCAAAACTTAATAATAATTACACCATCTTCATACATCATGTGCTCAAATTCTGGAACTTGTACTAAAAACTCTTTGTATTGTTGGTCGGAACAAAAGCCCATAACTGGTTCTACAACTGCTCTATTATACCAGCTTCTATCAAAAAAAACAATTTCTCCTGGGTTTGGTAGCTCTTTAATATATCTTTGGAAATACCATTGTCCTTTTTCTACTTCTGTAGGCTTATTTAAGGCTACTAACCTACTAGAACGTGGGTTTAGATGCTCCATAAACCTTCTAATATTACCTCCTTTACCAGCAGCATCTCTTCCTTCAAAAATAATTGCAACTCGTTGGTTGGTTTTAGAAATCCAACGTTGTAATTTTACCAACTCTATTTGTAGTAAACGTAGCTCTTTATTGTATTGAAGTGTTTTTTCTACTTTTTTAAATGAACTGTTTTTTTCTTTGATTAAACCTAATAACTCTTCATTATTTTTTGCTGTTCTAAAATCATCTTCACTTAATCCTTTTACTGTACTCATACATTAAATTAATTTTCTCTAAAATAAATATTTTTTTGAATAAATAGCTAAAAAAAAAGCATTTTAATCAACTTCTTTTATATTTGCTAACTATGAAATATTTCTACATATTTTTTGCCCTTTTTTTTAGTACAATGATATTGGGTCAAAAGAAGTTTTCCAAAGAAATAAGCTTAATTACAGACAACGACTTATACATTTCTTTAACTAAAGACAGATATTACACCAGTGGTATTTTTTTAAATTATAAATATTTAACAAAAAATAATAATAAAAATATTGCTAAAAGAATTATTGATTGGGAGATTGTACATGAAATGTTTACGCCTAATAGATCTACAGTAAAAAACATATCTCTGCATGACAGACCTTTTGCTGGACACTTATATGCAGGTTTTGGTATTCATCGAGTTTATAAATCGAATAAAATTTTTAGTACATCTTTACAAGTTGGTGTCATTGGCCCCAATGCTTATGGTAAAGAGTTGCAAAAATTTATTCATAGTTTTTATAATTTTAAAGAGCCAGAAGGATGGAAACATCAAATAAAAAATGCTTTTTCTATCAATTTAGAGTTGCAATACCAGCAATTTTTGTTTAAAAACATAACAAATAGTATGGATTTAACTTGGTTAAACAAAGCTAAAATTGGTACAGTCTACACAAAACTAGAAACAGGTTTTTTAGGTAGAGTTGGTTTTAAGCCATTACAAAGCTTGGTGAATTCTATTGCATTTAATACCAATTTAAATGATGAAAACACAGATTATTTTAGAGAAGTAGAATCTTTTTTTTACGTAAAACCTACTTTTAATTATAATTTTTATGATGCTACTCTGCAAGGAAGTTTTTTAAATAAAAATAGCGATGTTACTAAAGAAATTATTCCGTTTGTTTTTAACGTAGAACTAGGATTAAGGTTTACTGCAAATCGTTTTAATTTTGGTTATGCTTACATTTATCATTCTAATAAATCTAAAGGTTTACGATATACGAATGGCACCAGTTATGGAAAAATTATTATCAATTATTTACTGCGTTAATTTTTAAAGAACTCGTCTTTAAAACCAATTAAATATAGCTTTTCTTGCGCTCTTGTAATTGCAGTGTACAACCATCTATAATACTCTTTAGAAACGCCTTCTGGCAAATATGGTTGCTCAATAAAAACAGTATTCCATTGACCACCTTGAGATTTATGGCAAGTCATTGTGTACGAAAACTTAATTTGTAAGGCGTTAAAATAGATATTCTTTTTAATTTTTAAAAACTGTTTAAATTTCGATTTTTCATCTGCATAATCCTCTTTAACAGCTTGGTATAACTTATTAGATTCTTCATAAGTAAGTGATGGACTTTCGCTAGACAAAGTATCTAAAAGCAAGACTGTTTCAAAGGGTTTCATATCTGGGTAATCAATCATTCTTAACTCTACCTCTGCAAAACTAAAACCGTACAATTCTTTAATAGAAAAAATCTTTAGTACCTCACAAATATCTCCATTTGCAATAAAACCTGCTGTTGTAGACTCTTTTAGCCAAAAATAATTATTCTTTACAATCATTACATAATCTCCAGCAGAAATGATGTTTTCTTGTCCTCTTATATTTAGTCTTATTTGTTGGTTGTACTGGTTTGCTCTTTTATTAGAGCGCACAATAAATGCTGTATCTTCTACTCCATTATTATCATAAGCAGAAACGATTGCATCTTCTATATCATAACCATCTTCTAATCTTTTTATATCAGGAAAATCGAGATTAAATTTAAAATTAGTAGCATCGTTTTGCAACAAAAGCCTTAGAGAAGTTGCGTTGGCTAAAATTCCAGAATTTTTATGTTGACGCATAACTTCATCCAATTCGATTTCAAAAACTTCTTTGTTAAAGTCATATTTTAAAACATCTGCCTCTAAAGCTGGACTTACTTTTAGTTTTACAGGAGGCAACTGTGCTGTATCTCCAATAAAAATTAATTTACATTGATGACCAGAATATACGTAAGAAATTAAATCTTGCAATAAAGAACCTGCATCGAATAATTTTTGACTTTGTCTGCTATCAGGAATCATAGAAGATTCATCAACAATAAAAATGGTATTTCTGTGTTTATTTTGCTGTAAAACAAAATCTACAGAACCATTGGCTTGCTTTTTAGGAAAATAAATTTTTTTATGTATGGTAAAAGCGGATCTTTTAGAATATAAAGCAATTACTTTTGCAGCTCTTCCTGTAGGTGCTAATAAAACCGATTTTTTACCAGCATTCCATAAACAATTTACAAAAGTACTTATAGTTGTTGTTTTACCTGTACCAGCAAAACCCTTTAGTAGAAATAGGGTATCTTTATTTTCATCAAAAATAAAACTACTTAAAAGGTTAAATAATTGCGCTTGTTTTTGAGTAGGTGTGTGTGGAAATTTTTTTAGTAGTTCCTTGTAAAAATAGACAGGTAATTTTATCATAAATAAATTAAAGTATCAAAGATACATTGATTTGTAAATAAAAATTTTTATCATTAAAAAAAAATTGTAGATTTGCGTTAAGACTATTAAAAAAATATAAATAAAAATGGGATTATTAGGAACAATTTTGGCAGCTGTTTTGGTTGCAGTACTTTTAGCTATTGTTGTAGTTAAATATCTACCTTTAAAATTAAGATGGATAGCTTCTTTATTACTCTTAGCGTTAACTGTATTCTTGGGTTATAAAATTTATAACGGAATTATGCAGCCAATTAATTTTAATAAAAATAAAGTAAAAAAATATGCTAAAGTTGTAGAAAACCTAAAAATAATTAGAGATGCCCAAGTTAAATACTATGAAGTTAATGGTAGGTATACTAAAGACAAAGCAGGTTTAATTAAATTTATAGATACAGCACAATTAGCTTTAACTCAAACAAAAACAATTGTAGAAAAGGTAAATAAAGGTGGTGGTCTTATTATAGATGTAGAAAAAAGAGTAACAGATACAATTGGATACGAACCTGTTTTAAAGTATTTTAAAAACAGAGATTATAAAACAATGTTTAAGGTTCCTGGTGTAGAAGGTAAAGAGTTTGAAGTAGAAATTGGAGAAGTAGAAAAAGTACAAGGTTTAGTGGTACCAACTTTTATGGTAAAAACTGAGAAAAAAGATATTTTAAAAGGAATGGATGCCTCTTTAGTTAAACAAGAATTAGAAGCAATTGCTACAGACCAAATTAAAGGTGAGTATGTTTCTGTTGGTTCTTTAGACGAAGTAACTACTGGTGGTAATTGGCCTCCTTCTTATGATAAAAAAGACAGTGCAAAAAAAGAATAACACCTCTTTGTTAAAAAACGTAAATAAAAAGTTGTCCATCCAATTTAATTTGGGTGGATTTTCTTTTTGTATTTCAGATACAGATTTAAATAAAGATGTCTTTTTTAAAAACTATACATTTTCTAAAAAAGATAGAACACTTGAAGATTTATTAGTTAAAATTAAAGATTTTTTTAAAACTGACACCCATTTACAATCCGATTTTAAAGAAGTATTGGTTATTCATCAAAATAATTTATCAACGCTTGTACCTGATAATTATTTTAGCAAGAATGCATTAAAAAGCTACTTAGAATACAATATAAAAACATTAGCTACAGATTTTATTACGTTTGATGATTTGCCTGTTATAAAGGCTAAAAACGTTTATGTACCTTATGTAAACATTAACAATTATATTTTTCAGAATTTCGGCGCGTTTAACTACAAACATGCTAGCTCTATTTTAATTGATAAACTAATTGCTAGATCGAAATCTACAGAAAAGACAATGTACGTAAATGTTTCTGAAACTACATTTGATATTGTTGTTTTAGAAAACAACAGCCTAATATTGTACAATTCCTTTACCTATTTTACCAAAGAAGATTTTATTTATTACATATTATTTACTGCAGAACAACTAAAATTAGATGTAGAAAAGTTTAATTTATATTTAATTGGAGTTATTACAGAAACTTCAGAAATTTATAAAATTACTTACAAATACGTTAGAAACATTTACTTCTTAGAAAGCAAAAATGAGTTGTTACAAACTTTAGACATACATAATCATAGTAATTTTATACTTTTAGGGTAATGAGAATTATATCTGGAAAATTAAAAGGAAGACGCTTTACTGCCCCAAAAAACTTACCTGTAAGACCTACAACAGATATGGCAAAAGAATCGTTATTTAACATCTTAAATAACTTATATTATTTTGATGCTATTTCTGTCATAGATTTATTTGCTGGCACAGGAAACATTAGTTTCGAATTTGCATCTAGAGGTACAAAAAATATTTATGCCATAGATGCTCATTTTGGCTGTATTAAACACATTTACAACACTGCAAAGAGCTTGGAATTAGATATTAACACTTATAAAAGTGATGTTTATAAATTCCTAGAAAAAACAACAATAACTGCTGATGTAATTTTTGCAGACCCACCTTATGATTTTGAAAAAGAGCAATTTTTAAAAATTGTAGATTTAATTTTTGATAAAAAACTTCTTTTAGAAGAAGGTGTTTTAATTATAGAACACTCAAAACATACAGATTTAAGTCAGCATCCAAAACATAGTTATGATAAACGTTATGGAGGCAATGTATTTAGTTTTTTCGAAGAAGCTTAACTAATTAGTTATTATAAGGTATTTAAATTAAACTAGAGTAAAGATTTAATAATTTTAGAAATACCTACACCTTCTGCTTCTGCTTTATAGTTTTTTACAATTCTGTGAGATAAAATAGGAATTGCTACAGCTTTTACATCTTCTATATCTGGTGAATATTTTCCGTTAACAGCTGCATGTGCTTTTGCTGCTAAAATTAAATTTTGAGAAGCTCTTGGTCCTGCACCCCAATCTAAATATTTTTGGACTAATTCTGTTGCCTCTTTAGATTTTGGTCTTGTCTTACCAACCAAACCTACTGCATATTCTATAACATTATCTGCTACAGGTATCTTTCTTATTAATTGCTGTACTTCTATAATTTCTTGCGCAGAAAAAAGAGCGTCTATTTCTGCTGAAATATTACCTGTTGTATTTTTTACAACAGCAACTTCTTCTTTAAATGTTGGATATTCTAGTAAGATAGAAAACATAAACCTATCTAATTGTGCTTCTGGCAAAGGATAAGTACCTTCTTGTTCTATTGGATTTTGTGTGGCTAAAACAAAAAATGGTAAATCTAATTTATAATTGTGTCCAGAAACAGTAACAGCTCTCTCTTGCATTGCTTCTAGTAAAGCTGCTTGAGTTTTTGGTGGTGTTCTGTTAATTTCATCAGCTAAAATAATATTAGAAAAAATGGGGCCTTTAATAAATTTAAATTTTCTATTTTCATCTAAAATTTCACTTCCTAAAATATCTGAAGGCATTAAATCTGGTGTAAATTGTATTCTTTTAAACCCCAAACCTAATGAGTTAGAAATGGTATTTACCAATAACGTTTTTGCCAAACCTGGCACCCCAATTAATAAAGAATGTCCACCACATAAAATAGACAGTAAAGTAAAATTTACAGCCTCTTCTTGACCAATTATTACTTTTCCTATTTCTTTTTTTAGTGCATTAAATTTTTGCACTAAATCATTCACAGCTTTAACGTCAGACATTATTTAGATGTTTCTTTTTTCCAGTTTCTTTTAAATTGACACTTTGTATAATCATCACCTAATTTAATATAAGTGTCTTTCATTTTTTCTTTAGACCATTTTTCTATGGTTTCTTCTTTCTTTTTTCTTAGTGCTAAATCTTGTATCTTAACGTAATCTTCTACTAAATCTGCTACATGAGTATCTGTTCTATCTCTCATTAAAATAACTTTATACATCTTCTCTCCTCCTCTTTGTTCATCGAAAAAAACATCAGATAATTCTCCTTTTTTAAGTTCATTTACACGAGCATAAAAAGCTGGATCCATTCTTGTTAAATCGAACCTAGATTCTCCTGTAGAAGGATTGATAATTAAACCTCCGCTATTTTTAGTTTCATCATCATTAGAATATTTTTTTACAGCTTCTTCAAAAGTTATTTTTCCTGCTTGTATGTCTTTTACAATTTGCTCTACCTTTTCTTTAGTTTCTAACAATTTAGACTCTGGAATTTCTGGTTTGATTAAAATATGAGAAACGACTCTTCCTTCTCCTCTAATTTCATGTAATTTTACAATATGGTATCCAAAAGCAGTTTTAAATGGCTCTGAAACTTGACCTGGATCTAGTGTAAAAGCAACTTCTTTAAACTCTTTGATAAAGTTTGTTTTTTTAGTAATTAACCCTAAGTTTCCTCCATTTTGAGTTACACTTGGGTCATTAGAATTAATAATTGCTTTCATTTTAAAACTAGATCCTTCTTCTATTTGTTTCTTTATCTCATTTAACTTGGCAATTACTCTTTCATTTTCTTCTTTACTTGGCAAAGCATACACAACTATTTGAGCCAATTCTATTTCTGCAGGAAACTGAGGCAACTCATCTTTTTCTTTTAAACCATTAAAATACAAACGCACTTCTTCTGGAGTTACATCTATCTTTTCTGTAATTTTTTGTTGTTCTTTTTCTATTAAAATATTTTCTTTTTGCACAGAATACAGTTCTTTTTTCAAATCTTCTACATCATTAAAACCATAAGCAGCAACTACTTTATTTACGTTTCCATATTGTTGTGTAAAAAATTGAATACTTCTGTCTACTCTTCCATTAATTTCTGCATCTGACACTGTTACACTATCTATAACTGCATGATGTGCCAATAGTTTTTGTTGCATTAATTCTTCTAACATTTCACAATTAGATATGGTTACTTTTCCTTCGCTTCTAACCTCTATTTCTTGTTTAAATTTTGCGATATCAGAATCTAAAACAATATTTTTACCTACAACTACTGCAACACCATCTATTTTAATTTGTTGTGCATTTGTATGAAAACTGAATAAACTTACACAAAGAGTAAGTAATGGTAATTTAATATATTTTAAAATTGTTGTTTTGTGTTGCATCTTTTACGATTGTTTTTTCTATATCTCTTATTAATTCTATTTTTCGTTTGTGTAAAATCATTTGTTTTATGGTAGATTCTACATAACTTAATGGTGCTATATCATTACGTTTTAAAACGTCTTTAATAGCGACCAAATATAAACCTAATGAATCTTGTTTTTGGATGAATTTTGTTTTTTTTAACAGTTTTTGTCTAGAAAATGGAAGTTTTAACAAAATGTTATCTAATGGCATCCATATTGAGTCATTAAATTCGTGAAATTTAAAGCTTAATTGTTGTTTTTCTAACTCTTCTGTATCTTCAATATCATCAGATTTAAATAAATCTATAAAATCATTTTTATCATTAACATTGTTATTAAAGTGAAGATATTTTGCTTTTACCAACTCTTCATTTAGTTTAAAATTTTCTTTGTTAGAAGCATAATATGCTTCGATTTCTTCTTCAGAAACAATGGTATCTAAACGTTCTTTTATTAACTGCTCTTTGTATTTATTAATTAATAAACTTTCTTTATAATCTTGTACTAGTTGATTAATTTCATTCAAATTTTCTAAAGTACTGTTGTTATTGGCTTTTTTGAGTAGCAATTTTTTAATAGCCCAATCATTTATATAACTTCTAACTAAAATTAAACTATCTTCTTTTGCAATACCTTTAGGTAATATATTATTTAGTTCTTCTTTAAATAATTTGTCTGTATTTACAATTGCGACAATTTCTGATGTACTTTTTTCTTTTTCTTGAAAACTAAAATAATCACAAGAAACAAAAAGCAGAAAAGACAAAAAGAGCCAAAAGTATTTCATTTTAATTTTTATAAAATTTAATTAATTTTTTTAATTGTCTTTTATTTACTTTAATTCTACTTTTCTTTCTTAAATCTGCAATCCAATTTTTTTCTAAGAAATTTTGATAATCATTCATTACCTCTCCTTTTATAGATTTTAAAGGTTTAGAATTGTATTTTGTAATATTATTTTTATAGAATTGTTTTAATCCAATAGAATCTTTAGAAGATTTATCCCATATTTTTTGTTGCATTAATTCAAACAATAACAAACCATCTTCATATTCTTTTAAAGTGTAAGCATACTCTGGTTCTGTATAAATTAAATTTTCTTTGTAATATGCTAATATTTCTGCATTCATAAAATCTTCATACAAAACAAAAACTGGTTTATGCCTTCTGTTTCTTGAGTATTTTACAAATTTTTCTTGAGTTATTTTTTTATCGTTTATAGAAAATAAAGTGGCTTGTAAAGAATCTTTAGGTATAGATCTCATATTTTTTTGATCTAAGATTTTCTTTGCGTTTTCATTTTCTGAAATTGTGTAGTTGGCTTTTAGTTTATGAATCATAGCCTTATCACTTAACTGCATTCTAGAGCTACGCTTAATTTTCTTTTTTAAATCTTCTTTTATTTCATTAAAAGATTTTACAGGATGTTTTTTTGTTAATTTTACAATATGCCAACCAAATCTTGTTTTAAAAGGTTTAGAAAAATCACCTTCATTTTCTAATCCAAAAGCAGCATCAGAAAAAGGTTTAACCATTCTACCAGCTGCAAATCTACCTAATTTACCTCCATTATTTTTAGAGCCTGAATCTTCTGAAAATGTTTTAGTAATAGAGTCAAAATTTCCTTTATTTAATAATTTTGCGTACACTGCATCTATCTTCTTTTTTCCTACATCTGTAGTATCTTTAATTAAAATATGTGCAGCCTCAATTTCTCCTTTTGAGGGTCTAAAATCATCAACTTTAACTATATGATAACCATATTGTGTTTTAAAAGGCTTAGAAACTTCTCCTTTTTTGGTATTGTAAGCAGCTTCTTCAAAAGGATACACCATACTAAAAGCAGAAAAATAACCTAAGTTTCCTTTATTTGCTTTTATTTTTCTTTGCGGATTTCCTTTGGCTGATAAATCTTCTGAAGTTTCTACAGCTACTGCCTCAAAATCTTCTCCATTTACAATTCTATTTCTAATTTTTAAAATTTTATTGTAGGCTAATAATGTGTCTTTTGGAGAAGCGTCTTTTGGCATTCTTATTAAAATATGCTTTGCTTTAACTTCTGTTTTCGTTCTATGATAAACGTCTTTTAATAGTTTGTCTATAAAAGTAGTGTCTTGTAAATAAGGTGCAGAAAGTTGGTTTTTGTAAGACTCTATTTCTCTTTTGTAAGAGGGTAAAGTATCTAATTTTTTGTTATATGCTTCTTTAACTTTTAACTTATAGTTTATATATAAATCTAAATTTTTAGTTACATCTTTAGCTTCTGCATTGTCTATAGCATCTAAGTTTTTTTCATAAATTCTTTTAAACTCAGAAACTGTTGTTTCTTCGCCATTAATTGTTACTAAAACTTTATCTTTTTTTTGTGCGAAAACAGATACAGACGCACTTAAAACAAATAGTACTATTATTTTTTTCATAAATTTAATTATAATGATATGATTCCCTTAATTTTTTCTGCTTTTTTATAATAAGAGATAACCTCTTCTGAATTCTTTATTTTTAATACGATAGAAACACTAATATATTTTCCTGTCTTTGATTTTTTTGTATTAATTACAGCTCCTTTATTATCAAATAAATCTTCTACTTCTGTTACTTGATTGGCATCTGTAGGTACAATAAATTTATACATATAATCTGCAGGAAATGTAGTAGTGTCATCTAATTGTAGCTTTAATTTATCATAAAATTCACTTTTACTGCTCATAGTTTTATTTTCTATTGTTCAATTTCTATTTACAAATAGTAAGCCACAAAATTACATTAAAAATTAGTTTTATAAAGGGAATGATTTATTTTTGTGAAATGCAGCAAAAAAATGTTTTAATTGGTGGACCAGGTACAGGAAAAACCTCTGTTTTAAACGAACTTTTAAAAAGAGGTTTTTTTTGTATGCCAGAAATCTCTAGAGAAGTTACTTTAAAAGCAAAAGAAAAAGGAATTGATCAGTTATTTTTAACAGAGCCTTTATTATTTAGCCAAATGCTTTTAGAGGGCAGAGAAAAACAATATTTAGATGCTGAAAAAACAAAGCATGAAATTATTTTTTTTGATAGAGGTATTCCAGATGTACATGCTTATATGGATTTTTTCAATACAAAATATCCGAAAAGTTTTTTAGATAAAAGCAATGAATATCAATATCATAAAATTTTTCATTTTTCTCCTTGGAAAGAGATTTACACAACTGATAACGAACGATATGAAAGCTTTGAAGAAGCTAAAATTATTGATGAGTATATTTTAAAATCTTATAAAAATTTAGGTTATAAAATTACAAATGTTCCTTTTGGGACTGTTGCAGAAAGGTGTGATTTTATTTTAAATGCTTTGAAGCTTGAAATATGATTTCAGCAAAAGAAATACTTTTAAAATATTGGGGGTTTTCTTCTTTTAGACCTTTACAAGAAGAAATTATAACAACAGTAATTAAGAAAAAAGACGTAATTGCATTATTACCAACTGGAGGAGGAAAATCTATTTGTTTTCAAATTCCTGCACTAAGTAAAGAAGGTGTTTGCTTAGTTATTTCTCCGCTTTTAGCGTTAATGAGAGATCAGGTAGAAAGCTTAACTAAAAAAGGAATTAAAGCAACAACAATTAAATCTGGCACCACACAAGATGATTTAATTACTTTATTTGACAATATAAAGTTTGGTGATGTAAAATTCTTATACATTTCTCCTGAAAGATTGCAATCTAAATTTATTCAAGAAAAAATTAAAGAATTAAACATCAATTTAATTGCTGTAGATGAAGCTCATTGTATTTCTGAATGGGGGCATGATTTTAGACCTTCTTACAGAAATATTAAGGTTTTAAAAACTATTAAACCAAATATTAATTTTATTGCTTTAACAGCAACAGCTAATGAAAAAGTATTAGAAGATATTTCTAGTAACCTAACTTTAGAAAAACCAACAATCTTTAAAAAATCTTTTTTTAGAAGTAATTTAGCATATCAAATTTTTAAAATCGAAGATAAATTACAGCGATTGCTACAAATATTTTCTAAAACCAAAACACCTTCTATTGTTTATGTAAATTCTAGAAAAAAAACAAAAGAAATTGCTGCTTTTTTAAATGCAAATGGCTTTAAAAGTACGTTTTATCATGGAGGTTTATCTGTAGATGAAAAAAAAATAGCTTTTAATAATTGGATGTCAGAAAAAACACCCATAATTGTTGCTACAAATGCCTTTGGTATGGGAATAGACAAAGCAAATGTAGGCTTGGTTATTCATTATAATTTACCCACAAGCATCGAAAATTACGTGCAAGAATCTGGAAGAGCAGGAAGAAATAATAAAAAAGCATTTGCTGTATTATTGTATAACAATTTAGACATTTCTACTTTCGAAAAACAAACACAATTATCTACTCCTAATATCCTGCAAATAAAAAAAATACATAGAGCACTATACCAACATTTTCAAATTTCTTTAGGAGAATTACCTTTAGAAAATTTTGCTTTTAATCTCTTAGAATTTAGTAAAAAGTATAATTACGCTGTTGCTTTGGTTGATGGTGTTATTAAAATTTTAGTAAACCAAGGAATTTTAGAAGTTGATCATCATTTTAATCAAAAATCTACATTAAAATTTATTGTTTCCACAAGCAGTGTTTTAAATTATTCTCGTAAAAATGCATCCTTAGCAAAAATTATCAATTCAATACTAAGAACTTATGGTGGTTTATTTGAGCAAGAAAGCAATATTAACGAGTTTACAATTGCAAAAAAAGTAGGTACCAATTCTAAAACTATAATCAACAGTTTACAGCAACTTCATAAAGATGGTATTGTAATTTATAAACCTATTACCTCTCAAGCAGCTATAACATTTTTAGTTCCAAGAGAAGATGATAGGAGTATTCATCAGAATCAAAAAGAGATTAAAAGTTTACTTCAACAAAAAATTAAAAAATCTAAAGATTTAATCCATTTTATAGAGAATGATAGGTTTTGTAGAAGTCAACAAATTCTACATTATTTTGATGAAAAGAAGTCGGAAAACTGTGGTTTGTGTGATGTTTGTATCGATAAAAAACATCGTACAAACAATAATATTTCTACTCATATAATAAAAATTATAAAAGAGCATAACCAATTAACTTCCCAACAAATTAGTACGCTTTTAAATTACAAAGAAAAAGACATTTTAATACATTTGCGTTTTTTAATAGCAAATCAAAAAATAAAAATAAACCATCAAAATAAATATCAAATTAATACATAGCAATGAAAGATTTACGAATTATTTTTATGGGAACTCCAGATTTTGCAGTAACAATTTTACAAAATTTGGTAGAAAACAACTACAATGTTGTAGGTGTAATTACGGCTACAGATAAACCAGCTGGAAGAGGAAGAAAATTACAGCAATCTGCTGTAAAAAAATATGCAACTTCTGTAAACTTGCCAGTTTTACAACCAAAAAATTTAAAAAACGAAGACTTTCTTTCATCATTAAAAACTTTAAAAGCAGATTTGCAAATTGTAGTTGCCTTTAGAATGTTACCAAAAGCGGTTTGGCAAATGCCAAAACATGGTACTTTTAATCTACACGCTTCTCTATTACCAGAATATAGAGGTGCAGCTCCAATACATTGGTCTATTGTTAATGGAGAAACAAAAACTGGAGTAACCACTTTTTTTATTGATGATAAAATTGATACTGGAGAAATTATTTTACAAGAAAAAATAGATATTAAAGTAGATGAAACTGTTGGTAGTTTGCACGACAAACTCATGTATTTAGGAGCAGATTTAGTTTTAGAGACTGTCGATTTAATTAAAGATGGAAATATAAAAACAACAAAGCAACCTGAATTGGAAGAAAAGTCTGCACCAAAGTTAAATTCTGAAAACTGTAAAATTAACTGGTTAGACTCTATAGATAATATTTACAATAAAATACGTGGTTTAAATCCATTTCCAGCTGCTTGGACAATTTTAGAGAATAATAATGAGCAAACTACTGCAAAAATTTATGCAGTTCATAAAAACTTAGAAAAACACAATTTTGAAATTGGAAAAATTGTAGCATCTAAAAAAAATATAAAAGTTGCAGTAAAAAATGGTTTTATTGTTATTGATGAAATTAAACTTTCTGGTAAGAAAAAAATGGATGCTAAAAGTCTTTTAAACGGTTATTCTTTTTCTAAAGAAGCCAAAGTGATGTAAACCCTTTAAAGACAAGGTTTGTAGCGTTTTTGGATTTTTTAAGCAGCTTTATTAACAATTTACTGTCTTTTATTAACAAATAGGTGTTTTTTTTACCCTCAAATTTGCATAAACCCTTAATCCGTCTATATTTGTTGAGCTATTAAGCAAAAAATAATATTCAATTAATTTAAAAATCTATTTATTATGAACAAGTCAGATTTAATCGACGCAATGGCTGCAGATGCAGGAATTTCTAAAGCTGCTGCTAAAAAAGCATTAGAATCTTTTACAGGTAACGTAACTTCTGCATTAAAAGGAGGAGATAAAGTTGCTTTAGTAGGATTTGGTACTTTTTCTGTATCTAACAGAGCTGCAAGAACTGGTAGAAATCCTCAAACTGGAAAAACAATCCAAATTGCTGCTAAAAATGTAGCAAAATTCAAAGCTGGAGCTGGATTAAGCGACGCTGTAAACTAAGAAACTTAGTTTTAAAGTATACTAAAAGCTCTCTTTTTAAGAGAGTTTTTTTTGTTTATTTATTTTTTTTATATTTATAAGGATAAAAACAGAAAGCTCTTGAAACCCCATAAAGGAAAATTACTAATTGCAGAACCAGCAATTTTAAATGATAGCTCTTTTAATAGAACAATTATTTTAATTACAGAACATACACTTAAAAACTCTGTTGGCTTTATTTTAAATAGACCTTTAGAGTATACTGTTAACGATCTCTTGCCAGAATTAAAGTGTTCTTTTCAAATTTACCAAGGAGGTCCTGTAGAGCAAGACAATTTATACTTTGTACATAAAGTACCCGATTTAATTCCAGATAGTATAGAGGTAGAAAATGGTATTTATTGGGGTGGCAATTTTGAATCTTTAAGAAGCTTGCTCAATAATAATGAAATAGCTGCTTCAGAAATTCGATTTTTCTTAGGTTATTCTGGTTGGAGTAAAGACCAATTAGAAGATGAAATGAACCAAAACTCTTGGTTTGTTTCAGAAAATGATTTTGAAAATATTTTTTCTACACAAGAAGATACTTTATGGAAAAACAAATTACTACAAAAAGGTGGAGATTATAAACTTTGGGCAAATGCACCAAGTGATTTTAATTTGAACTAAATACCCGCTATTTGTAAAACTCTTAAATTATTTGCTATTTTTTTTCCTATTTCTACTGTAAAAGTTTTCTTTTTATAACTGGTAACTGGCTGAATGCCCATAATTGCATTGGTTATAAAAACCTCGTCTGCTTTTTGTATTTCAAAAGGAGATATAGAAGTTTCTTCTAATGTATAATTTTCATTTTTAGAAATAATTTCAATTACCTTTTTTCGTGTAACTCCTTTTATACAACCTTCACTTAAAGCTGGTGTTTTTATTGCATTTCCTTTAATAATAAAAATATTACCATTGGTTACCTCTACAACTCCCTTCTTCTCATTTAGTAGTATACAGTTGTCTAAATCATTTTCATCTGCAAAAATACTTGCTAACGTATTTAGCATTCTATTATTTGTTTTTACTGTTGATAAAAGGCCTGAATAATTAAAGAAGTCTTTATAAACATCTAAAGAATAGGATTCTTTCATTTTAAAAGTATTTTCTTTAACATCAATTGTATAATCTATTTTATTTGTTCTTGGAGTATACAAGCCACCATCTTTTCTAAAAACAGTAAGACGTACTCTATAAGAATTTAATGATTTTTGTGCTGCAACCGTTTTTAAAATTTCATTTTCTAAAAACTCTAAAGTAAATTCCATCGGAATTTTCATTCTAAGCATTCGCATAGACGCCATTAACCTAAAATAATGATCTTCCCAAAAAACAACTTTGTTGTTTACCACTTTTAGAGTTTCAAAAATAGCATCTCCATATTTAAACGCTCTATTTTCCGATGATATTTTTACATCTTCTGGCTGAAGTATTTCGCCATTATAGTTAATCATTCTTAAATTTTTAGAATTGCAAAATTAATGTATTTTAAAACATTTGCGCATAAAAAAACTCAACAAAAATGTTGAGTTTTAAAATTGTATACAGGTGTATCTAAGCACCAATAGTATGTTTTAATTCATCTATTTGATTTTCCCATAATTGTTTTGCCTCTTCTATTTCATCTTCATCATCTACAAAATCTGTAATAATTAAAGAAACGTCTTTTGTTAGGGCATCAACCTGAATTTTTATTTCAAAAAAACTTTCATCATCTTCACTTTCTAACCATTTAAATCGAATACTTTCTCCAGATTTTTTAGATATTAGTTTTGCTTTTTCCTCTGTTCCATCCCATTCAAAAGTAAAAACTTTACCTCTAGCATTTACTTTGTCTGCAAACCACTCTTGCAAGTTAGATGGAGAAGAAATATATTGATACAACATATTAGATGATGCATGAATAGGGATTTCTAGTTCGTATTGTACTTTATCCATAATAGATTTCTTAGGCTGACAAGATAGGTATTAATTCTATTTAAAAAAAATTAAAAACACCTCTTGGTAGTTTGTAAAAATCGATTATATTTGCAGCCTCAAAACCTAATGGCGAGGTAGCTCAGTTGGTTAGAGCGCAGGATTCATAACCCTGAGGTCGGCAGTTCAAATCTGCTCCTCGCTACTAAAAAAACTCAAACAGAAATGTTTGAGTTTTTTTATTTTTAAGAATTTCGTGAATTGATTTCAAATTGTATATTTACGTGAGAATTCACAAGAAATTCTACTTACTATAATTGGGGAAATCCAAAACCAAACGACAATAAAAACATTGTTGGTTATCTTAATTTTAAATCAAAATTAATGATAGATGGCAGAAAAAGACATATAAGAATTTCTTTAGTAGTGTTTAAAAATGGAAAAATCAATTTTAAAAATCATAAAGTAGGGCAAAAAAAAGAGTCCAGTATCTTTAGCAAGGTCCAAAAAGGATAAAACTGCAAACGGAGATACTAAACTCAAAAACAAAAATACAAAAAATGTTGTGAATTGATTTCAAATTGTATTTTTACGTGAGAATTCACAAGTACATAAGTATTATCCTTCATTCATTTGTTGTTGTGAATTGATTTCAAATTGTATTTTTACGTGAGAATTCACAAGAAAATATAAAATTATCCGATTAACACCAGAGTTGTGAATTGATTTCAAATTGTATTTTTACGTGAGAATTCACAAGGTTTCAATAAATCTATATTTATTATTACCCGTTGTGAATTGATTTCAAATTGTATTTTTACGTGAGAATTCACAAGTGTAAAAAAAGTATCAATAGAAAAAATACTGTTGTGAATTGATTTCAAATTGTATTTTTACGTGAGAATTCACAAGAGATAGTTTGGTTAATGTTCTTGAAGGTCTGTTGTGAATTGATTTCAAATTGTATTTTTACGTGAGAATTCACAAGATAAACCACTATCTAAATTAGTAGGGTTGGTTGTGAATTGATTTCAAATTGTATTTTTACGTGAGAATTCACAAGTCGAAGAACCTGTTGCATCATTTGTCTGTAGTTGTGAATTGATTTCAAATTGTATTTTTACGTGAGAATTCACAAGCTTACACTTCTAAATTGTTGTTCCATTTTAGTTGTGAATTGATTTCAAATTGTATTTTTACGTGAGAATTCACAAGTTCATCGAGTAAATTGTTTTTAGGGTGATGGTTGTGAATTGATTTCAAATTGTATTTTTACGTGAGAATTCACAAGGGAAATAAAATATTTCAATACTAAAAATGGGTTGTGAATTGATTTCAAATTGTATTTTTACGTGAGAATTCACAAGCAACACTAATTCAATAATAAGTGCTGAAGAGTTGTGAATTGATTTCAAATTGTATTTTTACGTGAGAATTCACAAGTGGTTCTGGTAAAAGTATTGTAATGAATTTGTTGTGAATTGATTTCAAATTGTATTTTTACGTGAGAATTCACAAGTACAAACAAGCACTTGATGATTTAGAAAACGTTGTGAATTGATTTCAAATTGTATTTTTACGTGAGAATTCACAAGGAAAGCTCAACCTCAATTAACAGAAAGATAGTTGTGAATTGATTTCAAATTGTATTTTTACGTGAGAATTCACAAGACCTATCATTTCTTCCATTTTTAGAATATTGTTGTGAATTGATTTCAAATTGTATTTTTACGTGAGAATTCACAAGTATTAGACTATTAAATCTATGACTTTTCTAGTTGTGAATTGATTTCAAATTGTATTTTTACGTGAGAATTCACAAGGTCAATCCCAAAATATTGAGTAAAACCAGTATTTTGGGATTCCTTTTTTGGATTTATAAAATTCTATATTTTGACAAAAATAATTTTAAAATTTGTATTTTTTTTAATTCTATTTTAAAATCTTACAAACTTTAAGAATAAAAAAAATATTTACTAAACTAAAAGTAAATACAAAAATTAAATGTTTAAAAAAAACTTCTCGACTACGCTCGAAGTAATATTAGAATTTTAAAATAGTTGCAATTGTTGAGTTGGTTGTGGTAAATCTACTTCTTTAATTCCATGGAAAAGTTCCATATTACCAAATTGTTTGTCAGTAATTTCTAAAATACAGACTTTACCATGTTTTGGCAAACTTCTTTTAACACGCTTTGTATGTACTTTAGAGTTTTCTCTACTTGGGCAATGCCTTAAATAGATAGAAAATTGAAACATCGTAAAACCATCATTAATTAATTTTTTACGAAACAGACCAGCAGCTTTTCGCTCTTTTTTGGTTTCTGTTGGTAAATCAAAAAAAACTAATACCCACATAATTCTATAAGCGCTATATCTATTTGCTGACATTTATATTCTAATCCAACTCTGGGTATTTAATTTGCCTTAATTCTCCTGTAAAACATTTATATAAGCTCGATGTTGTAGTGGTGACTGCAACAAATAAAGGTCTAACTACTCCATCTATAAAAACATCTTGTGTTGCGATGCTTAAAATATGTGATTTTGCTTGTTTTGTTAACTCAAAACTATCTCGATAACTATTATTCACATAATTAAAAACCAATTTATCTACAAAAGGTCTATAAGGTTCCATAATATCATCTGCCAGACAATACGCATTGTATTTGTTTTTGTGGAAAAGTCCTAAAACTGGCAACATTCCACTACTAACCAAAGCTCTTGCCATGATACTTCTTAAAACAGCATAACCAAAATTTAATAAATTATTAGGTTGTTCTCCAAAACGCTGTCTCGAAAAGTTATCAAACAAATGTTTCCAGTAATGTTGTGCAGCCATCCCTTCTCTATTGGTTGTGTCTCCACTTTTTACGGTTAATTTATATTCTGTTAAAGGTCCTGAAACCTTATCATTCAAATTTAATAGTGCTTCTTGGTTTGCTATTTTTTGCTCTACAGTCTGTTTCCATAATTGTTTTTTTAGAGGTTCTGAAGCTGCTAATTGATACTTTATTCTTTCTGAATATTCTGAATGTCCATATATTGGTAACATCATTCCAAATGGTAAATGATGTTCATCACAACTAACAATTGCCACATTATTTCCTTGTAATTTTATTAAAAGTTGATTGCTAATTGTTATTTGATAATGATCTAACATTAACAAAGCAATGTCTTCTATGGGAACTGTCCCAACAACCTCTTTAGTTTCTGGTTCTTGAACTACTAACTGCTTTTGCTTTAGTTTTAAGTAAGATGGATTGCCTATGTAAATTGTTTTTTTAATCATACCTATCTTTTTAATACTCTCCTATTTGAACTATTTTTCCAATATGATTAATTCTTACTTTTACTATATTTCTTAAAGGTTCTGTACTTTGAATAAAATGATATGTTTTACCCGATAGCTGTTTTTTTGTTTTTAATATTTCACTTGTAACAACATGGGTTTCTAAATGATGATTAAACATATAGTTTTTAGTTGAAATTTTCTGAACTCGAAATAAATTATCACTAATCTGTTTATTATTATTTTTGTCTTCTAAATCTATTTCTAAAGGATTAAATTCATCGGAAGGAAAGAGAAACATTTCATTTTGTTTAAGAGAAAACAAAAACTCCCAACCTAATTTAGCATTATAATCTTTGTCTATAATTGATAAACCTGCATTAACTCTTGCAACAGCTTCATAGAAAGAAACTACTTTTTCTTGTAACTTACCCTTTTCATCTTTATAAATGGCAACATGATGGTTATTTCCAGTACTTACAAAATCACTTTTTAATTTTTTACCATTTTCACTTAAAATATCGTTCCCAAAATGATCTTTTTTAACATGCAAATTTTCAGCATTTTTAACTCCACTTATTAGCACTCTTTTAATTGAAATTCCCTTTTCTTCATTTAACCAAATAGGCTTTTTATCTAAATCTGAAAACGCTTCTTTAGGCTTGTTGTTATAATCTGATAACCTTTTTTCTAAAATCCTTCTTACTCCAACATCGATTACTTTTTGAATGCTTTTCAGGTTTTTAAAATTATCTGGATTCACTTCTTTTCTAATCGTAAAATTATCCACAAAAGTCTTCGTTTTTACTTGCTCTGGCATTATTTTTTCTCCTGAAAAATAAATAGGGTTTTTAGCAAGTGTATTTTTTTCTGTAAATGCTTTTTTAGCATCTCCATTAAACTGTTGTAACCTTTTTAATAGCGCTACTTTGTGTGCTGATTTTGTAACTGTTTGTATTTTCTCTTCAGTAAATTTTGCATTTACTTTTTCAATTTTAATAACCTCTTCTTTCAATTTACCATAAATTGTTTCTTTATGCAATTGACCACGAGGTGTTAATTGGACTTTTTCTAAATATTTGTCTTTTCCTTTAATTTTCGTTTTATTCTTATTTTTAGTAACTACTTTGTTTTTTGCTTTAAAAGAAATTAAAATCTGCTCTATTTGTTCTTTTGCTTTTTTTCTAAAATTATCTGTAGGTAGAATAAACTTTCGTTTTGTACTTCCATTTTTTAATTTATAATTTTTTGTGATCTTTTTTCTAATACCATTTAAGCTAATTTCTTGTTTAAATTTTTTAGCATATTTCTCACTACTCGATTCGTCTCTTGCAGCATTCAAATTATTTAAATATTGAATATGGTTTTCTGTAGTAAATGCAACTGTCAAAGCATCCATTGCATGGTGTCTATGGTCATTTCTTTTCGTCCAATCTATAATTTTCTCTACAGAATTACCGTTTTTTCTTTCTTCAAATTCGGTTAAACCTAAATCTCTATACTTAGGAAGATTTAACTCTTTCATTATATTAATCAAATCCCAATCTTCACGAAGTTTATCGGTTATTCTTCCAATTGTAGGTGTTACTTTCTTAAAAACTTCTTGTAAAATTTGTCTTGCCTTTTTAGCTATATATTGGCTATTTCTTAAATCTCTCTCTATAAAACCTTCTGGTAAATCTTTTTCAGAAAGAAGTAATTTTTTATATTTCCCTTTTGAAATTGCTCCAGAATTTAAAGCACTTTCAACACGAGCTTTGTAATTATCTAAATCAAGATTATATTTATTATTAATAAAATCGAAAGCTAAAGTATCTGCTTTGTCTAAATTAACACTTCTATAAGCCAATGTTTTGTTTGAAAAAGAATCATCAAATAATTTCGCTTTTGGTATTATATGTTCAATATCTATTTCTTTTGAAAACAACTTTTCAGAAGGAATATATTTATCTGTAAATAATGTTCTATATCCATTATTTTTTAATTCTTCATATAATTTATATTTTATAACGTCATTTCTTGTAGGATTTTTTATCAGAAACTCTTTTCGCAGAATTTCTCTAAACTTTTCATTATTTAAAGTTGCTTTGTTAATATACTCTGTTGTTTCTGCTCTTTCTTTGGCAGATTTTTTCAATTCTCTTGCCAATTCAATTCTTATTTCATCCGGTTTTCCATATTCATCTATAATTTGATTGATAACATTAACCATTTGATTCAGAATTTTCTCAACAACAGGATTTCTTAAACTATTTTTGGGTAATAAATCCAACTTATCCTTTAAAATACGATTTTCTAATTCCTCTTTAGTTAAAGAATTAGAGTGATTGTATTTAGCCAATTGACAAGCTTCTGAAAAGTTATTTCCGTCAACTAAAAAAGGTAGTATTTTCTTTATTGCTTTTGCACTTAAACTCCCATAATCTTGTTGCAAAGAAACGTTTGCCAACAAGTTTGCATATTCAGGTTTAAAACCATATTTCTGATGCAATTTCTTCTTTAAAGCAACATTAGAATTTCCATAAACAATTTTGTCTTCTGATAGTATTTTATCTCCATCTTCTGCAGAGTATAATAAATGCCAAAACTGATAACTTTTTTGCTTATCGAAATCATTTCCTTCTAAATTAGAATCAAATTCTAAAATTTCAGTATCTACTCCTAAAGAAGTAAAAACAGCTTTTAATTCCTCTTTAATTTCATTAAGTGATTTCTTTTCCCAATCGAAACCATAACCTTCATTCTCTGCAATTTTTTGATAAACTTCATATAATTTTTGATTTGTATGATTCCCTTCAATTCCTTCTGGAAAATTCGTTTTCCATGTTTTGTTGTTTAAACCAGCAAATTTTAAAACTTCCCTTTTAGATAATTTTCCGAAAAAATTTAACTTTTCAAATAATTCTTTTCTATCTTCTTCTCCTAAAACTTTTTCTTCTTTTGTTTCTTTATTTTTAAACTCTAAAATATTTAAAACTGCCCAAATTTTAGATTCTTGAAATAATGGAGATGACTTTGGGACAGCTTTGTGATTTTTCTCAAACCTACAATTAGAAATTAAATGTTTCTGAGATTTTAATTTTCGTTGATAAAAGATAATAACATCTCTAATTTCTTCTTTTAATTTTAATGTTAATTTAGGATGAAACATAGCCTGTGTTTCCCAAATCTTTTCAAATTCATCTAAATAATCTTGTCTATAAAAGACTTGATTTCTTAGTGAAGTGTGCTTATTTGATACTATTTGACTGTATAAGTTCTGACCAACAGTTTCACTGTTAAAATATAACTCTTTACTCCTATCACTAATTGCGCCTAAATACCCACTCGATTTATTAAGATTATTATTAATCTCAACTAAAACATAAGCAACCTCTTCAATTTTTAATTGTTTTGAAATTGCTTCACTTCTCCATTTATAATGTTGTTTTTTGACTTCGTCTCTTTTCCCTTTATTTTCTGCAGTGAAAATTCCATGAATCGCTAAAAAACGTTTTCTACTATTTTGTTGTCCTTGACCTTTTAATTTTTGATAAAACTCATCCGTTAAAATATCTGGGTAAAATTGTTTTTGAAAATTCCATACTTTATCAAATTCAGTTTGTAAATCTGAACGATAAAAGTCTGGAATAAACTTTTTACCTTCTACTAATAAATTGTAAACATATTGCCCAACAGTAAGGTTGTTATCATACAACTCTTTAGCAATTGCCATTCCATCAATTAAACTTCCTTCTTCTTCATTTTTCGCTTTTCTACTACTTTTATAACCACGTTTTTTATTTATAGCTAATAAAACACGTGCAAATTCCTCTAATTCAATTTTTTCATTGGCAGATTTTGCTCTTAATGATAATGTTTCGTATGTTGAATTCACTCCTACTTCAGTAAGTAATGTGTCTTTAGAAATAATTTTATTTTTTATTAAAACATCAATTAGATTTTCTCTCCTAAGTTTAAAACGTTGCAAGTTTCTTCTTGCAGTTCTTTTAAGTGTTCTGTCTGCATTTGTGGTAATTGGTCTTCCTTTCTCAAAATTAGTTTGTTCATCAACTGTTAATGGATTTACACGAACTCCCAATTTTATAATTTCTGATTTTTCTGTAGAATTTTCAGCTTCGTTCACCAAAGCCCATCCAATTGATGTTGTTCCTAAATCTAATCCTAATATTCTTTTCATATATATATTTTAATACCTAAAATTTTTGTTAGATATATTTATTAATTAAAATGCAATGATTTACAATTTTTTATTAAAAATAAAGAAAAATAAATAGGTAGTATTTTTTTTTTAATTCATTTAGAAATCAATCCATAATAAGGTTTATTCTATTATGAAAACTCTTGAAAACTGTATTAAAAAATTACAATGCCTCTTTGTAAAAAAACAGAATCTTTACCTAATTATTAATATTTTATAAAAATAAAAGAACAAAAAATCAAACACTTACGGAAGTCCGTAAAAAAGATAAAAATATAATTGTATATTTGAATACAATTTTGAAATCAATTCACAATAAGAATTATTCCGTTGTGAAAACATTTAAAGCGGCATTTTAGCAATATGATGTCGCTTTTTTTTACAAAAATCTAATCAAGTTAAAAGAATATTACTTTTTAGTTAAACTCTTATAAATGGTTTCTCTAATTCTTTCTTCTGTTATCCAACTACTATATTGAGAATAGTTTTTTGTGATTTCTTTATTATTTTTTACCTCTTCTAAGCTTTTTCCTTTATCAATTTCTTTTTGAACGTTTGTTTTTAAAGCAACTAACATTTCTTTATATGCTATTAATTCTTTTTTATTAGATACTTTTCCATGTCCAGGTAAAATTTTGGTGTTATCATTTGCTAATAAAATCATTTTTTGAATTCCATCTATATAACCATTAATACTTCCTCCAGAAGATAAATCTATATAAGGAAAAGCACCCTGAAAGTAAGCATCTCCTGTGTGTAAAATATTATTTTTTGTAAAGTACACAAGAGCATCTCCATCTGTATGAGCACTATGTATATGTGAAATAAAAATATCATCATTGTTAATGTGCAGCATCATATCTTTAGAAAAAGTAATTACTGGTAAAGCTTCTTTTGGTGATGCTTTTTTAGTTCTTCCTCTAATTACTTGGTCTACACTTATTCTCTTTCTCACATTTTGATGTGCTACAATTAAAGCACCTGCTTTTTGCATGTTCTCATTACCTCCTGTATGATCTCCATGCCAATGTGTATTTACCAAATAGTTTACTGGTTTAGGAGTTATTTTCTTTATTGCTTCTAGAATTTTTGGGGTTAAAGGTGCAAATTGATCATCTATCATAAAAACAGCATCTTTACCTATAAACAAGCCTATATTGCCTCCTCTACCTTCTAACATATAAACTTGATCAGAAAGTTTTGTCGCATTTATGTTAACCTCTTTTTTTTGGCAATAAGTACTTTGAATAATAAAAAAAAGGATACTAAATATTTTAAGATGTTTCATTACTATTTATTTTGATATTTGTATTTTGATGAAAAGATACAAACAATATATTTATTTTTTATAAATGAACATTCGCATAGAAATAATTAAGGAAAAAGAGATTCTTACAATCATTCCTTTACTAACCAAACTAAATACTAAAACACCTTTAAAACTTTTAAAAGAGAGAGTTGTAGAAATTGCTAAAATAGATAACTATGAATGTGTAGGGTTATATGTTGATGATAATCTAGCAGGCATTTCTGGACTATGGTATTCTACAAGACATTATATAGGGAAAACTGTAGAACCAGATCATGTTATTATTGATGAATCTTTACGAGGTAAAACTTTGGGAAAACGTTTTTTTAAATGGATTGATAACCACGTAAAAAGTAAAGGTTGTGAAGCTATTGAGTTAAATGCTTATGTAAATAACCCACAATCTCATAAATTTTATTATAATGAGGGGTATAATATTTATGGATTTCACTTTCTAAAAGTATTACGTGATGATAAAAAATTTTATTAATTTTTTGCTCATAAAATTGTTGCGAAACTCAAAAAACATTTTATCTTTGCAGCTCTTTACCATGCGAAAGTAGCTCAGTTGGTAGAGCGTCAGCCTTCCAAGCTGAATGTCGCCAGTTCGAACCTGGTCTTTCGCTCACAAAGCTCTATTAGAAATAATGGAGCTTTTTTTTTGCTATAAATTTTTTAATTTATCACCAAAAAGCAGCAGCAAAACAATTGGAACTCCCAAAGCAATCACTAAAATTTTATTAGAACTAAATATTGACGGTTCTAATAATAAAGTAGCTGCAAAACCGCCAATAGCACCTCCTAAATGTGCAGAGTGCCCAACATTTCCTAACTGTTTTTTCATGCCATAAATAGAATACAATAAATACCCAACTCCAAAAATATAACCAGGCATTGGTATTGCAAAAAACAATAATAGCTGCATATTAGGAAAAAGTAAAATAGAAGCATATACAATTCCAGAAACTGCACCAGAAGCACCTACTGCACTATAATAAGGTTCATCTTTATGGTATTGCAAAGAATATAAACTACCAAAAAGTAAGCTCACAAAGTAAATAATTAAAAAGTCAGGCGTTCCTAATATTTTGGCTACAATATCTCCAAAAAGATATAATGCATACATATTAAAGCCTAAATGTATCCAATCTACATGTAAAAAACCAGAGGTTAATGTTCTTAATTTTTCTCCAGAAATAATTTTACCAACTTGAAACTTATATTTATCTAAAAAAGCATAATCATTAAATCCTTTCATAGAAACTAATACGTTTGCTATAATTATTAATAATACTGCTTGGTTTATACCATTCATCATACAACAAACATACTAAAAACTGACTAGTAATACTACTCTGTTTTAAATTTATATGCGATATTTGCAGCATTAATCTATTTATGAAATTTTTAGTTTACGGTATTGTTTATCCTGCTATTTGGTTGTTGTCAAAACTCCCTTTTAGAGTATTGTACTTTATTTCTGATATTCTTTTCATATTTATTTTTTATATTTTTAAATATAGAAAAAAAGTAGTTTTTGAAAACTTAGTATTGGCTTTTCCAGAAAAATCTAATAAAGAATTAAAAACAATTCAAAAAAAATTCTATCATTATTTTATAGATTTTTTTGTAGAAAGCTTAAAATCTTTTAGTATCTCTAAAAAAGAAATTAAGAAAAGGTATCATTTTAAAAATATTGAAGTAATTAATAAACTCTACAATAACAATAGAAGTATTGCTTTAATGATGGCACATTATGGAAATTGGGAATGGATTATTAGTCTTCCTCTTCATACAGATATAGACGTTTATGGTGCCTATACCAAAGTAAACAACCGTTATTTAGAGCAAATGGTTAAGAAGTACAGAAGTAGATTTGGAATGTTTTTAACCAAATCTTCAGATACTATAAAAACAATTTTATTAAATCATAAAAAAGGAAAACAAAGTTTGTTTGTTTTAATTTCTGACCAATCTCCTCAATTAGGAAAAATACAATATTGGAGAAATTTTTTTGATGTAAAAGTACCTGTTCTTACTGGTGGAGATATGATTGCTAGAAAATTTGACTTTGCAGTTGTAAACGCAAATATAACAAGGACTAAAAGAGGTTTTTATGAAATTGATTTTGATATAATCACAGAAAATGCAAAAGCTTTGCCTAAAAATAAAGTGATAGACATTTACACAGATATGATTGAAAAACATATAAAAAAACAACCTGAGTTTTATTTGTGGTCTCATAAAAGATTTAAGCACAAAGACAAGTTTGAACAATGGCAAAAGCTTAACACGAAAAAGTAGCTTTTAAAAAATATTAATTTTGTAGCATGCAATTATTCGTTTTTTACCTAACATACCCAATACTATGGCTTCTTTCTAGATTGCCAATGCGTATTCTTTACTTAATATCAGATTTTGCATTTGTACTTATGTATTACCTATTTGGATATAGAAAAGAGGTAATTGTACAGAATATAAAAACTGCTTTTCCTGAAAAATCTGAACAAGAAATTAAAAACATTACAAAAAAGTTCTACAACCATTTAACAGATATTTTTTTAGAAAGTTTAAAGACCTTATCTATTTCGAAAAAAGAAGTTCAAAAAAGATACACTTACAAAAACCCAGAATTGGTAAATAAATATGCAAAACAAGGTAAAAGTATAGCTTTGGTTGGGGCACATTTAGCCAATTGGGAGTGGTCTATTAGCTTATCTCTAGTTTTAGATATAAATACTTTTGGTGCGTATAACAAACTAAGAAATGAAACTTTTGAGTACAAATTAAAAGAAAAAAGACAAAAATTTGGAATTAAAGGAGCTAGAACATCTGATTTTATAAAATTGATTAACACTAATTTTGAAAACAAAATTCAAGGTGCTTATATACTATTAAGTGATCAATCTCCTATGATTGAAAAAACTTTTTATTGGAGCAAATTTTTTGGAGTTAAAGTACCTGTTCATACAGGTGCAGAAATGATTGCAAAAAAGTTTGATTTGGTTGTTATAAATTACAAAGCAAAAAAAATAAAAAGAGGTTATTATGAAGTTGAATTTGAACTAATTACAGAAAACCCAAAAGATTTTAAAGATTATGACCTTTCTGATAAATATTTAAAACTTACAGAAAAAAACATTAAAGAACAACCTGAACTTTATTTATGGTCTCACAAAAGGTTTAAGCATAAAGACAGGTTTGAAGAATGGCAAAAAATAATGGAAGAGAGAAAAAGAAAATAAACTCTTAAACTTACCAAAAACGAAACCTACCTCCTATTAATATATTGTTCTGTAAAAAGAAAAAATCTTGCGAAGCTCTATCTGAAGCGTTTGCTTTTATCTTTATATTTTGCATATTAATATAACCACCTTTTAAATCTGCCTGAATAAAAAAGTGTTTTAAAAATGTTACATTTACTCCAAAACCTAAAGAAACTCCATAGCCAGTAATATTAAACTCGTCATTTCTTTTTGTACCTAAAAGCGTAATATCTGTCTTTGGGTATAAAAAACCTGCTCCAACTCCCTCAGTTAAGTTTATTTGTAGATTTTCTTTATCTAAACCAAACCAGCTACTAATATCATCAAAACGATACACTTCTACATTTACATAGTTTAAACCATCTGTGTGTTCTAGTCGCAAAAAATCTTCAGTAAGTTGAATTTGTTGTCCTGTATAAACACCATCATACTTTGCATTTCCAATATTTATATTTCCGTTTATAGCCACAAATTGATCATTATCTACCACATATTTCATGTGGTCTACACCTATAGAAACTGTATATCTTTCTTTAAAAAAATACCCAATTCTAAAATTTGTCTGTGGTTTTGTAATATTTTTTATTCCAAAATATTTGCTAAAAGAAAACTTAGAGGGTGTGTCTGCTGCTGTTACTTTTTGCAGTGTAAAATCATAATTATCACCTCTAAATCTAATATCAGAATCTGTGTAACTTGCCCAATTCCACCCCCAATAAAGAAAAAATTTTCCTTTATTAGTCACTTTATTTTTATTTTGAGCAGTAATAGAAATTACTAAAAAAAATAAAACAAGTGTGAAGATTTTTTTTAAAAACACTATGCTATTATTTCTTTAATTTCGTTTATAAAGCGCTCTGCCAAAGCATCTGCAGCTTTTTGTGATTTTGCTTCTGTATAAATTCTAATAATGGGTTCTGTGTTTGATTTTCTTAAATGAATCCATTCTTCTGCAAAATCTATTTTTACTCCATCTATTGTATTTACATCTTCGTCTGCATACTTTGTAGCCATAGTTTCTAAGATATTATCAACATCTATTTCTGGCGTTAATTGAATCTTATTTTTACTCATAAAATAACTTGGGTACGAATCTCTCAACTCCTTACAAGATATTTTTTGATTTGCTAAATGCGATAAAAACAACGCAACTCCTACTAAAGAATCACGTCCATAATGTGATGCTGGGTAAATGATTCCTCCATTTCCTTCTCCACCAATTACAGCATTCTCTTCTTTCATTTTTATTACAACATTTACCTCTCCAACTGCACTTGCTGTATATTTTCCTCCATGTTTCTGGGTAACATCTCTTAAAGCTCTAGATGATGATAAGTTAGAAACTGTGTTTCCTCCTTTTAATCTTCCTAAAACATAATCTGCACAAGCAACCAACGTATATTCTTCTCCAAACATAGAGCCATCTTCAGAAACCAAAGCTAGTCTGTCTACATCTGGGTCTACTACAATCCCGAAATCTGCATTTTCTTTTACAACTAATTCAGATATATCTGTTAAGTGTTCTTTTAAAGGTTCTGGATTGTGAGGAAATTGTCCATTTGGTGTACAGTATAACTCTACACATGCTACATTTAGTTCTTTTAATAAAGCAGGAATAAAAATTCCGCCTGTAGAATTTACGGCATCTACAACCACTTTAAAGTTTGCTTTTTTTATGGCTTCTACATCTACCAATTTAAGATTTAAAACTTCGTTGATATGTTTTTCTACGTAAGAAGTGTCTTTTGTATAGCTTCCTAAATCATCTACTTCTGCGAAAGCAAAATCTTCGCTTTCTGCTAATTCTAAAATCTTTTCTCCTTCTGCTCCGTTTAAAAACTCTCCCTTTTCGTTTAATAATTTTAAAGCGTTCCATTGTTTTGGGTTGTGAGAAGCTGTTAAAATAATGCCTCCATCTGCTTTTTCTAAAGGAACTGCTACTTCTACAGTTGGTGTGGTAGACAAACCTAAATCTATAACATCTATTCCTAAACCTACCAAAGTATTGGCAACCAAACTAGAAATCATTTTACCAGAAATACGTGCATCTCTTCCAATGACCACTGTAATTTTTTCTTTGTTTGGGTTTCTCTTTTTTATAAAAGCTCCATAAGCAGATGCAAACTTAACAGCATCTATGGGCGTTAAATTATCGGCTGTTTTGCCTCCTATTGTTCCTCTAATTCCTGAGATCGATTTTATTAATGTCATTGTAATAATTATCGTTTTAATTTAGCAAAACAAATGTAGTTCTATTAAATGATATCATAAAACTTTTTTAGTAGCAGTTGTGCTTTATGCAGCTATCTGCTTTTAAAAAAGTGTGTTAGGGATAGAAATGGCATCCTTTTTTATGCTAAACTCGATTCGATATTTGTTTTGATTATTTTACTTACTTTTTTAAAATTGAAAGGTGCTGAAATAAATTTAGTATAAAAAAGATATAATGGAAAGCCCGACCTTGTAGGGAACACCCAAAAAACTGTTTTTGTATCTTTATAAAAATTAAACGTTTATGACTCCTTTTTTTAGAAAGATTAGAGCCAAACTTATTGCAAAAAATAATTTAAGAAAATATGTATTGTATGCTTTTGGAGAAATTATTTTAGTAATGATAGGAATTTTGCTGGCATTGTATGTAAGCAATTTAAATAATAACTCAGAAAACAGGCAAAAAGAAGAATGGTATTTGATAAATATTGTAGAGGATATTGAGTATCAAAAAGGAGATTTAGAAAATTTAAAAGAAGATTATGATAGCGGAATTTTTGCTGCAAAACAAATTTTAAAAGATTTTAATCTATTAAAAAGTTTCTCTAAAATAAATAATCTAAATGAGTATTTTAATACTTTAATGGAAGCAAATAATTTTCCAAATATAAATAATACTTATAAAGAACTGGTTTCTTCAGGGCAACTGAGTCTTATTAAAAATAAAGATTTAAGTATAGATATTATAGATTATTATATTTTTTGTGAGGATAATTATATTGATATAAAAAATAATAATGATAATGTTTTTTATAGCCAGATTTTCCCAACAATATATAAATTAACTCAAATTGATTTAGCAGAAACTAATTTTAATGATGAAGAAATTTTGATTTCTAATAATACTATTGATGTTTATCTTAATCAAGAATTGGAAAAACCTTCTACAAAATTGGCTGTACTTAATGCTGTAAAAATGAAATTGCTAATATTAGAAAATCATTTAGAAATGGTTGTAGAAACAATGGAAGTAGGTAATATGTTAGTCAAAAAAATTGATAATTATTTAGGCATTACTCCAGAAATGATTAATACTACTAAATAAAAAACCACTACAGAGTGTAGTGGTTTTAAAATATTTATACTAAATATAGAGATTTATTTTTTACTCTTTTTAGCTTTTGCATCCATTTGCTTCTTTAAATCTGCAAGACCACCAATATCACCTAAGGTAGTTTTTTCTGCTTCTGCTGCTTTTTTAACGGCTGCTTTTACATTTCTTTGTTCTTGCTCTCTAAAGATAGAGGTATGAGAAACAACTACTCTTCTGTATTCTTTAGAAAATTCTAAAACTACAAATTCTGCTGTATCTCCTTTACCTAATTTAGAACCATCTTCTTTGTCTAAGAATCTTGTTGGTGCAAAACCTTCAACATCTCCTGGAAGTGTTACAGTTGCTCCTTTATCATTCTTTTCTTTGATTGTTCCTTCGTGTTTAGAACCGATTGCAAACGTAGCTTCATGCTCATCCCAAGGATTTTCTTGAGTTTGTTTATGACCTAAGTTTAACTTTCTGTTTTCTACATCTAATTCTAAAACTTGAACTTCTAATTTTTGACCTACAGTTACAAAATCTGATGGGTGCTTTACTTTCTTTGTCCAAGATAAATCAGAAATATAAACTAAACCATCAATACCTTCTTCTAACTCTACAAACACACCAAAGTTTGTGTAATTTCTTACTGTTCCAGTATGTGTAGAACCAACAGGATATTTAGTTGTAATATCTGTCCAAGGATCTGGGTGTAATTGCTTCATTCCTAAAGACATTTTACGGTCTTCTCTATCTAAAGTTAAGATTTGAGCTTCTACTTTATCACCAACTTTTACAAAATCTTGTGCAGAACGTAAATGTGTTGACCAAGACATTTCAGAAACATGAATTAACCCTTCTACACCTTGCTCTACTTCTACAAATGCACCATAATCTGCAATTACAACTACTTCTCCTGTTACTTTATCGCCAACTTTTAAATCAGCACTTAAAGCTTCCCAAGGATGAGCAGATAATTGTTTTAAACCTAATTGGATTCTAGATTTGTTATCATCAAAGTCTAAGATTACAACATTTAATTTTTGATCTAACTCAACCACCTCATTTGGATGATTAATTCTAGACCAAGATAAATCTGTAATATGTACTAAACCATCTACACCACCTAAATCTACAAACACACCATAAGAAGTAATGTTTTTAACAACACCTTCTAATACTTGTCCTTTTTCTAACTGGCCAATGATTTCTTTTTTCTGTAATTCAATATCAGCTTCAATAAGTGCTTTATGAGATACTACAACGTTTTTAAATTCGTGGTTGATTTTTACAACTTTAAATTCCATTGTTTTCTCTACATATTGATCGTAATCTCTAATTGGTTTTACATCAATTTGAGATCCTGGTAAAAATGCTTCGATTCCGAAAACATCTACAATCATTCCACCTCTTGTTCTACATTTAACAAAACCATTTACTACTTCTCCAGTTTCATGAGCGTTGTTAACACGTTCCCAAGCTTTAATTACTCTTGCTTTTCTGTGAGATAATACTAATTGACCAGAAGAATCTTCTCTTTTGTCTACCAATACTTCTACAGTATCACCTTCTTTTAAAGATTGATTGTAACGAAATTCGTTTAAAGAAATAACTCCTTCAGATTTAGAGTTAATATCGATGATTGCATCTCTATCTGTAATTCTTATTACAGTTCCTTCAATTACATCACGTTCGTTTACAAATCCAACTGTTCCTTCTAATGCTTTTTCGAACTCAACTAATTTTTCTTCATCAACTTCATCAATACCTTCTTCGTATCTGTGCCAGTTAAAATCTGCTAAAAATTGTTTTGGATCTTGTTTTTCTTCTACAGCAGGAGCTGCAGTTTCTTGTACTTCAGTAGCAATTACTTGCTCTTCAGTGTTTTTAGTTTCTTCAGACATGTGTCTAAAATAATTTGTATCTTGCTGTAATTCAGATTTTTAACGATAACAACATCAAGAGATGTTTTTAAATTTTGTTTTATTAATATCCTTTTTCAAATCTGTTCTCGTAAAAAGGAGTGCAAATTTACAAAAAATGTTTGATTTTTAATTAATTACATCTAAAATAATTTACATTTATTGTGATTATATTTGTATTGAAAATCAAAAGCTTATGAATTCTATTTCTAAAATTATATTTTTCTCATTTTTTATAATGATGTTTTCCTGTCAAAACAAATCTAAATCTAATATAAAACACCATAAATCTCATGAAAAAAGCAGACAAAATGTTCCGTTTTCAGATGTAGTTCAAGTTGATAATTTATACTTTTTAACTGGTCAAATTGGTAAAAATCATAAAACAGGTAAACTTGCAGAAGGTGGTATAGAAGCAGAAACTACACAAGCTTTAAAAAATATTGAAGATGTTTTAAAACAACACAACTTAACTTTAAAAGATGTTGTAAAGTGTACTGTAATTCTTTCTAATATTGATGATTTTTCTAAAATGAATACAATTTATCGTACTTTTTTTACCGATAATTTACCTGCAAGAACTACATTTGCAGCCAATTTGGTTGCAGGTGCAAAAATAGAGATTGAAGTGGTTGCTGCAAGAAAGTAGATGATTGATGGATAAAAAAACAAAAGATTTAGTAGATAAAGGTATTATGCTTCCTTTAATGGAAGAGTTTTACACCATTCAAGGAGAAGGCTGTCATACTGGTACAGCTGCATATTTTATTAGAGTTGGTGGTTGTGATGTAGGATGCCATTGGTGTGATGTTAAAGAAAGTTGGAATGCAGATCTGCACCCACCAACATTAGCAGATACCATTGTTTCTAATGTTAAAAAATACGCAGATACTGTTGTAATTACTGGTGGTGAACCTTTAATGTGGTCTATGGATTACATTACAACATTACTTCAAAAAAATCATATAAAAACGCATATCGAAACTTCTGGAGCATATTCTTTTTCTGGAAAATGGGATTGGTTTTGCCTTTCACCTAAGAAAACAAAGCTGCCTTTAAAAGAAAATTACAGAGAAGCAGACGAGTTAAAAATGATTATCCACAACAAATCTGATTTCGATTTTGCAGAACAAGAAGCTGCCAAAGTCGGTAAAAAATGTCAACTTTTTTTACAGCCAGAATGGAGTAAAAAAGAAAAAATGACTGAACAGATAGTAGACTATGTAATGAAAAATCCAAAATGGAAAATATCTCTACAAACGCATAAATATTTAAATATTCCTTAATTTTTTTGAAGCTATTTCCAATTTGGAGTTTATCTTGAGCGAAATCGAAAGGCACTCGTTTTTTTATGCTGAATTTATTTCAGCATCTCATTTATTTAATAACATGTTTCATTATTACAAAAGATACTGAATTGAGTTCAGTATAAAAAAGAGCTAAAACAAATTCTTAAATCAGGGCTAAACCAATTTGTATACTTTTAGATATTTCTAAGTTTTCTGTCAATTAAAGAACATATTCTCTCAAACTGTTCTTCAATTCCCATATCAGAATTATCAAATTTAATAGCATCTTTAGCTTTAATTAATGGAGAATCTTCTCTTGTAGAATCAATTCTATCTCTTTCTTGCACATTAAAAAGGATATCATCAAAGTTTACCTTATCACCTCTATCAATCAATTCTTTATAACGTCTTGTAGCTCTTTTATCAGCAGAGGCAGTCATAAATAATTTTAAATCTGCATCAGGAAAAACAACAGTTCCAATGTCTCTTCCATCCATTACAATTCCTCCTTCTTTTCCCATTTGTTGTTGTTCAGCAACCAACTTTTTTCTAACCTCAGAAATTGCAGCTACTTTACTAACTAGTTGAGAAACTTCAAGAGTTCTAATTTCTTTTTCAATATTAATTCCATTTAAAAACATTTCAGCAAAACCTAATTCTTCATTAAACTGAAATGATAATGAAATTTTATCCAATTCAGCTATTAAGGCTTCTTTTTTTAAATAATCTCTACCAACTAAATTATTTTTTTTAGCAAAAAAAGTTACAGCTCTGTACATAGCACCAGTATCTACATAAATATAATTGTATTTTTTAGCTAAAAGTTTGGCTATAGTACTTTTACCTGTTGATGAAAAACCATCGATTGCAATTGTAATTTTTTTGCACATTTATCTTGTTGTATTTAAATCTATCAATAAACTAAAAGTACTCGCATTTGCTGCTGAATGAAATTTAGAATATGCATAATTAAACTTAAATCTATTCATTTTTATACCAAATCCAAAAGAAATTCCGCTAAAAGTTCTAACATTTTGTAATTTTAATTCAGCTGCTCTTCTAAAATTATAACCTACTCTAACATTAATTGCGCTTTCTGGAAACAATTCGGCTCCAACAATAAAATGTCTCAAAGTATTTCCAATAAAGCCAACATTTTCTTCAGTTACATTACCTTCTAAATCTGTAGTTTGATCTGATGGGTTTGGTACAGATAAATCCCATTCTTGTAAATTATCTAAAGTTACATACCATTTTAAAGGAACATGTTCTAATTTATAAGAACCTCCTAAAGCTAATCTAAAAGGCAATCTTTCTTGTTCACCATTAAAACTTTTAATTTGAGTTCCAATATTTCTGGCAACTAAGGTAATTACAAAAGGTTTATATGGATTGTTATATAGAATTGCTAAATCTGTAGAAAATCCTGTTGATGAAAAATTAGCTATATTAGAATTAATAACTCTAATATTAGAACCAAAATATAAATTTGTCCAAGGAAGATTTACAGCATAACCTATAGATAAGGCAATATCATTTGCATTAAAATTACCATTTTCATTTCCCTGCTCATCTGTTCCAATTAAAGTACCATAGTCAAGATATTTAATGCTTCCATGAATGGTTCCGAATCTTCTTGAAATAGTTCTAGCATAAGCTAAAGAGCCAATATTAATTCCAGCAAGGTAACTTGTATAATTTGTAGACAGCTTATTATCTAGATTCTCATTAATAACAGCTGGATTCCAAATAGGCTGATTAACGTCATCCAAAAGTGTTAAAACTTCACCTCCCAAAGCAATTTGTCTTGCAGAAGTAGATAAATTCAAAAATTGATATACTTCTTCACCTCCAACCTGTCCTTTTACAGAACAAATTGATAAAAAAAAGAAAAATACCAATATTTTTTTTTGATTCATTTACTAATATAAAAATGACTATAAATCAATAACGAAAATACTCTAATATATTACACAATAATAAATAATTTATATAAAAAAAACCTCATATCATAAGATATGAGGTTTGAAAATCTGATTTTACAATCAGA
>NZ_JBYVJW010000009.1:0-182591 GCF_058147165.1 Polaribacter sp. 2305UL8-11 | reverse complement strand
TTCAATAAACTTTTAATTTAATCAGTATTACAAAGGGATTCAGAGGTTTTTACCAACCATTTTTTGCCATTAAGCCCTAATTTTAGGGTTTCACAGTAATTCAAGCACAAGTATGGATACATACATAGTGTATGCATTTATTATAGGAACTTTACTTTTTTCGTTCTCAATTTATGGCTTGGTAATATCTTCTGCAAACAACAAAAAACTACGTTTTTTAGGTCCAATTACGCCTTTAGGAGGTTTGTTCTTAGTGCTAGGTTGGGCTCTACTTTTATGGAAATTTATTTTAATAAGTTCTTAAAATTTTAACTCATATAAATTACGCCCAGAACCATGAGCTCTTTCATCAGTAATTAAAAGAGTATTCTCATCTTTAAAACAAACTCCCTCTTTTTGAGAACGGTGTTTTAATTTTATTTTTTTAACAGTGCCAGACAAAAAATTATCATCTTTAAAGTCAGAAAAAACAAGTACGTTTTTTTGCGATAATAAGACAACTTTTTTACCATTTTCAGAAATATCTGCAGAAGTAATCCAACACTGTAACTTATCGCAATTTTCATATTCGCCAATTAACTCTGCTGTGTAGTTACCTTCTTTAGCAGGAATTTTATATAAAAAAGTTTTTCCGTATTTTTTTCTTACTCTACTTTTAGTAAAAACATATAAGTAGTTTTTAAAATAAAAAAAAGCTTCAGCATCAAAAAATAATTCTTTCTTTTTGGGTGGGTATTTATTTTGATTTAGATACTTAAAAGTAATTTTTTCTACTTCAGCATTTTTTTTATCTAGGTACTTTTTATCTACTTTTAAAATTACTAAATTCTTTCTTCTATTTTGATTATTTCCAAAATCGCCAATATAAATATTACCTTCGTTATCTGTGGTTAAATCTTCCCAATCATTATTTTTTGCTTTGATATAAATTTCTTTTTTTATTTTTCCTTTTTCAGAAATTGCAAATAATTTTGGTTGATTTCCACCATCATTTATCATCCAAATCACATCAGGTTCTATAGAGGTATCTGTACCAGAAACTTCGTTTAAAATTTTAGGTAAATCTGCAATTACTTTAAGTTGTCCAGAACTTTGACAGCTTATTAAAAAAAGAATACTAAAAAATACTAATGTGTTTTTCATTAAATTTTAAATATAAAACGTTTGTAAGATTAAGGATGATTTTTTACCAACCTCCAGAAGCTCCTCCTCCTCCAAAAGAACCACCTCCAAAACCACCACCAAAGCCACCTCCACCAAAAGAGCCACCTCCAGATGAACCTCCACCAAAGCTTCCTCCTCCTCTACCTGCATTGCTCAAAATAATAGTATCGAAAATAGTGTCTGCAAGAGAACCTCTTCTGTATCTTCTTCCTCCACCATTATTATTTTTATTCCCTCTAGAAATAAGCATAAAAATGATAAAGACAATAATGATAAAAACAATAATTCCAGGATCAAAACCTTCGTTATTTTTTTTACGAGTTCCTTTAAACTCGCCATTTAAAGTTTTAAAAATATAATCTGCTCCTTTGTTTAAGCCTGCATAATAATTTCCTTTTTTAAATTCTGGGGTTATAACTCTATCTATAATTCTTTTTGACTGAAAATCAGTAAGTAAATGTTCTACTCCTTTACCTGCTTGAATAGTAATTTTTCTATCATCTTTTGCTAATAAAATTAAGACTCCATTATCTTCTTTAGCTTGTCCAACACCCCATTTTTCACCCCAATTTGCTGCTAAATAATTAATATTTTCTCCTTGGGTAGAAGAAATAATTGCAACAACAATTTGTGTAGAAGTTGTATCAGAATATTTGATTAATTTGTTTTCAAGAGATGTACTATCTCTTTTAGAAAGTAGCCCTATATAATCGTAAACACCTTTTTGTTCTTTTAAATTTTTAGGCTTATTGGGAATTTCAAATCCTTGAGAAAAAGTTTGTAAAGAAAAAATAAATACAAAAGCAAATAACAATTTTTTAAACAAATTTGCCAACTGAAAACTGCTTACTGAAAACTGACTACTGAACATTATCATCCTTTAGAAATCTCGTTAGAAAGTTCATTTTCATCATCTATTTGCCAAGGAAAATGAGCTTTTAATTCTTCTCCAGCTTTTAAAATTCCATCTATGATGCCTTGTTTAAAATCTCCTTGCTTAAAATGGTTTTGAATTACCTCTTTTGTAGCATTCCAAAAATTAGTAGAAACTACTTTATTGATGCCTTTATCACCATAAATCACAAATTTTCTATCGGTAACAGCTACATAAATTAGCACGCCATTTTCATCTTTAGTATTGTACATTTTTAACAAATGAAATACTTCTAACGCTCGTTCATAATGGTCTTTTTTTGATGAAGACTCTATATGTACACGTATTTCGCCAGAAGTATTTTTCTCTGCGATTCTAATAGCAGAAATAATTTCTTTTTCTTCGGCTGCAGTAAGAAATGCTTCTACTTTAGACATTTTATTCTTTTTTCTTGCTAAAATCGAAGTTTACATCTGGAGCATTCTCAGAACCTGGATTCGATTTATAACGAGCCATTTCTTCAAAACCAAACATTCCTGCTAATATCTTTCCTGGAAATTTAGTAGTATGAATATCATAAATATTTACTTTTTCATTAAAACGATCTCTAGCTATATTAATTCTATTTTCTGTTCCTTCTAACTGGCTTTGTAATTCTAAAAAGTTTTTGTTTGCTTTTAAGTCTGGGTAACGTTCTACTACCAATAATAACTTAGACAATGCTCCACTTAAACCTGCTTGTGCTTGTTGAAATTGTGCCATTTTTTCTGGTGACAAATTGTTCGCATCAATAGTTGTAGATGTTGCTTTAGAACGTGCTTCAATAACTTGTGTTAAAGTTTCTTTTTCAAAATCTGCAGCACCTTGCACAGTTTTTACCAAATTTCCAATTAAGTCATTTCTACGTTGATAAGCACTTTCTACATTAGACCAAGCTGTTTTTGCATCAGCCTGATAAGTAACAGCAGTATTATTAAAACCTACTGCCCAGCTGTAAATTGCATATACAATTACACCTATTACTATTACAGGAATTAACCATTTTTTCATAATTTCTAAATTTAAATTTTTGTTGATTTTTCTAATACAATATTACCCAATATTCTTGAGAAAGTAAAGAATAATTAGACCAATTCATATATTAGTTAGATAAATAGAGGTTTTGTTACAGTTGATTTTTAATTTTAATCAATTCTGCTTTAACTCCTTCCAACCTTGTAATAATTTCTTGGTTATCAAAAAGTGAATCTGGATTCTTTTTTAATTTTTGCTTAGCACCCTCTAAAGTAAAACCTCTCTCTTTAACTAGATTAAAAATTAATTTAAAATTTTTAATGTCTTCTTGTGTAAATAAACGATTTCCTTTGGCGTTTTTTTTGGGTTTGATAATATCAAACTCTTTTTCCCAAAACCGAATTAATGATGCATTAACACTAAATGCTTTGGCAACTTCACCAATTTTATAGTAGCGTTTTTCGGGTAAATCTATATACATATATTCAGTATTCAGTATTTAAAACTAAAGAAAATGAAGTTTAAAAGTAACTTACCTCTTTTCTATTTTTTTCATAAAACTAATCGTAAGATTGTCCTTCTTCTTCAGCTGCTTTTTGCATTGCTGCAAATTCTTCTGGAGTTAAATCTCCATAATAAAAGTTTATAGGGTTTAAAGCTCTATCATTTTTATGCACTTCGTAATGTAAATGAGAGGAAACAGAACGTCCTGTGTTACCCACATAACCAATTAAATCACCACGTTTAACTTTCTGTCCTTTTCTGGCTTTCATTTTACTCATATGTGCATAAATAGTTTTATACCCATACCCATGATCTATGTAAACTACATTCCCAAAAGTGGCACTTCTTTCTGCTCTAATAACTTTACCATTTCCAGAAGCATAAATTGGTGTTCCTGTTGGTGCTGTAAAATCCATCCCTTTATGAAACTTTCTAATTTTTAAAATAGGGTGCATTCTCCATTTATAGCCAGAAGCCATTCTTGTTAAATCTTCTAATTTTACAGGTAAAACTGCAGGAATAGAGGCTAACATTTTTTCTTTTTCTTTGGCCAAAGTTACAATTTCGTCTAAAGATTTAGACTGAACCACCAATTGTTTAGACAAAATATCTATGTCTTTGGTTAGTTTTTTTATCATAGAAGAATTATCAAATCCTTCTAAATTCTTATACCTATTTACACCACCAAAACCTGCTTTTCTTTGTTCATCTGGTATTGGGTTTGCTTCAAAATAAGTTCTATAAATATTATTATCTCTTTCTTGTAATTGAGCTAAAATATTAGAACTTTCTTCCATTCTTTTAGTCAATAACTGATAGTGTAATTTTAAATTATCTAACTCTCTTTTTTGTGCTCTTTCGTTTGGCGACATTATAAACTGACTAAAAACAATAAAACCAATAAACGCAATTAGTATTACTCCTAAAATTCCGAAAATAGATTTCTTATAATAATCACTTTTCTTAACAGCAATTTTTCTGTAAGAAAGCGTATCTGCATCGTAATAATATTTTACTTTTGCCATAATTGTAAATATGCTATTTTTGTTTTTATTAAATCGATATTTTAATAGATATCTTTTTTAATAACTCGCTAATTTACAAAATGTTTTACAACTGCTTTTTTAAAGCAGTTTTTTTTAAAAATAAATTAACACAATTAAAGGTGTTGGAAACTTCTTTTTTATGAAATCACAAGATATTAGATCTACGTTTTTAAACTTTTTCAAAGACAAGCAGCATTTGGTAGTTCCTTCTGCTCCAATGGTTACAAAAGACGATCCAACATTATTATTTGTAAATTCTGGAATGGCTCCATTTAAAGAGTATTTCTTAGGCAATGGAACACCAAAAAAGAACAGGATTGTAGATACGCAAAAATGCTTGCGTGTTTCTGGTAAGCATAACGATTTAGAGGAAGTTGGTTATGACACCTATCATCATACTTTATTTGAAATGTTAGGAAACTGGTCTTTTGGCGATTATTTTAAGAAAGAAGCCATTGCTTGGGCTTGGGAATTATTGACAGAAGTTTACAAAATTGATAAAGATATTTTATACGTAACCGTTTTTGAAGGCTCTGATGATGCAGATAATTTAAAAATGGATACTGAAGCTTATGACCTGTGGAAGCAGTATATATCTGAAGATCGAATTTTAAAAGGAAACAAAAAGGATAATTTTTGGGAAATGGGCGAGCAAGGACCTTGTGGACCTTGTTCTGAAATTCATGTAGATATTCGTTCTGCCGAAGAAAAAGCAAAAGTAGATGGCAAAACTCTAGTTAACGAAGACCACCCACAAGTGGTAGAAATTTGGAACCTAGTTTTTATGCAATATAATAGAAAAGCAAATGGTTCTCTAGAAGATTTACCTAATAAACACATAGATACAGGAATGGGTTTTGAACGTTTGTGCATGGTTTTACAAAACGTAAAATCTAATTACGATACAGATGTTTTTAAACCTATTATTAGAGAAATAGAAACCATTACCCATACCAAATATGGTAAAAACGAGCAACAAGACATTGCCACTCGTGTAATTGCTGATCATGTAAGAGCTGTTGCTTTTTCTATTGCAGATGGTCAACTACCAAGCAATACAGGTGCTGGCTATGTAATTCGTAGAATTTTAAGACGCGCAGTTCGTTATGGATTTACATTTTTAAACAAAAAAGAACCCTTTATTTATAGATTGGTTGATGTTTTAACAAAAAAAATGGGTGCTGCTTTTCCTGAATTAAAAGCCCAGAAACAGTTAATAGAAAACGTTATTAAAGAAGAAGAAACTTCCTTTTTAAGAACTTTAGACCAAGGGTTGGTTTTATTAGATGGCATTATTGCATCAGCAAAAACAAAAGAAATTTCTGGAGATAAAGTTTTTGAATTGTATGATACTTTTGGTTTTCCTATAGATTTAACCGCTTTAATTTTATCAGAAAAAGGCTATACTTTAGATGAAAAAGGCTTTCAACAGGAATTACAGAAGCAAAAAAACAGATCTAGAGCAGCAAGTGAAATGTCTACAGAAGATTGGACTATTTTAGCTGATGATGCTGTTGAAGAATTTATTGGTTATGACACCTTAAATGCAGATGTAAAAATTACGAGATACAGAAAAGTTACTTCAAAAAAAGATGGAGAAATGTATCAATTGGTTTTTAACTTAACTCCTTTTTATCCTGAAGGTGGAGGACAAGTTGGTGATAAAGGGTATTTAGAAACTGCACAAGGAGATGTAATTTACATTTTAGATACTAAAAAAGAAAACAATGTAATTATTCATTTTACAAAAAACCTTCCAAAGCATTTAAATGAACCTTTTAAAGCAGTTGTAGATGAAAAACAACGTTATAGAACAGAATGTAATCACACAGCAACACATCTTCTGCACCAAGCTTTAAGAGAAGTTTTAGGCACACATGTATCACAAAAAGGTTCTGCTGTACATTCTAAATATTTACGATTCGATTTTTCTCATTTTTCGAAATTAACTGTAGATGAATTACGTGAAGTAGAAAACTTTGTGAATAGAAGAATTGCAGGTAAACTTCCTTTAGAAGAAAGTAGAAACATACCTATGGAAAAAGCAATTGCAGAAGGAGCAATGGCTTTGTTTGGCGAAAAATATGGAGATACTGTACGTGCTATTAAATTTGGAAAATCTATAGAATTGTGTGGTGGAACTCACGTAAAAAACACTGCAGATATTTGGCATTTTAAAATAAAATCTGAAAGTGCAGTAGCTGCTGGAATTAGAAGAATTGAAGCCATTACAAATGACGCTGTTAAAGATTTTTATTTTGAGAATAACAAATCGCTTTTCGAAATTAAAGACTTGTTAAACAACACCAAAGAACCTGTGAAAGCAGTAAAAGTTTTGCAGGAAGAAAATGCATCACTCAAAAAACAAATTGAGCAATTGCTAAAAGAAAAAGCACAAAATTTATCTGGAGATTTAAAAAATAAATTACAAGAAATAAATGGTGTCCAATTTTTAGCAACAAAAATAGATTTAGACGCAAACGGAATTAAAAACTTAGCTTTTAGTTTGGGTAAAGAATATCAAAATTTATTTTTATTATTTGCAACTGCTCCTTCCAATGAAAAAGCAATGCTAACCTGCTACATTTCTAAAGAATTAGCAAATGAACGTGGTTATGATGCAGGAAAAGTAGTTAGAGAACTAGGTAAATTGATTCACGGAGGTGGAGGAGGACAAAATTTCTTTGCAACTGCTGGTGGTAGAAACCCTAGTGGAATTCCAAAAGCTTTAGAAAAAGCTGTGGATTATTTGGTGTAAAGCATTTTTACATGAAAAAAGGCCTTTTTAAACTAATATTATTAAGTTTTTTATTTTTTGGTTTTTCTGCTTGTAAAAGCATAAGTAAAGAAGAGCAAAAATCAAAAACTACTTCTCCAAAGGTAGAATTTAGACCTCATGATTTTGAAAAAAGTGACTTACCAAAATTTAAAGGTGTAGTTAATGATTATGAACAAATTTTTTCTTTCGAAGAATTACTCAAATTAACTGAAATAATTAAAAACTTTGAAAAGAACACCACAAATCAAATTGCTATTGTTTCGATAAATTCCATTGGAAAATATGAAGATTTCAACAAATTTGCAATAGATCTTTCCGATTACAATGGAGTTGGGTTAAAAGAAAAAAATAATGGACTAACTATTGTTTTTAGTAAAAATTTAAGAAAAGTTAGAATATGTACAGGAAAAGGAACTGAAAAAATTCTGACTAACTACACATGTAAAGAGGTTATTGACCAAATTATGATTCCAGAATTTAAAAATGGTAATTACTTTTTAGGCATAGAAAAAGGGTTACAAAAATTAATAGAAGAATGGAAATAAACCACCTGTAAAGACCAAAAAAAATCTCTCTTTTAAACTATTTCTAAATTCTAAGGTCTTAATACAATAGTTGTTAACTGAAAAAAAAAATTCAAATAAAAACCCTAAATTTGAAATAACACAAAATAGTTTTCATTATATCATATAACAATATGCCTAATTTAGATACTTTTTCTGGAAACTTTACAACAAAAGAAGCTAGCCATTTGCTTAGAAGAACTTCTTTTGGAGTTACAGAAACAATGGTTTCTGAAGCTGTTAATTTAGGTTTAACAGGTACAATTGCCAAACTTTTTGAGGTTAAACCCTTACCAAATCCGCCAGTAAAATTCACTTTAGATGGCTCTGCAAATGGAGAAATTAACGACCCAGATGCCAATTATGGAGAAACTTGGGTAAATGCTGCACCTCTGCCAATTGCTGCTACTAATCAAGAAAGAAATAGAATTTTAAACTTCAGAAAAAGATCCTTATATGCTTGGTCTTATTTACAAATGCAAGATGCAGGTATTTCTATTAAAGAAAAACTTACCTTGTTTTGGCACAATCATTTTGTATCAGAAAACAACAACCCACATAGAGAGTTTCAATACATTAATCTTTTAAGAACTAATGCATTAGGTAATTTTAAAGAATTGGTTAAACAGGTTACAGTAAATCCAAATATGTTGATTTATTTAAGTGGGAATCAAAACTCAGATAAAGCTCCTAATGAAAATTACTCAAGAGAATTGTTAGAACTTTTTACTATTGGTAAAGGCATAGCAGTTGGTAATGGAGATTACACCAATTATACAGAAGATGATGTTGTGCAAATGGCAAAAGCTCTTACTGGTTGGCGAGTTAGAGGGTTAACCCACGAAGATGCCTTAATTCCATATTTTACAAATAACAGACATTCTAAAGGCAATAAAACCTTATCTCACAGATTTAATAACGATGTTATTTCTGAAAATGGAGAAAATGAGTATAAAGATTTAATAGATCGTATTTTTCAGGAAGATGAGTGTTCTCTATTTATTATGAGGCAGCTCTATATTTGGTTTGTAAATTCAGAAATTACCTCAGCAATAGAAACCAATATTATAATTCCTTTAGCTAAAATAATTAGAGACCATAATTACGATATTTCTCCAGCCTTAAAAAAGCTATTTCTTTCACAGCATTTTTTTGAAAATGTTTTCTGTATGATTAAAAGTCCTTTAGATTTAATGATTTCTGCTACAAAATCTTTAAAAGCAAGTGCACCAAAATCATCAATTAAAGAAGAATATGAGTTTGCATATATTATGTATTTAGCCTGTACAGATTTGGGACAATCTTTGTTTCATCATCCAGATGTTGCAGGTTGGAAAGCGTATTATCAAAAACCCTTATTTTATAAAACTTGGGTGAATAATTTTCTACTACCTAAAAGATTAGATTTTTGTAAAATTTTAGTTACTGGAGGAAAACTACAAATCAACAAGAAAAAATATACAGTTCCGCCTTTGGTACCAGTTTTAGAAATTGCAGCTAGTATTCAAAATTCTAATAACCCTAATATTTTAATTACAGAATTAGCCAATCGTTTATTTAATTATGAAATTACTCAGAGTCAAAAAGATAGTTTAAAAGCAGTTTTAATAGACGGTTTACCAGATTTTGAGTGGACTATAGAATACTCAGATTATCTTGCAGATCCCTCAAATACAGCTCTGGCTTTATCAGTAGATAAAAAACTGCGTAATTTAGTTGCAGTGATGGTACAAATGTCTGAATTTCAAATTATGTAAAGATGAAAAAGACAAAAACATTAAATCGTAGAGACTTTATAAAACTGACTTCTGTTGCGTCTGCATCTTTACCAATTGCATTAAGTGGGTTCCCCCTTTTTGCAAATGAAAAACCAAAGAATTATCAATTTACAGAAGATAATGAAAACATCTTAGTTCTAATACAATTACAAGGTGGTAATGATGGTTTAAACACCGTTTTTGATTTGAATCAATATGATAATTTACAGAGCGTTCGTTCTAATATTATTATTTCAGAAGCAGATTTACTAACTGTAAATAGCACCACTCGATTTCATCCAGCAATGCAAGGTTTAAAGAATATTTGGGATGCAGAAAAATTAGCGATTGTCCAAAACGTTGGCTACCCAAACCAAAATAGGTCTCATTTTAGATCATCAGATATTTGGAATTCTGCCTCAGATGCAAATGATTTTATTTCTAGTGGTTGGATTGGTCGCTTTTTTGAAGAAAACAATCCTACTTTTCCAGAAAGTTACCCGAATGAAAATAATCCTGATCCTTTTGCAATAACCATTGGTAGAATTGTTTCAGAAACCTGCCAAGGAAATGTTTCTAATTTTTCTATGGCTTTAGAAGACCCAGAAAATCCTGGAACTGCTTTAGCTTCTAACACAGGAAGTATACCTGACAATTGTTATGGTAATGCTTTAAGTTTTGTAAATGACACCATTGCACAAACAAATGCGTATGCTAGTGTAATTAAAAAAGCGGCTGATTTAGGAAATAATTTATCTACTAAATATAACGAATCAAGTTTATCTGAAAAACTAAAAAACGTTGCAAAACTAATTTCTGGAGGTCTAAAAACAAAAGTGTACGTAGTACAAATAGGTGGTTTTGACACACATGATAATCAAGTTGTAGAAGGAGAATCTAATACAGGAAGACAAGCAGTTTTGCTACAAGAATTATCTGATGCGATTCATGCTTTTCAAGAAGATTTAGAATTGTTAAATATTGATAAAAAAGTTATTGGAATGACGTATTCTGAATTTGGAAGAAGAATACGTTCTAATGCTGGTTTGGGTACAGATCATGGTACAGCAGCACCATTATTTATGTTTGGAACCTGTGCCAATAATACTATTTTAGGAGATGCACCAGAAATTGATACAGCAGTAGATGAACAAGAAGGTGTGCAAATGCAATTTGATTTTAGAAATATTTACAGCACTATTTTAACAGATTGGTTGGGTGCAACAAAACAAGAATCTACAAATATTTTGTTTGATAATTTTGATGCCTTGCCTGTATTTAAATCAGGTTGTTCTGCAGCACTCTCTACCAATGATTTTTTACAAACAGAGTTAGGAATTGATGTATATCCAAATCCAGCTATACAGTTTATAAATATTAAATTTTTAGGTAATAATGAAACTGTAAAGATTTTATTATACAATAGCATTGGTGCCATTGTAAAACAAATTACTCATCAAAAATACAGTGCAATACAGCATATTTTAAAAGTTGATATTCAAAATTTACCAAAAGGAAACTATTTTGTGCATTATCAATCTAAAGGAATTTCTAAAACAAAAAAAATATTGAAATATTAGTTTTTCTCGCAAAAAAAGCTCAAAAAAATATACTTCTTAACGTGTTTGCAAAAAACAAAAAACATTGCATCTTTGTAAAACATGATATTACAAACAAAAATACCCATAAAAAAAGTAACCAGAAATCAGATTACCTACAACTCTAAATTACTACTGCTAGGTTCTTGTTTTTCAGAAAATATTGGCAATAAACTTAATTATTTTAAATTCCAAACTTTACAAAATCCATTCGGAATTTTATTTCACCCTAAAGCAATTGAAAACCTAATTACAAATGCAATCAACGAAAAAGCATATTCAGAAGATGATTTAATTTATGAAAATGAACGTTGGCATTGTTTTGATGCACACTCTGCTTTGAGTGCTGCAGATAAAGATGAGTTATTAGACAATTTAAATACTGCTATTTTAACTACTAAAAAACAACTTAAAGAAGCTACTCATATCATTATCACCTTAGGAACTGCTTGGGTTTACAGATTTATAGAAACTGATGCTATTGTAGCTAATTGCCATAAAATTCCGCAGAAAAAATTCTTAAAAGAAATCCTTTCTATTGATGAAATTACAGAAAATTTAGAGGCAATAGTAGCACTTTTAAAATCAGTAAATAAAAATATACATATTCTTTTTACAGCTTCTCCTGTTCGTCATTTAAAAGATGGTTTTATAGAAAATACCAGAAGTAAATCGCATTTAATTTCAGGAATTCATCACATAATAGATGTTAGAAAAAACATTCACTACTTCCCATCTTATGAAATTATGATGGATGAATTGCGCGATTACAGATTTTATGCAGAAGATATGATTCACCCAAATAATACTGCCATCAATTATATTTGGAACAGGTTTACTGAAACTTGGTTTGCTGATGAAACGAAACCCTTAATGAAAGAAGTAGACATTATTCAAAAAGGAATTGCTCATAAACCTTTTCATGAAAAATCTGAGCAGCATCAAAAGTTTCTTAAAGATTTAGAACAAAAAAAGGCACAAATCATAGAATCCTTTCCTTTTATAAAATTTTAAAAAATAAGTCATTTGTCGTATTTGTAATATACTATTAACATACTTATTTTGTATTTTAAAATAAAAATCAATGTTAAAAGAAATTTTATACCCAACTCGTGAAAATGCATTTATTTGGTTAAGTGCTATTTACTTACTTTTCTTATTGTATTTAGGTAAAGTTACACCAATAATAATACTTTTTGTTTATTTTTTAGAAACTGTTATCATTGGTATATTTAACGTGCTAAAAATGTTTTGGTGTATTCAATTTGGGAAATCAAAAGGTTTTGGTTTGATTCCTTTTTTTATAGTTCATTATGGTTTTTTTGTAGCAATTCAATCTATTTTTGGATTTGCACTTTTTAGCTTTGGTGGAGATTCTGTTATAAAAGAACCTTTTAATCTTTTAGAAAACTATGCAATTATTCTTAATTTAGAAGGAATAAAATATGCGTTACCAGCAATTATATTTACACATTTAGGAAAATTTGTAACAGATTTTACCAATAACAAAAAATATCAAAAATTTACTGTCTCAGAAATTATGTTTAAGCCTTATGTTCGCATTTTTATACAACAATTTGTAGTTATTATTTCTTTCTTTTTTATAGTGTTTTCCAAAACAGGTATTATAGCTGCAATATTGCTAATACTCATAAGACTTTTGGTTGATTTATTTTTAGAATCTATCAAAGAAAACTCAAAAAGCCTAGATTATGTAGCAGAGAAACTTGCCAATGAAAAAGCTACTAAAGAAGCAATAAAAAAACAACTTATCATTTTTACAGAATAAAATATACGTCATTTGACGTATTGTAGACACTTTCATTTTTTTGGAATTTTGTAAAAGAATCCTAAAAACAAAAAGATGAAAAATTTATTCTATTTATCAATAGCCATTTTCTTTACTTCTTTGGCTATGAACGCACAAGATATTGAAAATGTAAAAGTAAAAGCTAGCACTTTTGGTACTAGTAAGTTTAAAAAAGCACCTAAACGAATTTATATCAACTCATTTAATGTAAACTTTGAGTATTATAAAGAAGCAGTAGATTTTAAAGCTGGTGGAAATGGAGGTAGAATAGGTGGAAATACCAGTAATGCAACTGCAAGAGCTGCAGTTGGTTTAGGTGGCATAGATGCAAATAAAATGCAAGAAAAGGTAAATGAAATTTACAAAAACTATGTCAATCGTTTAAAAAATGAAGGATATACACTAATTGATGTAGAAGAAGTTGGCAAAACAGAAGCTTACTCAGATTGGGTAAAAGCAACTGGCCCTTATATGAAAGAAATATACACTGGTATTATAACACTTGCACCTAAAGATTTTAGCTTTTATTATAGAGGACTTAAAAAAAACGGAAAACTTAAAAAAAGTGTGTTTGGAGATGGTCTTGTTAAAAACAAATTATCAAAAGAGTTGGGCAATGCCATCATTGCAGACGTAAATTTATATGTTATGTTTTCTGAAGAAGGTAGTGATATGTTTAAGGGAAAAGCTGCTAAAGTAAAAATAAAAACCAATTTAAGATTGGCAAAAAACTATGCAATTTCCATTCCTGTTAAACCAAAGAAAAAGAAATCTACACTAGGCAAGTTGTTTGGTTCTGTATCTATAAAAGGTGCTGTAGATGTATATCCTGCAAGTTCTAATGTGTCATTTACCACAAAATTAGGTGGTGGTTTTACAGGTAATCTTAAAGATGATGTAGAAATTAATAATGTACTTAAAAAACAAAAAATTGTTGCTTACCAAAAACAAGGTTCTTTTGTACCTACATCTTTTTCTACTTTTTCTACCTATTTAGATGCTAAAGCAGATAGATTTTCTACAACAGCAAAATGGATAGATGTTGATGGCGATAAATTTGCAGAAGGCTTTTACAACGCATGCAACACCTTTTTAACTAAGAATTTAGATGCTTTTTTTAAGAAAATTAAATAAATAGTATGAAATCTATAAAATCTTATTTATTAATTGTTTTTTCTGTATTAATTTTTGCTTGTTCTGGTTATGGAGAAAAGTTACAATACCAAAAAACAGAAGTTTATTATACAAGTAAAGTTAAAAAAGCTGATGCAGAAAAGTTAGGAGATTTTTTAGTACGCTCTCAATTTGCAGATGAAAACAAAAAATCAATTCAGCTTTCTAAGAATAAAGAAAATGGAAATTACCAATTTAGAATGGTAACTACAAAAGAAGCTGCAGAAAGTGAAACTTACGAAACTATTTTTAAAATGTATGCCCAACAAATATCTGATTCTGTTTTTAACAAACAACCTGTAGATTTCCATATTTGCGACAACACTTTTAATACCTTAAAAGTAATTCCATTCGAAAGTAAATAATCATGAAAAAATACATTTACTTATTGGGGGTGTTTGTAATTACATCATTATTCATAGCAAACTCTGCACAACCAGGAGTTTGGAATGCTGGTGGCTCTGGTTCTTTTACGTTATTATATCCAGAAGATAGTATTGCTTATAAAAAAATTCAGATGAAATCTGAAGATATTTTTATGCAATTACACAAAGGTTTTGCAACTGTTAAAGGCAATTATTACTTTAAAAATACTGCAACAGATACTTTAAAAATAAAGGTAGGCTACCCAATAAATAATGTTTTTGAAAATATAGACTTTCATGATAATGTGAATGAAGTTAGAGTTGATGGTTTGTACAAAATTAAAGGTTTAATTAATGGAAATGAAGCACCTATATTCAAAAAACCAAATACAGAAAATGACAATTGGTATGTTTGGGAAATAGCTTTTCCTCCTAATAAAATCACAAAATTTACAGTATACTTTTTAGTAAACACAAACAACGCTAAGATTTTAGAAGGTTATAATTCTGATAAAAAAAATGCATTTATTTATTTAATAGAAACTGGATCTCTTTGGAAATCTCCCATAGAAAAAGGAAATTTTTACACTCAATTAATGGATAATATTTCTGTTGATAACATCAAAACAAGTTCTCCAAGTTCGTTATTTTTTGATAAAGAGAGCGCTATTTTAAAGTTCTCTTTATCAAATTATGGCAAAAAACCAGATCCAAACTTTATAATTACGTATGCAAAGACTCTAAAAAAGTTTAATTTTAAAGAAGTTACAAAAAAAAGCGACTTTTACTTTAATCAGATAGATGAGTTTTCTAAACTAGATTTTACAACTTTTAGTTTTGAAGCAATAAAATTACCTAACGCTTATAAAGTTGGTGGTATTTCTAATAAAACTATTGGACTTCTTTTTTACTTATCAATTTACGCTATTCCAATTTTTGCAACAATAATTATACTGCTTTTACTAATTATACTTTACAAAAAATTAAAAAAGAAAAAATAAATACGCCAAATGACGTATTGTACTGTTTTTTAAATATTTAAATATTTGTAATATCTAATTATAAAAATAAATATTATGAAAAAATTACAAAAAATTTTACTTTTTATTTCTGTAAGTATCCTTTTTTCTTGCAGCAATAGCTCTGATGAAGATTTAGGAATTTCTGGTGAAGGTTCACTTTCTGCAAAAGTAGACGGAAAAACTTGGACTTCATTAAAGGCAACTGTTAGTGGTATAGTAACAAATGGTGTTTTAGCTGTGCAAGGTTCTACCTCTTCTGGAGAATATATCAGAATTAACATTACAAGTTATACTGGTGTTGGTACTTACAAAACTGGTAATAATCTTACAAACGTTAATTCTATTTCTTACGGAACTGTAAGTCCTGTTGCTTCTTGGATTTCTACTTTTAATATTGGTACAGGAACCATAGAAATTACTGGAGATACTGCAACCACCATAACTGGTACATTTTCATTTACAGGCTTGAATGCTAATGACAATAATTCTTCTAAAACTATTACAGAAGGTACATTTAGCGCTCCAAAAAAATAAAATTTCTTTAAAAACACAAAAAATACGGCAGATGCCGTATTTTTTTATCATCCTAATTTTTAGAAGTTTGTATACAACAAAATATTAAGATTGTTTTTTAGGGTTACAGATGGTTGGCGTTTCTAGAACATCAGTCAACCATCTCCTTTAAAAACAATCAAAGTGTAACCTTAAAAACAAAAACAATGAAAAAATTATCTATTTTACTTCTATTAGCTACAGCCATTTCATTTAATGGTTTTAGCCAAACAGAAGCCTACAACTTAGCATCTCAAAACTTGCATAAAAATGTTCGAAAAACAATAGAACACTATTATACTTATGATACCAATAGTGGTGGTTTTGTAAAAAAATCTGTCAATATTAAAAGATATAATGATGATGGTTATTTAATAGAATCTTATTACTTATACAACAGTACTTATTCAGATTCTTCTCCAACTAAAAAGCTATACAATTATAACAATAAAGGTTTGTTAACAGGAACCAAAGATATTAGTGATTCTAGAGGAAAATATTCTACAGAATATGTTTTTAAATATGATAACAAAGGACATTTAATTGAAAGAGCCTCTGTTTATAAAGATGGTAGCAAATACAAATCTGTGTACACAAATGATAGAAAAGGGAGAGTTACTAGCAAAAAAGATTTTTCTAAAGCAGGTAACTTAACTGCAGAAGTAAGTTATACGTATAAAGGTGATAAAAGAACTGAAACCAGAACAAGTTATAATAGTAAAGATGGTAGTATTATTGGCACTTATGTAACCGTTTTTGATGATGACGTAAAAGAGTCTTATAAATCTGATAGTAAATATGGTAGTTCTAAAACTACTTATGAATATGATAAAGAAGGAAATTTATCTAAAACCTATTTTACAGGCAAGACTAGTTCTGTTTCTACTTATGATTATGTTTATGATAAAAAAGACAATTGGATAAAAAAACACAATAGATCTGGAAAATATCAGTATTTCTATTTCAGAGAAATTTATTTTAAAAACGGCGATGTTACTGGTAGTTCAGAATTTGACAGAACATTTATAAATAGACATGGTAATTTTGCCAATGTTGCTGTTGTACCACTTAAAAAGAAAGAGTTAAAGAAAAATAATTCGAATACTACTTATAATAATAGCAATTCTACTCCAATAATAAAAGGCAAAACATTTAATTACGATTATGCCTATATGAAAAAGAAATTGTACAAATTAACAGGTACTTTAAAAATAACTTCTCCAACAAGTAGTTACAAACTAAATACTGGAGATATGGCTTATTTTGCCATTAAGTTTGGTGGAAAAACCTACAACTATAATTTTACTTTAAGAGAATATAAAAACCTAGATGATAAACATCAATGGATTTTAAAAAATACTAATGGTAATAAAGTTGTGTATTGGCAACATAAATCTCCAAAGAAAATGAAAGATGATACAAGTGGAACTGTTATAACTGCTAATGGAACACTTACAGTTTATGAAGTTGGGCAAGATGATATAACTTTTTATTTTAAATAATATATAATTGATAAACAATTTAACCATAATACCAATTCTATTGCTACCTCTAGTATCACTATTTCTGCTATTTTTAGTATTGACTTTAATTATCTACAAGTCAAAAAATTACAAGTACTATAAAATAGCAGAAACTAATAAAATACTGGTTTTAAGTAGAGAAATAGAGAATGAAAAAAAAGTATCTAAACAACTAGAAAGTGTTCCTCAAGAAATAGCACTTCTATCTAAAAACACACAACAAAAACTACAAACGATTAAAGTAGATGTTTTAGATATTAATTTTACTTTGAGTGAAATTTTTTAATGAAATCTAACTTATGAAACTACAGCAAAAGTTACGGGTGGCATTGTTTATTTTTTGTTCCTACAGTGTCTCTGTAAATAGCCAACAAAACCTTGACAAAGAATTATTAAACGCGTATTTAAGTAAAGATTCATCTAATTATCTGTTTAAGAAAACGTACGCTAAATTAAATTCTGAAGCAGACACTGCTAACTATTTTTATTTTAAACTTTTTCAAAAAAACAAGTTAAATGAGCAAGACAGTGTTAATTATTATGCAAAAAAACTTATTCCACTTTTTCAAAAATTAGATACTGTAAATAGATTAAGAAAAGTACATGAAAGATTGTATTATCAAAATTTAAGGAATGGAAATTACGAAAATGCTCTGAAAGAAATTCAGACTACTTTGCAACTAGCAAAAAAACAAAAAGATACAGCGTTTATTTCTCTTCACTATTCTGACCTTGCTGTTTTGTATCATGATTTTAATTTTTTTGAAAAAGGAGTAGAATATGGTAAAAAGGCTTTTTCTGTAATGAGCAAAGCAAAAAACAAAGAGTATAAATATTTAATTTATGCCAACAATGCTATAGGAATTAATTTTGATGACTGGAACAAGTCAGATAGTGCACTTTTTTATCACTATAAAAATTTAAACTATTTAAAAAATGTAAAAGATTCTTTAAATTTTGCATTTATACATAATAATATAGCAAACACCAATTTAAAATTAAAAAATTATGCCAAAGCAAAACAATTTTTAAAAAGAGCTTTGGCTATCAATTTAATTAGAAATAGAGATTATAATCTAGCATCAAACTATACAAATCTTGCAACCATTGCTTACCAAGAAGACAAAACATCAGAAGCTAAAAAATATTTTAAAAAGGCAACGTTTCATGCCAATAAAAGTAATAGCATAGAAAAAATTAGAGACGTTTTAAAACAAGAATATCTATTCTATAAAAAAATTAAAGATTTTAAAAAATCTCTTGAAAAACAAGAAGAATTTTATGTTTTGCAAGATTCTGTATTTAATAAAGAACGAGCAGAAAAATTTTCTAAATTAGAAATAGAATACCAAACCGAAAAAAAAGAAAAAGAAATTGCCCAACAAAAAGAACGTCTTTTAGAGCAAGAATTAGCTATAAAAAACAGAGAAATCTACGCCATTTTATTAGCTGCTGCACTGCTTGTTTTAGGTATAATCTTTTTTAGTATTTACAAAAAAAATCAATTTAAAAGAAAACAATTGCAAAAAGAAGTAGACTTAAAAGATGCTTTAGCTACCATTAAAACTCAAAATAGGCTGCAAGAACAGCGTCTTAGAATTTCTAGAGATTTGCATGATAATATAGGGTCACAGCTAACTTTTATTATTTCTTCTATAGATAATTTAAAATTTATCTCGAAAGACGCCAATCAGAAATTAAAAGACAAATTAAGTAATATTAGCTCTTTTACGTCAGAAACTATTCATCAATTAAGAGATACTATTTGGGCTATGAATAAACCCGCAATTACTATAGAAGATTTGCATACAAGAATTTTATCTTTTGTAGAAAAAGCAAAATTAGCTACTACAGGTATTGAGTTTGAAGTGCATCAAAATATCAATAATCAACTTAGTTTATCATCTTTAAAAGGGATGAATATTTTTAGAGTCATACAAGAAGCTATAAATAATGCTATAAAATATGCAGAAGCAACTAAAATTTCTGTTTCCATATCCAAAGAAAACAATCAAATTATTGCAATTATTTTAGACAATGGTATTGGTTTTAAAATTACTGATGTAAATTTAGGTAATGGTCTAAGCAATATGGAAAAAAGGATGAGCGAAATTGGTGGTAAGGTTAAAATAAGTTCTATAATTGATAAAGGAACAGAAATAAAAATAATTCTGTAATTTAGGGTGCTTAACATTTCTTATTTTGAACAGTTTATGAAGAACAAGTATTCCTCTTTTAATTTTATCTTTTTATTTTTTTTAACACTATCAATAAATTCTCAAAATAAAAGACTTGATAGCCTTATCGTTTTATCAAAAAAAGCCAAAGACACTGCTCTTATTACTGTTTTAAACGAAATTTCTTGGGAGTATAAAAGTTCTAATCCAGATACAGCCTTATTTTTTGGTAAAAAAGCATTAAAAATTGCTCAAAACTTAAATCATAAAAAATCTATTGCAAAATCTTATAATAGTTTAGGCAGTGTTTATCAAGTAAAATCTAATATTGATAGCGCTTTATATTATCATAAGAAAAGTTTAGCTTTAAAAATAATTATTAAAGATTCTGTTGGTATTGCAGACTCTTATAACAATTTAGGAATTATTTTAGATGAAAGTGGTAATTATTTAGAAGCTCTAAAAAATTACTTTAAAGCTTTAAATATTTATGAAAAAAAATCGAAAAGCTTTGATCAAGTTCCAGCTGTTTTAGTAAATATTGGAATTGTATATAAGAAACAAAAAAAATATAAAAAAGTTTTAGAATACTATGAGAAGGCACTAAAAATTTATGAAGAAAACGACTTTAAAATTGGTATTACTATAATTACTGGTAATATTGGCTCTGTACTACTTAAACTTGACAGAAATATTGAAGCGATAGCATATTGCAAAAAAGCTAGAAAAATGTATACAGATTTAGGTTACATAAGATATGTACCTTATATGAATGTAAACATTGCTGCTGCAGAATTTAATTTAAAAAAATATAATGCCTCTATAAATAGGTACAAATCAGTAATTAAAGAATTTGAATCAGACAAAAATCTTTATGAACTTTCTAATGCAAAAATTGGACTTTCTAAACCTTTAATTGCAACTCAGCAATATTTTAAAGCAGAAAAACAATTAGAGCAAGCTTTAAAAATATCAAAGAAAAATAAATTTAAAGAGTTTGAAATTGATGCATTAAATTATTTATCAAAATTAAAATTTGATTCAAAAAAATATAGAGAAGCATATATATATCAAGAAAAATATAATTTAAAAAAAGATAGTGTTTTCGAAAAAACCAAAGTAAAAGATATTAATGAGCTTTTGGTAAAATACGAAACATCAAAAAAAGAAAAAGAAATTGCCATCCAAAAAGAGCAATTGCTAGAAAAAGAACTTGCTATAAAAGACAGAAACTTATACGCCATTTTATTAGCTGCTGCACTGCTTGTTTTAGGTATAATCTTTTTTAGTATTTACAAAAAAAATCAATTTAAAAGAAAACAATTGCAAAAAGAAGTAGACTTAAAAGATGCTTTAGCTACCATTAAAACTCAAAATAGGCTGCAAGAACAGCGTCTTAGAATTTCTAGAGATTTGCATGATAATATAGGGTCACAGCTAACTTTTATTATTTCTTCTATAGATAATTTAAAATTTATCTCGAAAGACGCCAATCAGAAATTAAAAGATAAATTAAGTAATATTAGCTCTTTTACGTCAGAAACTATTCATCAATTAAGAGATACTATTTGGGCTATGAATAAACCCGCAATTACTATAGAAGATTTGCATACAAGAATTTTATCTTTTGTAGAAAAAGCAAAAAGCGCAACTCAGCATACAGAATTTCAAGTCAATTATAACATTGATAAAAACACAACATTCTCTTCTTTAGCAGGCATGAATATTTTTAGAGTCATACAAGAAGCTATAAATAATGCTTTAAAATATGCAGAAGCTACTAAAATTGATGTTCGGCTAGAAAAACAAGATCATTTTTTTAAAATTACTATCAAAGACAATGGGATTGGTTTTGATATTAAAACTGTAGCATTAGGAAATGGATTGAGTAACATGGAAAAAAGAATGAGTGAGATTGATGGAAAGGTTAAAATAAATACAGAACCAAATACAGGAACAGAAATAATTTTAACTGTATCTTTAAAAAATACGTCAAATGACGTATAAATTAAGCTTTTGTTTATATGTAATTTAGTAAAAAACGAACCAACAGAATGAATTTAAAAATTTGCATTGCAGAAGACAACTACTTTTTAGTAAAAGCTATTAAAGAAAAACTTTCTTTTTTTGATGATATTTCCGTGAAATTTCATGCCAATAATGGTGCTGAATTAATTGGTAAATTAGAAGACAACCACAATATAGATGTTATTTTAATGGATATACAGATGCCAGAAATGGATGGCGTAAAAGCTACAGAGTTGGTTAAAAATAAATACCCTCAAATTAAAATAATAATGCTAACAGTTTTAGATGATGATGATTATATTTTTAAAGCTATAAAAGCAGGTGCAAATGGTTATTTATTAAAAGAAATAGATGCAGAAAACCTTTACAAAAGTATTTTAGAAGTTACAAAAGGTGGTGCTCCTATGACACCAAGTATCGCTCTTAAAACTTTAAACTTATTACGCAATCCTAAGACTTTAGATGTAGAAACTACAGAGACAGAAACTATAAAATTATCTAAAAGAGAAACAGAAATTTTAGTTCAGCTTAGCAAAGGTTTAAATTATAATGTTATCTCAGAAAATCTTATCATTTCTCCATCTACAGTTAGAAAACATATAGAAAATATTTACAAAAAATTACAAGTACACAGCAAAATGGAAGCTGTTATGAAAGCACAAAAACAAAATTTAATCTAAGTATTTATTTTTTATAAAATGATATAAAATAAAAATTGTAACTTTATAAAGTACAATCTCCCCTCTGCAAAAATGGTTTTAAAAATAAGTGTTGGTATAATTATGGGAAGTATTATAGGAGTTTGTGTAACTTCTTTATTTTTATTTAACAACCCAGAATTTTCAGAATTATTTTTTAGTAAAATAACGGCTACATCAATTATTACTGGAGTTTTGTGTGGTTTTTACTCACATCTTTCTACATCAAAATTACAAATTTTCTTAATTTCTATTATTATTGGTGCTGTAGTATTCTATTTAAAATACCTGATTACTGGTCATCACTTTGATCCTTTAACCATGGGCATTTTTGTAGGAGCAATGTTAGGATTAACTTTTGCTTTGATTAGAAAAATAGCAACATTTATTGCAATAGCTAGAAATCAAGACAAATTAAGAACGTAATATAGATGTTATTCTTCTAAATATTGACTTACATTTTGCCAAGGACCACCATTAATTACATCAACACCATTTTGAGCAAGAAATTGCGATGCTTGTCCACTTCTACCACCACTTCTACAAACTGCAATCACTGGCTTATTCCAAGATTTTATTTGTTCTATTTCTAAAGGAATTAAATTTAAAACAATGTGTTCTGCTCCATTTATATGAGCTTCTTCCCACTCATCTTTAGTTCTTACATCTAAAATTACAGCTCCTTTTTCCAAGTATTGTTTAATTTCTTCAGATTTATCTTTTTGACTAAACATCCCAAATAACCCCATTATTTTTTACTGTTTTGATGACACAAATCCAATCCGTTTTCAATTAACTTTGTGTAGTTTTTATGCTCTTTTAACTCTTCTAATCTTGATAAAATATCAGATTTAATAGAAAAATTTTCCTGCAAAGCTAATTCATATAATTCTAATAACAATAACCAATCTGCTTGAAAGTGCGTTTTTAACTGATTAAAAATTTCTGTTATTTTTTTATGAGATACATTTTCTTTTTCACGCATACTTCTAACATCTGCGTATAATTTATAAAGTTCTATTTGATTACTAGAATAAATTATTTTTTGTGTTTTGGTTTCAGATACTTTACCTAAAGTTAAAAAAGAATCTACATCTGCGGGTCCAGAATACGCAGAAACAACCTCTTTACCAATTGCCATATCATATAAACCCCATTCTGGTTTAAATAAAACTTCATCCTTATAAGTTACAGTGCAATCTTCTAAAGAAATAATTAAAATTTTACCTCTTAAATCTCTTGTTCCTGTTATTGCTCTTCCTTTAATAACAACCCCACTTTCAAATTCAAGAGTCATAAATTCGCCTTCATAAATACCATAAGCCTTTAAATCTCTAGGACTCATATCTTCTATAGGCAAATTAATTCCTTTTAATTTACCAACTGGACTTCCAAAACCATTAGGATGACGTGTAATTCCATGTCCAATTAATTCTTTATCTCTATTTGCTAAAGCAGTTGCACCTGTAGTTTGGAAATAAGCAACCTTGTTATTTTTATGCTGAATTACTTTTGTAAAAATACCAGAAATTTGAATTCCTGTTGTAAGCTCTATTGTACCTAAATTTTCTGAGTCTATTAATTTCTGAACACCATTTAAACCACCTTTTCTTAAAGCCATTGTATTTGCAAATTCATCTAAAACCAAACTTAAATACGCAAAATCTGGTGTTACAAATAATTGTGGTTGTGGTTTTGTAATATCAAAATTCACATTTGCTGCATCAATAGAATAGCTAACTTTTTTCACTTCATCTTGCATACACCATTTACTCTCTCCAATAGATGATAATAAACCTGCACCATAAATTTTAGGTTTTTCTAATGTACCAATTAAGCCATATTCTACTGTCCACCAATGCAAATTTCTTATTTGAGCCATTTCAGACAATTCTCCCATATTATTTTGAAGATATGTAACCTTTTCTTGCGCAGCTTCAATATCTTTTGCAGAAGAATTTGGGTTTTCTTTTAAAATAGATAAAAGACGTATTGCCTCATACATTTCATAATCTTTTGCAGATGAAATTGCTTTACTACCAATTTCTCCAAATCTTCTTAAATATTCAGAATATTCTGGATTTGCAATTATAGGTGCATGTCCTGCTGCTTCATGAATAATATCTGGTGCTGGTGTATATTCTATATGATCTATAGTTCTCATATCTGAAGCAATGACTAAAACATTGTAAGCTTGAAACTCCATAAAAGCATTTGGTGGAATAAAACCATCTACAGAAACTGCAGCCCAACCAATATCTTTTAAAATACGGTTCATGCCTTCCATATAAGGAATTTTATCAATAGAAATACCTGTTTTTTCTAATCCTGTTACGTACGATTTATGGGCAACTGTGCTCAAATAATTTACATTCATTTTCATCACATATCTCCAAACAGCCTGGTTTTGCGCTGTATATTCTTCATAAGGCTGTTGTACCACAAACTTGTGCAAATGTTTCGGAAGTTTCTTGGTAACATTGTTCAATTCAAAATGAGCATCCATAACACATAATTATAATATTCTTACAAAATTACACATTAAAATACTGATTTAATATTTTTTAACAGTCAAAAGTTTCTTTTTCTGCCTTTATAATAATTCCTTAAAAAATTAAGAATTGATTGTAATGGTAAAAATCAATTTTTGTAACATTTTTATATTTTTTAATACTTATAAATAACTCTTATATTTTCTATTATGCCAGGAGAAGGTTTTATTGCACACATGATTACAAGCTTAAAAGCGAATAAAAGGTCGCGTGTTTCTACTTTTGATAAAATAAAAGATTATAAGAAAAGTACCAAAAGCAAATTGTATTTTAAAAACAAAGCAACTCCAGAAGAAATTGCAAAACTTCGAGAAAAAATGCAGAAAGAAAATAATATCATTTTCTTTCGGAAAGTATTTGTAATAATTATTTTATTAGCAGTTATCCTTTACGCTATCGGTTTCGTAAAAAATTAAAAAAACAGCTAAAATATTTATTACTTTTACTGTATAATTTAAGAAAATGAGCAAGAAAGTTATATTAATGATTTTAGATGGTTGGGGAATTACGCAAGACCCAAAAGTATCTGCAATTTACAACGCAAAAACGCCTTACATTAATAGTTTATACGACAAATATCCGAATGCAGAATTAAGAACAGATGGAGAGCATGTGGGATTACCAGAAGGACAAATGGGAAACTCTGAAGTTGGCCACATGAATTTAGGTGCTGGTAGAATTGTGTATCAAAACTTAGCGCGTATTAATAAAGCTGTCAAAGAAAAGACTTTAGGTAATGAAAAAGTGTTGTTAGATACATTTAAATATGCAAAAGAAAACAACAAAAATGTTCATTTACTAGGGTTGGTTTCAAATGGTGGTATTCATGCTCACATAGACCATTTAAAAGGAATTTTAGATGTGGCAAAAGAAAATAATGTAGAAAATGTATTCTTACATGCTTTTACAGATGGTAGAGATTGCGACCCAAAATCTGGTACTTTTTTCATTAATGATATTCAAAATTATATGAAAGAAACTACTGGAGAATTAGCGACTGTTACTGGTCGTTATTATGCAATGGATAGAGATAATAGATGGGAACGTGTTAAAGAAGCTTATGATGGTATTGTAAATGGTGTTGGTGTAAAAACCACAGACATAATTGCAACAATGAATGCAAATTATAAAGATGGATTAACAGACGAATTTCATAAACCAATTATAGTTACAAATAAAGATGGTTTGCCAAAATCAAAAATAAAAGAAGGAGATGCTGTAATATTTTTTAATTATAGAACAGACAGAGGTAGAGAATTAACAAATGCATTGTGTCAAAATGATTTTCCAGAGTTTGGAATGAAAAAACTAGACCTGTATTACACTACAATGACATTATATGACGATACTTTTACAAAAATAAACGTTATTTATAACAACGATAATATTAAAAATACTTTAGGAGAAGTTCTGGCAAATGCTGGAAAAAAACAAATCAGAATTGCTGAAACAGAAAAATATCCTCACGTAACTTTTTTCTTTTCTGGAGGACAAGAAACTCCTTTTAAAGGCGAGTCTAGAATTTTACGAAATTCTCCAAAAGTAGCCACTTACGATTTAAAACCAGAAATGTCTGCCTATGAACTAAAAGATGCCTTGTGTGAAGATTTAGAAAAAGGGGAAGCAGATTTTGTATGTTTAAATTTTGCAAATGGAGATATGGTTGGGCATACAGGTATTATGCAAGCTGCTATAAAGGCTTGCGAAGCTGTAGATGAATGTGCAAAAGCTGTTATAGAAACTGGTTTAGACAATGGCTACTCAATTTTATTAATAGCAGATCATGGAAATTGCGAAACAATGATGAATCCTGATGGTTCTCCACATACAGCACATACTACAAACCCTGTCCCTTTCATTTTAATTGATAAAGAAATAAAATCGATAAAAAGTGGTATATTGGGCGATATTGCACCTACCATTTTAGATTTAATGGGTGTAGAACAACCTAAAGAAATGACACAACATTCTTTATTATAATTAAAAAAATACTGATAATGAAAAAACTTTTTTTACTTGCTTTTATAATTGTTTTATCATCTTGTAATGCACAACAAAAAGTTACTGCAGAAAAAAATAAAACAGGAGATTTGGTGGGTTTTGCTAACAAAGAATCTTTCAATCAAGCTCCATATAAATCTTGGTTTGACCAAAAATTTGAAGCTTACAAGCCTAACCCAGAATCAATCGCAACACTAAAAAAAGAATTAAAAGGAGTTACTATAAAAGGTTTTATGGGAACTTGGTGTGGAGATAGCAAAAGAGAAACTCCTCATTTTTACAAAATTTTAGAGCAAGCAAATTTTAACTTTAATAAGTTAGAGCTGATAACTGTAAACAGGAGCAAAAAAACTCCAGATAACTTACAAGAAGGTCTAGACATAAAAAGAGTACCAACATTTATCTTTTATAAAAACGGAAAAGAAATTGGTAGATATGTAGAGTATGCTAGAGAATCTTTAGAAAAAGATATGGTAAAAATTGTTTCTGGATCTCCTTACAAACATTCTTACGATAGAAATTAATGTTGCCCAATAATCCTTTAATTATTGCTGTCGATTTTGATGGTACTATAGTAGAAGATGCATATCCAAAAATTGGGAAACCAATGATTTTTGCTTTCGAGACTTTAAAAAAACTTCAGTCTCAAGGACATCGTTTAATTTTATGGACTTATAGAAGTAGTGAAAAATTAGAAGAAGCTGTTGCTTTTTGCAAAGAAAACGGATTGGAATTCTATGCTGTAAATAAAAATTTTCCAGAAGAAAATTACGACGAAAAATATAGTCGTAAAATTCATGCAGACGTATTTATAGACGATAGAAATGTGGGTGGTTTTTTAGGTTGGACAGCTATTTACAAACTTATCTTTAACCACGAACCTCCAGTAAAAAAGAAAAAAGGATTCTTTTCTTTTTTCAAATAATTCCTACTTAATTTAGTAATATAAATATAGTAACTTTGCGGTTCAATTTTTTTAATATGATTAAAATTAAAACCAGAGAAGAAATAGAAATTATGCGCGAAAGTGCATTAATCGTTTCTAAAACATTAGGTATGCTTGCTAAAGAAGTAAAACCTGGTGTTACTACATTGTTTTTAGACAAACTTGCAGAAGATTTTATTAGAGCAGAAGGTGCAATTCCTGGTTTTTTAGGACTGTACGATTTTCCTAATACACTTTGTATGAGTCCAAACTCTCAAGTTGTTCACGGAATTCCAAATAAAGAACCACTAAAAGAAGGAGATATTATTTCTATAGATTGTGGTGCTAAAAAAAACGGTTTTTATGGAGATCATGCATATACTTTTGCTGTTGGAGAAATTGAACCAGAAACCAAAAAACTTTTAGATGTAACTAGACAAAGTTTGTATGTAGGTATTCGCGAATTTAAAGCAGGAAATAGAGTTGGCGATGTTGGTTTTGCAATTCAAAAATTTACAGAAGACCATGGTTATGGTGTTGTAAGAGAATTGGTAGGTCATGGTTTGGGAAGAGAAATGCATGAAGATCCAGAAATGCCAAATTACGGTAAAAGAGGAAGAGGAAAAAAATTTGTAGAAGGAATGGTAGTTGCTATAGAACCAATGACAAACCTTGGAACTCACAAAATAAGACAACATGCAGATGGCTGGACAATTACTACTCTAGACAACAAACCTTCTGCCCATTTTGAACATGATGTTGCTATTGTTAATGGAAAACCAGAACTACTATCTACCTTTAAATACGTTCATGAAGCTTTAGGTATAGAAACTAATGAAGAAGATGAATTTAGAGTAAACTCTTAATTTGTGTCTATATTTAAATCCATATTAAACACTATACCAAGACCTTGGTTAATTAAGGTGAGTTACTTAGTTCGCCCAATAATTGCAATGTCTTTAAAAGGCGATAAATTTACAGATCCTATAGATGGAAAATCTTTTCGTAAATTTTTACCTTATGGATATGGAAAACAAAGAGAAAATGCACTTTCTCCTTCAACACTATCTTTAGAGAGACATCGTTTAATGTGGCTTTTTTTAAAAGATGAAACAGATTTTTTTACATCAACAAAAAAACTAAAAACCCTACACATTGCACCAGAACAATGTTTTTTAGATATTTTTAGGAAACAAAAAAATTTAGAATATATCACATCAGATTTAGAATCTCCAATTGCAGATGTAAAAGCGGATATCTGTAATTTACCTTTTGATGATAATTCTTTTGATATCATCTTTTGCAATCATGTTTTAGAACATATACCAGATGATACAAAAGCAATGCAAGAATTATTTAGAGTGATGAAAAAAGGTGGTTTTGGTATTTTTCAAATTCCACAAGACTTATCAAGAGCAACCACTTTTGAAGATGATTCTATCACAGACAAAAAAGAAAGAGCCAAAATTTTCGGGCAATATGACCATGTAAGAGTTTATGGTAGAGATTATTTTGACAAACTTCGTGCTGTTGGTTTTCAAGTAGATGAAATAGATTATACAAAAAAAATCGCTCCAGAAAAACTAGAACGATTTTGTTTGATGAAGAATGAAATTCTTCCTGTATGTTATAAGAAATAATTATTCTTTAGAGTTGTTTCTTAAAAAAACAGGTAGTTTTTCTAACTTTTCAGATCCTAAAATAATAACTCCATCTTGCTCAATCTGATAAGCGCCATTCTCTAATTTTGTTACTTTAGACAACCCTTTATAAGAACCAGATTCATCTTTTGCATCAGAAACTTTTGTTCCGTTTTGATTTATCCAAACCACTTCAGTTCCAGAAATTGCCTGAAATTTATTATTATGAAAAGCACCAATATATTGGTATTTAGAAGCCTCTATAAATTTACCATCTATAGAGCACAAAAATCCCTTTAAATCATACGTTTCTTCTCCAAACAAAGGATGAATGCCACCTCCTAAATGTCCGCCAAAACTATACCAAACTTTATTTATTTTAACTTCGCCATCTTTGTTGTATTTATCAATTTTATCAGACTTTTTTAAAGATTTTAACAACTCTTGTTCATTAGCAATTTTAATCGTTTTTTTAAGATTTAAATCGTACACAAAAGGCGCATAAGAATTATTTGGATAGGTTACTAAACGTCCATTTCCTCTAGGCAACATTACTTTTCCATAATGGGTAGATAGTGGGTTTATGTCTGATAGATTTGGCAATAAAAAACCTGTTTTATTATTGGTGTTAAAACAGTAAATTTTTGTTGGTTCAGTTTGTTTGTTTTGCATTAAAATAAAACCATCATATTGTATTGCTACTGGATATTCGTCTGCATTAACAATAATTTCTCCTTTATCGTTTATGACTCCAAACTTTCCTTTATCTTTAAATAAGGCTAAATTATTTTTATTAAAATTATATATGGAGTCTAGTTTTAAAGAAAGTGCGTCAGAGGTATTTTGCCATACAGTTTTTAAAGAATCTATTCTTTTAAGTTCTTTCTCTTTTTTAATACGTTCTTCTTCTAACCTTTTTTCTTCTGCTTCTTGCAATTCTATCTCCTCATCTATGGTTACAGACAATTCTAATTGATTTTCGTACTCTTCAGATTTTCTATTTTTTGCAAGTAAAAAATATTGTTTAGAATATTTTTTAGAAAGTTTATACTCCCCCAATTCAAAATATATTTCTGTACCTAATCTAGCAATTTTAGAATCTGTTATGGTATCCATATACTTCATTCCTTTTTCGAAAAGTACTTTGGCTTCTTTAAAATCGATACTTTCTTCTATGGCTTTTTCTGCTCTTTTTATATAAACACCAGCAATTTCATTTTTAGATTGCCCATTGGTTATAGTTATATTAAAAAAAAGCAAACATAAAAATGCAAGTAATATTTTCTTCATAGTAAAAATTAGTTGTTTTTAATAAGTAGGGATTGCAATATAACAAAATTAGTGATTATACAATGTATTATTCTACTCACTTATAGGTATAATTGGTATATTCTTGTAAATCTCCACTTTTATCAATATATAATAATATGACTTTTAAATTTTTATGCTTTTCTAAAAAAAGCTTTGTTTTTTCTAAACCCATAGCCATAAAAGTAGTTGCATAAGCATCTACATCTGCGCAATCTAAATTAGCTATAACAGAAGCACTTAGCAAATTGCTTTCTGTAGCATAACCTGTTTTTGGATTAATAGTATGCACAAACTTTTTACCCTCTTTGGTTACTCTAAATTTTCTGTAATTACCAGAAGTAGCCATAGATTTATTTGAAAGATTTATTGTTTTAAAACCATTATTAGTATCAGATTTAAGTGGATCTACCAATTTAATAAGCCAAGGTCTATCTTCTTGTTTTTTGCCTTTTGCTCTTATCTCTCCTCCTATTTCTACCAAATAATTGTGTATCTTTTTATCATCAAAAAATCTGGCAATAACATCTAAACCAAATCCTTTGGCTATAGAATTAAAGTCTAAATAAATAGTATTATACTTTTTATAAATTTTGTTATTCTTAAGAGTAACCATATCAAAACCCACAAGCTTCATCTGCTCTTTAACTTGTGCATCTGTCAAGTTATTTTTTTCTCTTTTAGGTCCAAAGCCCCAAGCATTTACTAAATTACCTACAGTTGGATCTAAATAACCATTGGTTTCTTTGTAAATTTTTTTTGATTTTTGAAAGACCTCTACAAACAAATCATCTACAATAACAGAAGAATCTCCTTTGTTAATTTTAGAAATATAAGACTCAGAAATATAGGTAGATAAAGATTTATTTACCAAATTAAATAGGCTGTCTATAGATTTTTGATAATTCTTTGTTGCTTGTAAATAAGTAATTTTATAAGTGGTTCCAAAAACATTTCCTTTTAAAGTATAATCATTTAACTTTATTTCTTTTTTACAACTAAATAAAGCTAATAAAAAAGTAAGAAAAATAACTTTTAAAACAGATATGGTTATCTTTTTAATCATAAAACAAAAATAGTGCATAAAGTTTTCATAAAAAAAAGCTATTTACCACTTTTGTTAATACATTTTGTTAAATTTGTGAACTGAATTTAATTTTTAATAAAAATGAAAAAAGTATCACTTGTATTATTGTTAACAATTTTAATAAGTTCTTGTGTTTCTAAAAAAGAATATGCTGCTTTAGAACAAAAACACGAAAAAACAGAAGCAGAGTTGCTTGCAGTTAAAACCAACTTACAAAAATGTTTAATTGAAAAAGAGAAAGAAGACACTAGAGTCTTTGCTCTTGAGGAACAAGTAAAATATTTAAAGCAAGACAAAAAACAAGCTTTAAAACAAGTTGAAAATTTAACTGTTTTAACACAGTCTTCTTCAGATAACATTAAAAATGTTATTTCTCAACTAAGTGAAAAAGATAAGTATATTAATGGAGTAAGAAAAGCGATGACTCAAAAAGACTCGTTAAACTTAGCTATTAAATACCACTTAACTAAAAACTTAACAGAAGGTATACAAGATAAAGATATAGAAGTAAATGTTGAAAAAACGGTTGTTTTTATCTCTATTTCTGATAAATTATTATTTAAAAGTGGAAGTTACAACGTAACTGAAAATGCATATACTGTTTTAGAAAAAATTGCAAAAGTAATTAACGACCAACCAAAGATGGAAGTTATGATTGAAGGTCATACAGATTCTAAATCTATTAAAACTGAATTTTTACAAGACAACTGGGATTTGTCTGCAATGAGAGCAACTTCTATTACAAGAATTTTACAATACAAATTTGGTGTTAAGCCACAAAGGTTAATTGCTGCTGGTAGAAGCCAATATGTTCCTTTAGTTGCCAATGACAGTCCAGAAAATATGGCAAAAAACAGAAGAACAAAAATTATTATCATGCCTAAATTAAATCAATTCTTTGATTTGTTAGAGCAAGATGCTGAGTAATTTTTCTGCTTTTTAAAAAAAACTAAAGCCATCTGATTTTTCAGATGGTTTTTTTGTTTTGCTTAGGTACAAATACCTATTGATTTTCTCGTTATAAAAATATAACTTCGCTAACTCATCATAAAGTGAATTAAAACTCACCTTATCATTAGAGTTGGCAGTAATGTAGGAAAACGAAATAATGACATCTTACGAAAGAGAAATAAATAGAATTAACAATATTATTTACTCAAACAAAGAGCAAATAGAAACTGTAATTGGTGTTCGGAATTATATTGATAACAACTATGACTCTGATTTGAATTTGGATTTATTATCTCATTTACGCTTTATTTCCAAGTTCCATTTATTACGCTTATTTAAAAAACATTATGGTCAAACACCAAGACAATACTTAATAGACAAGAGGATTGAAAAATCTAAAGAACATCTAAAAAATGGAATATCGGTAACTGAAACCTGTTTTGCTGTTGGATTTGAAAGTTTAGGTTCCTTTAGTACTTTATTTAAAACTAAAACAGGAAAATCACCAAGTGAATTTCGAAATGAGCAACTTTCAAGAAGTAAATAATATCAAAAGTTCTCAACTTTGAAAAACAATAAAAAATATCAAAGATGAAAGTAACACTAATTAGCATTCCCGTTCGAGACCAAGAAAAAGCATTAAAATTTTATACGGAAATACTTGGTTTCATAATAAAGAAAGACAAACCATTAGAAGGCGGAAATAGATGGGTAACTTTAGTTTCAAAAGAAGCTCAAGACGGACCAGAATTATTATTAGAACCAGGACCAAATCATTTTGAACCTTGTAAAATCTATCAAGATGCACTGATGGAAGCTGGAATTCCACACACTCAATTCAATGTTGAAAATGTTGATACGGAATATGAAAAATTGACAAAACTTGGAGTAGAATTCAGCATAAAACCATCAAAAATGGGAACGTGGAAATATGCAGTATTTAACGATACCTGTGGGAATAATATTGAATTAGTAGAAGACTTATAAAAAACACTACTGCCAACACCGTTTATAATTAATTGCTATGGCAAGTGCTTATTTGGAAAATTCCTTCGGAATTTTCTCTGGCAAGTTTTTGTTTACTAAATTAGAAGCTTAAACACGCCATTAATTATATACAAAACCGTTAGCGAACATTAAGAAAAACTAGAAACCAAATCTTCTACTTTTTCCCATTCTTCCATAAGTGTATCTAGCTTTGCTTTTTTAGCTTTGTATTTCTCAAAAAAATTAGGTCTTGCAGCAACTTCATCATAATTTTCAGCCAATTCTAAGTCTATTTTTTCAATTTCTTTTTCTAAGTCTGCAATTTCAGTTTCTATATTAGACAGTTTATTATTAAGTTTTTTTAATTCCTTTTCTTGCTCTCTAGAAAGTTTATGTGCTTCTTTTTTAGAAGTATCTTTCTCAACTTTTACAACCGTTTTCTTTTCTGCTTCTCGCAAACTTTCCATTTTATGTTGCTCTAAAAAATAGTCTATATCACCTAAATATTCTTTAATTTCTTTGTCTTTAAAGCCATACACAGTGGTTGTTAATCCTTGTAAAAACTCTCTATCATGAGAAACAACAATTAAAGTTCCATTAAAATTATTTAAAGCTTCTTTTAAAACTGTTTTAGATGCAATGTCTAAGTGGTTTGTAGGCTCATCCATAATAAGCACATTAAATGGTTGTAGCAATAATTTACAAAGCGCTAACCTGTTTCTTTCTCCTCCAGAAAGTACTTTCGCTTTTTTATCTACAGCATCTCCACCAAATAAAAAAGAACCCAACATGTCTCTAACACGCATTCTGTTAGAGTCTGTAGCTGCATCTTCCATAATTTCCAGAACCGTTTTTTCTGGTGGTAAATATTCTGATTGATTCTGAGCAAAATACCCAACTTCTACATTATGACCGAGTTTTAAATGCCCTTCAAAAGGAATTTCTCCCACCATCATTTTAGCTAAAGTAGATTTTCCTTGTCCATTTTGCCCAACAAATGCAATTTTGCTATTCCTTTCTATCAATAAATCTACACCTTCTAAAACATGTTTATCTCCATAACTTTTACAAAGATTTTCTGCTTCTACAATAATTTTACCAGGTTCTTTAGAAATGGCGAAACGCACATTCATAGCTGCATTATCATCTTGATCTACTTCAATCAACTCAACTTTATCCAATTGCTTCATTAAAGATTGTGCCATAGATGCTTTACTAGCTTTTGCTTTAAATTTATTAATTAAATGTTGTTTTTGTTTGATTTCTTTTTCTTGATTTTTCTGAGCCTGCAATTGTTTTTCTTTGATTTCTCCTCTTAATAACAAGAATTGAGAATAAGGCTTTTTGTAATCGTAAATCTGACCTAAAGAAATTTCTATAGTTCTGTTGGTTACATTATCTAAAAACATTTTATCATGAGAAACCAATACAATTGCACCTGCGTAAGATTTTAAGAAGTTTTCTAACCATATAATAGATTCGATATCTAAGTGGTTTGTAGGCTCATCTAAAAGTAAAATATCATTATTTTGTAAAAGTAATTTTGCCAATTCTATACGCATTCTCCATCCACCAGAAAAGGTATCTGTAAGCTTGTCAAAATCTTCTCTTTGAAAACCTAAACCTTGTAAAATTTTCTCTGTATCTCCTTGATAATTATAACCTCCTAAAAGTTCGTAACGTTCTGTTTTATCTGTTAAATCATGAATTAATTGTGTATAACCTTCACTTTCATAATCTGTTCTTGTAGCTAATTGCTCGTTTATTGTATCTAGTTCTAATTCTATTGCTTTTATTTCTTCAAAAGCTTGGTAAGCTTCTTCTAAAATAGTTCTTCCTTGTACAAAATCTATATCTTGTCTTAAAAAACCAATTTTTACATCTTTATCAAATGCCATTGTTCCTCCACTACTTTCTATGTCTTTAGAAAGCACTTTTAAGAGTGTAGATTTTCCTGCACCGTTTTTACCAATTAAACCAATTCTATCTCCTTTATTTAGTTTAAATGTAATGCCAGAAAACAGATCTGTTCCCATAAAGGAAACCGTTAAATTATGTACGTTTAACATTTATATTATGTAAATTTGTGGTCTGCAAAACTAACTAAAAAAAAGCAGTTACAAATGCTTAAAAAGGGATCTAAATTTTACAGTGTTTTTAAAGGAAAATGTCCTAAGTGCCAAGAAGGTAATTTTTTTAAATATAATTTTACTTTTAACCCTTCTAAAATTACAAAACTACATGATAATTGCCCAAACTGTAATTTAAAATACATGTTAGAACCTTCTTTTTTTTATGGTGCCATGTATGTAAATTACGGTATAACAGTAGCTTTGTCTATCATTATATTTATAGTTAGTAAACTTATTTTCAACCTTACTTTAGTACAAAGTTTTGTATTTATTATTATAGCTTTGTTTGTTTTAGCTCCTGTTAATTTACGTTTATCTAGAATTCTTTGGATAAATATGTTTGTTGCTTATGACAACAAAAAACAACATTAACTCATAGATTATTAAGCTTTTATATTTTACAATTTTTCATATTTGGGTATTAATACGATGGTATTTACACGTATTTTATAGATATTTGTATTTCAACCAACCAAAATGAAAAAAATTAGATTATTTCTTTTTTTAATATTTTTTAGCGGACATTTTTATGCTCAAAAAAAAGAGGCATACTTTCAAAAAATTATTGATACCACTAAAAATAAAGAGCTAAAACTGGCCTCTTTAGATAGTTTAATTTATAATCATAGAGAGCAAAAAGATTTAAATAAATTTGCTGATAGACTAGAAAAATATGTAGATCTAGCAATAGAACTTGGTAAATATGACGAAGCTTTTGAATTTACTATTAGAGGTTTTTACAATGTTAACAACAGATTAAATCAAAAAAAAAGAGCTCTTAAACTAATTGAGAAAGTAGAAAAATATAAAGATAAAATAACTGATTCTTATCTTATTGGTGGTTTTTATGTAAAAAAAGCAGCTTCTTATTCTGGTACCAAAGAGTATGAAAAATCTATAGAAAATTATACAAAAGCAATAGAAAATTATTCTAACAAAGATTCTGCATATATAGCAGACGCCATTTATTTTAGAGGAAATCAAAAGTTTAGTAATGGTAATTATTTAAATGCAATTCAAGACTACCAATTAGCGTCTAAATATTACGAAAATATTGGAGACAAACAATATTATTTTTATACAAAAGCAAGTATTATTAGTGTGTATGGTGTTAATGGTTTTGACAAAAAAACCATTGATGAGAGAGAAAAATTAATACAGAAAAAAATAAACGAGAACTATACTTCTGGACTTTATCTAGACTATTACAATCAATCTTTAAACTATAAAAAACTTGATAGCACCAAACTGCAAGAACAATCTCTATTAAAATCTAACGAGATTGTATCTAAATTAGGTGAAGGTGAAGTAAATCAAAATCATTTGCTTATATTAAAGAGTACAATTTCTAGCTTCTATTCTCTTCAAAATAATTTACCAAAAGCAAAAAAATTTTTAGATGAAGCTGAAAATGCTTATCAAAAAATTAATAAGCAAAGTATTTATGCCTCAGAATACTTAAGGGCAAAAGCCAGATATTATTTTAAATTAAAAAAATATAATATTGCCATAAAATTAGCTAACGATTCTTATAATATTGCCAAAAAAACTGCAAGTGTAACTTCTATGATGTATAGCAGCGAATTACTTTCCGATATTTACTCAAGCATTGGAAATGATAAAAACTCTTTACGTTTTTATCAAAAATACAGCAAAATTAAAGACTCTATTTTTAGTGTCTCTAAAACAAATGCGTTTTCTTATTATCAAACATTATATGAAACCGAAAAAAAAGAGAAAGAAATTAATGCACAAAAAGCATCTATAGAAATTTTAGATAAAGAAAACAAAGCAAAACAAAGATTATTATTATTTGGTGGCTTAGGTTTGGTTTTTCTTTTTACATTGATTTACTTGTATAGAAATAAGGTTCTATCAGAAAAGAAGAGAAAAATGCAAGAAGAATACTCACAAAAACTATTAATTTCTCAAGAAGAAGAACGTAAAAGAATTTCTAAAGATTTGCATGATAGTTTAGGGCAAAGTTTATTGCTTATTAAAAATAAAGTTTCTTTAAAAGACGACTCTAAAACCAAAGAATTGGTTAACAACGCTATAGAAGAAATGAGAAGTATTTCTAGAGTTTTACATCCTTTTCAGTTAGAAGAAATTGGTATTTCTAGAGCTTTAGAAAATTTAATTACTCAATTAGATGAAAACTATAAAGACATCTTTATATTTGGAGATATAGATAATATAGAAGGTTTATTAGAAACAGTTCAAGAAGTAAATCTTTTTAGAATTGTACAAGAGTGTTTGTCTAATATTATTAAGCATGCAAAAGCAGATTCTACTAAAATAACCTTAATAAACAACAAGAAAAATATTATTTTAACGATTAAAGACAATGGAATTGGTTTTGATTTTTCTGAAAAATATAACGACTTTAAAAGTTTGGGTTTAAAAACAATTAAAGAGCGTGTTAAATTTTTAAAAGGAACTTTGAAAATCGATTCTGAAAAAGATAAAGGAACCACTTTTACTATTCAATTTCCATTAGTTTGAAAAATTTAAAAATTTTTATTGCAGATGATCATCCTATATTGTTAAAAGGATTAGAAGATCTATTGCTTGAAAAACAGTTTAAAGTGGTTGGAAAAGCTACAGATGGACAAAGTGCTTTAAATTTTATTACAAAAAACAAACCAGATATTGCCATTTTAGATGTGCAAATGCCACTAAAAACAGGAATAGAAATAGCCAAAGAGTGTAAAAAAAATAAAATTGAAACTAAAATTGTTCTAATTACACTCTACAAAGAAATTGATTTGTATTTAATGGCTAAAAAAATTGGTGTTTATGGTTACATCTTAAAAGAATTTGCTTTAGATGAAATTGAGAATTGTATAGAATCTGTTTCTGAAAACATCCCTTATTTTAGTGAGAAACTAAAAAAACATATAGGTTTTACAGAGGAATCTAAACAAATATTAAAAGATTTAACACTTTCAGAAAAAAGAATTTTAAAACTAATTTCTCAGCACAAAACAAATAAAGAAATTGGACGCTTGTTGTTTATTTCTTCTAGAACTGTAGAAAAGCATAGAAGTAAAATAATACTAAAATTAGATTTACCTCATGATACTGGCTCTTTGCTAACATGGGTTTTAAAGAACAAACACTTATTTAATTAGGGTATCTATACCTAACGTTTTTTCACTTTATTTCTTGAGATTTGCAATACACAATCAAAACTTAAATTTTTGAAATTATGCTACTCAACTTTATTTCAAAAAAAATTGCTAATTATAGACAAAGAAGACAGTTTAGAAAACAACGTAGAAGAGCTAATTCTATAAAAAGAATAAGGTATTATATTTCTGAACATGAAAAAGTAATCAATTATAAAGAGAGCACTAGATAAACCTATTAATATCTATTTCTTTATCTAAAGGTTCGTTATTTTCTAGATAATTAAAAAGATTTTTAGCTACAGTTGGTGCTATCATTACTCCACGAGTTCCTAAACCATTTAATACAATTAGTTGAGAATGTTCTGGGTGTTTACCCACCAAAGGTCTTCTACCTGCAACTGTGGGTCTTATTCCTGCAGTTTGGTCTACTATTATAAAAGGAATATTAATTACTTTTTTAAGTTTTTCTATCAACTCTTCTTTTCCTTCTTTTGAAGGATTAGAGGTTTTGTCTGTCCAATTAAAAGTAGCTCCAACTTTGTAATGATTATTGCCTAATGGAAGCACAAACAATGTAGATTTTAATAAAAAATCGATTTCCAATTCTGGAGCATAAATAGTTAACAGCTCTCCTTTTGCTTCATTTAAAGGTAAGTAGTTAAAATACGGATTTTGTTTGATGCCAAATCCTTCACAAAAAACAATTCTTTTGGCGTGGATATTTTTATAAACCAACCCTTTTTCTTCTAATACTATTTGTTGATGTTTAAATTGCTGGAAATAGATTAAATTTTTATCTGCCAAATATTTTCTGTAAGCTTCTACTAATTTTTTAGTGTCTATTCTACCTGCATTTTTTACATTTCCAAAATTAAAATCTGCAATTACTCCTTTGTAGTTATTATGATCTAACTTTGCATCTAAATAATCTACTAATTTCGGGTTGTCTAAAACAGAAAACCAATTATTTTGATCTTCTATAGATTTAAAAGCTTTTTTAATCGTAAATTTTTCGTCTATAGATATGTTTAACTTTTTTTCTAGATGTTCGTAAAAAGGTAGTGCAATTTCTAATTGTGCAGTAGCATTCCAAACTGGTGTAAATCTTTTTAAAATAACAGGATTATAAACACCACCAGCTACTAAAGAAGAGGTTTGAGAGTCATCTTCAAAAACTACAAAAGTTTTCTTAGCTGCAATGAGTTCTTCGCAAAATGCAAGACCAGCTAATCCTAAACCAACTATGATATAATCTACTTCCATAGGACAAAAATACGCAAGTTTACCTTTATTTTTCTTAGTATTCTAACAAGTTTGCAAACTGGCTTAACTCAAATTAAACTGAGTTTTTGAACTCATTTTTAATTGTCAGTTCGAGTAAATTTGTGAAGAATAAACAAACTTGTACCAAAAATAAGACTAAAACAAGTTTTGCACAAGAAGCAGGAAATAGATTCCATAAAAAAACGCTAGCTTTCGCTAACGTTTGTATTGTATATTTTATGGTTTCCTGTTTATAAAGAAGTGAAAACTTTAATTGAATGACGAGCTGAAACTCGTGCAACTTTTTTCAATTAATAGTTCCACATATCCATTTCTCGATTTCTAATATCTTCTTTAATTTTGTTAGCTTCTAGCAATTGAAATAAAGAATTACCACGAACATAATCTTCTATAGCTCTGTTACCATAAATATTTTCTTCTCTAACAATGGTTGAGCTAAATCTTCTAGCATTTAACATGTGATCGAATGAAATAGGTTGTGATGCATTTTTAGGGTTGAATACTTTTGCATCGTGTAAAACTTCTCTTGTAGATGGGTAAAATACCCAGAATAATTCGTATAAATTATCGTCTTCTATATCTTCTACACCAATAGTTTGTACATCTTTACCCATTGGTGCTAATGCCAATAGTCTGTACTTTAATTCTCCTTGACGTTTGTCAAAATACCACATTCCTTTAATCATATACCCTTCTACATCTTGTGTTTGAAGATTAAGAGTGTCTGTATAACCGTTTTCTTCTCTAATACTTACCAATCTAGAATCAATTTCATTTTGAGTGATTTTTGAAGTAAAGAAAGAGTCTGAGTAAGCGTCTTTAATTTTACCTTGTTTGATTCCTTTAATTAAAGTATCGAACAGAGATCTTCTATCACTAGAAATATTAGTGGTATCTATTGGAAAGTAATAAGGCAAGTTTATCTTTTGATTTAAATCGATAAATTCCCAAACTACTTTAGACCACATTACGTCTCTATCGTCTACATATCCGTAAGGAATAGGACCATCATTATCTGCAGCTAATTGCTGTTGACTTTTTACACCTATTTGATCTACACTTTTCGCATTCAATAAATTGGCTTGCGCATGTATTGAGCTACTTAGTAGTAAAGTGAAAAATAGTATGAAACAATTTTTAATCATATTTTATTTTTTTAACTTCTAGTTTGTTACTTCTATATTAACTGGCAAAACTCTTTTTAAATTGTATCCATTAGCTTTGGCTTTGATAGCGTAAATATTTACGATATCTCCTCTTTTTGCTTTTGATAGTTTTTGTTTGGCAGCTGCAGTTAATGTTGAACCATTTACAACAATGGTTAATTGTCCTGGTATTTTTATTTTGAAGCCTGTTACTTTAATATTTAAATCGAATTCAAAATCTGGAATACCAGCAGTTATAGGAGCTCTAGCTAATGCAGATTTTGGCATTCTAACAGTACCAAATTGTCCTCTAACCATTCCAGTAGCTGCAGGGATGTCTTTTATTCTAAATGTTGCTTTAGAGGTTACTGTTTTACCACTACTTAGTTTTGCGCTTACGTTTATTGTAGCAATATTACCAGCTCCAGGTCTTATTATAAAACCTTTACCTCTTTTTGTTAATTTACCACCTGAAGCAGAAACTCTTAAATCGTTTGCACCAACTCCTGGTAAAGACACAGATATTGGATTGTCTAAACCACGATATACCACATTCATTTTATCTGCAGATACAACTGCACTACTTGGTTCTGCAATTACAGAGTATTTACTTTCAAAATTTACTGGAACATCTTTTCCATTTTCTGTAAAGAAAATTGTTCCTTTTATAGTTTTTTCTCCAACATTACCTGCTGGCATATCTATAATAACTTGACCGTCTTTTACTTTATCTGTAGCATCTTTTCCATTTAAGGTAACTTTGTTTGGCACTAAAGTTGCGTCATAACGTCCTAAAACTACTTGACCTGTGACCTTCTCTCCAGCAAAATAGGCAGTTTTATTTAAACTTACTATACCTTCATAGTTGTTTAAAGATAGAGCTTCTTCTATTTTACCTCCTAATAAATCTGCAACAATATCTGCTTCTGTATTTTTAACATCGGCTTGCATTTGAGTAATATTTGTAAGAGAGGCTACTAAAGGAAAACCTTTAAACCTATAATCTAACCAATCAATTGTTTTCCCATCTCTATTTTCCTCAGGTTCTGTTGAAAATCTTTTATTTAAAATTGGTACAAATTTGCTATCATTTCCTAAAACACTTATAACATTTCTTCTGTAACCATTAATTTTGTCTAAAAACTCTTGTCCTTCTGCAGTATAATTATCTCCTTTAAAAAAATATTCATCTAGAAAGTCTGTTTTATCCATTCTTTCATAATCTTTCTTATCTTCTACATCTGCAGTCATTTTAGTTTTTAAATCACCTAAATATGTATAAAAATCAGATGAATATCCTTTAATTTTATCTGCTTGTTTTTTTAATGGTCCAAATTTTGCAGCTTGTTCAGAAGCTTTTCTTGCTAAATTAGCATAGGCTTCATTATTTTTTTCTGTAGTAGATTTATTGTTTTCTACCAATTTTTCATTCATAAAACCAAAAGCAGATAATACTTCTTTACTCATATTTAATGCTAACATTGCAATAAATACAAGATACATTAAGTTAATCATCTTCTGCCTTGCAGACATTTTTCCTGACGCCATTCTAATTAGTTTTTAATTTGTTAAACATTTATTTTTAACTAATTATTATTTTGAAGACATTGCAGAAAGCATACCTCCATAAACTCCGTTTAAAGATGACATATTTTTTGCTAAAGCATCCATTTGTTCTTTTAATCTTTCTGTATTTTCTACAACAGCAGTGTTTAATTCTGCTTGTTTGCTAGAGTTTTCTACTTGTATTCTATATAAATTGTTTAAAGACTCCATTTGTAAGGCAGCTTTAGACATTTCTTCGTTATATTTATTGGTAGAAGCTACAGATTCTGATGCTGCAGACAAACCTTCTGCTGCACTTTGAAAGTTTTTCATACTGCTTCCTAAGCTTTCCATTAAGCTTGAGTCTATTTTTGCTTCTTGTAATAAATTGTCTAATTTTTGAGACAACATACCATCTGCACCTAGTTTTTTATCATCATTGTCTGATGATATTCCAGCATCTCCTAACTCTGGATATACTTTAGACCAATCTAAATCTTCGTCTGGTGTATCAAAAGCAGATATAAAAAATACAATTGCTTCTGCAATTAAACCTACTGTTAACATCATACCTCCAGTTATTCCAAAAATTTCGATATGCTGAATTTTAAATAAAGCTCCAATAATTACAATTGCTGCTCCAATTCCGTAAACGAAATTCATGTTTCTTTTGTATGCTCTTGACTGTGCCATAATATCTATTTTTAAAAATTTAGGGTTTTAAGTAAATTTATTTATTTGTTGTACCAATGTAGTTTTGTACAGTTCTAAAGCCTATGTAACTTCTTGCTGTATCTGCGTATTCAAAATCTCTAGAACCAACTTCTAAGAAATACGCAACGTCTTTCCAAGAACCTCCTCTAATTATTTTTCTTTTATTTTTTCTATCTTCTACATTTGGATTCATTGTAGATGCCATATAGTAAGAAGATAAGTTGTAAGCTGAATTTGTCCATTCAGAAACATTCCCAGCCATATTATATAAACCATAATCATTGGCATTAAAAGATTTTGCTTCCATTGTATACAAAGCACCATCTACTGCATAATTACCTCTTACTGGTTTAAAGTTGGCTAAGAAACATCCTCTATCACTAGTTGTACCTCCTGTACCCCAAGGATATGTTGCAAATTCTAAACCTCCTCTTGCTGCATACTCCCATTCTGCCTCTGTTGGTAATCTAAAATCAGGAACAGATGTTGCATTTTTTCTGCCTCTTAAATAATCGTTTTTCTTTTTTGTTCTCCAGTTACAAAATGCGTTTGCTTGCCCCCAAGTAACTCCTACTACAGGATAATCTCCATAAGATTGATGGTAAAAATAATCTTGGTGCATTGGATCATTATAAGAATAATTGAAATCTTTTACCCAAACTGTTGTATCTGGATAGATATTTAAAACTTCCGTTTTTACAAAATCTTTTCTATTACCACCTTTTCTTGCTGCATTGTCTCTATCAAACCAAGAGTATCTGTATTTTAAAAACTTTGTATTAAAAGTTCTGATACCATCTACTGCTTCTTCTCTAGGTATATATAAAGAATCCATAACCTCTACATAGTCTACATCAGGAAAATCTTCTTTTTTCCAAATAATATCTGCATCCCAATTTAAAGGTTTTATAGAATCTATACCATCTCCTAAACTCCAGTAGTTTTCGTACATGTATTTTTGGTAGGCTGTAGCATCTGTTGTGTCTGCAACTGCGAATTTAAATTCATGTATACCTCCAGAAAGAGGTGTACCATCAGGATTTGCTGTACTAGACATTTCTGCAAATTCTTGTTGGTATCCTAACCTTGTTCTAACTACAGAGTCTCTAACCCAATATACAAACTCTTTATATTCATTGTTTGTAATTTCTGTTTCATCCATGTAATAAGGTCTAACAGTTACTGTTTTAGGTGGTGTATTTAGTGTACCTAGAACATCTTGATCTTGTTTACCCATTGTAAAAGAACCTCCAGGAATTAAAGCCATCCCAAATGGTTTTTCTGAAAACCACTTCTTTTTCACTTTTACTCCCACCAATTCTCCTCTATCATTAGAGCCACAACTATAAATAACTGCTATTAAAAGTGCAAATACTGCTGCTTTTTTCATATTGTAATATATCTTTACTAAAAAGTTCGTAAACCTATTATTTTTTTTGCTAAAAAACAATCTTGAAATTGAATTTAACGTACTATTTTAAATATTTATTTAATTATAACAACTTTCTCATTGCTTTGTACCATTTTTCTGGCATTTTTTGATTGGTTGCTTCTACATAATCTTTATATGTACATGGTATTAACGCATGTCTTTTGTATTTATTATCTGATAAAATATTTATCTCCATCCACCATCTGCCAGATTTATTACTTTTATAAAACACAATTGGATCATCATCTTCTAATAAAACCGTAAATTTTTGGTAATTTTCTTTTCCTGAAAAAGGATAATCTTTTACTCTAAAATTAACACCTTCTATAAAATACCATATCATTTGCGCTATTAAATTAGCGGTTTGATGATTGTTATCGTATTTAGAGTTGTACTCGTAAATACCAAATGATGATACTTTATCACTTAAACCTGCATACCTAGAAATGGCGCAAATTTCTTCGCCATAAAAACCATTTGGTGATGCATTATTGTTAGCAGGAGCTTCACTTTGCCTAACTGCACCTAAATCTATAGAAACAATATCTGCATTTCTAAAAGCGGGTTCTATGCTTTCTAATTCTTTTGCATTTCCTAACCTGTAGGCATCAAAAAATAAATTATCTAACAACTGAATTTCATCTTGAGGATTAAAATACGTTTGATACCCAACATTACTGTAATTAAACAAATTATTAGGTTCTTGCATAATAATTTTGCTCAAATAAGACTGTGAAGTTAGCTCATCATCTAAATTACCCAAATCAAACCTACTATCTACAGCTGTTATATTTACAGTTTGCTCTAAAGTATCATAAGCCCTGTAATTTACGTAAGTAATATCTTGACCTCCTCCAATAATAATTGGTATGATGTTCTTTGTTAAAAGTGCTGTTATGGTTTGCTGTACTGCAAAATAAGTATCGGAAACTGCATTTCCTTTTAAAATATTCCCTAAATCTGCAATTTCTGTATGCCAATTACCTGGAAATAATTGATACAATTTCCTTCTAATGAACTGTAAATTTTCTCCACATCCAAAATTATTTTCAGAGTTTCTGTCTTCTTGAACTCCAAAAATAGCAATTTGCACATTTTCTAAATCTGGGAAACCTTCTTGATTTGAGTGAAATCTAATTTTCTTTCCTAAGCATAAAGAAGACTGCAACACTAAATGTGCTACAACCGAATCTTTTATAGGGGTTAAAAAATCTTGGTTCATCAATTTTTTTTCTAATGGAATGCAATATAAGAAATACTTATTTCTTTTTTGTAGTTTTTTTAGCTGTTGTTTTTCTTTTTGTTACTTTTTTCTTTGGGGTTTTTGCCTCAATCATTTTAACAGCTTCTTCTTTAGAAAGTTTTTCGATTTTGGTAGTCTTAGGCAATTCTATCTTAATTTTTCCTTTTAAAACGTTAAAACGTCCCCATCTTGCTTTTTCTACACGAATACCAACATCTTCCCAATTATGGATAACTTTGTCTATTTCTTTCTGCTTTTTTACTTCGATTAACTCAACAATATCGTCTTCAGACAAATTATCAAAATCGTATTTTTTACTAACGTTGATAAACATTCCATTCCACTTAATAAAAGGCCCAAAACGTCCAACACCTTTTTGCACAGGCAATTCTTCATAATGCGCAATTGGTGCATCTGCTTTTTGTTTTGCAACAATTAGCTCTTGTGCTCTTTCTAAATCTACTTCCATTGGATTTTCTCCTTTATCTAAGGAAACAAATAGTTTACCAAAACGAATATAAGGTCCAAAACGTCCATTAGAAACAATTACTTCTTCGCCTTCGTAAGTTCCTAAGGTTTTTGGCAATAAGAACAACTCTAAAGCTTCTTCTAATGTTATTGTACCTAAATTTTGATCTTTATTTAAGCTAGCAAATTGCTTTTCTTCGTCTTCTGGAGCTCCAATTTGTGCAATAGGTCCAAATTTACCTAAACGTACCAAAACTGTTTTTCCACTTTGTGGATGTTTTCCTAAAATACGTTCTCCACTTTCTCTATCTGCATTCTCTTTTACGTCTTCTACATTATCATGAAACTTGGTGTAAAAACCTTTTATCATTTCTATCCAATCTTCATCACCTTCAGAAATATCATCAAAAGAATTTTCTACTTTGGCTGTGAATCCGAAATCTAAAATATTAGAAAAGTTTGCTACTAAAAAGTCATTTACAATATTTCCTATATCAGTAGGAACTAACTTATTTTTATCTGAACCTGTTTTCTCTGTTAAAGTTTGACTTTTTACATTTCCAGCAGATAAAATTAATTGTTCGTAATTTCTTTCTACGCCTTCATTTGTTCCTTTTTCTACATAACCTCTTCTTTGCACTGTAGAAATTGTTGGTGCATACGTAGATGGCCTACCAATACCCAATTCTTCTAATTGTTTTACTAAAGATGCTTCTGTAAAACGATAAGGTGGACTCGTAAAACGTTGTGTAGCATTTATAAATTCATACTCCAATTTATCATTTACCTTTAGATTTGGCAGCATTCCTGCTTGCTCTTCTTCCTCATTATCAGTCCCCTCTAAATACACTTTTAAGAAACCATCAAACTTTATCATTTCTCCATTTGCAGTAAAGATTTTATCGTTTTCAGAATTTTCAATCTTTACATTGGTTCTTTCTAATTGTGCATCACTCATTTGAGATGCCAACGTTCTTTTCCAAATTAAATCATACAATCTGTTTTGATCGTATTCTGTATCTATAGAATGCATTTTCATGTTTGTTGGTCTAATAGCTTCGTGCGCTTCTTGCGCTCCTTTTGCTTTCGATTTAAAAACACGTTGTTTGCTATATTCTTTTCCGTAAGAATTTATAATTTCTTCTGCTGCTTCGTTTCTTGCATCTACAGATAAATTAACACTATCTGTTCTCATATAGGTTATTAAACCTGCCTCATACAAACGTTGTGCAACTTGCATGGTTTTTCCTACAGGATACCCTAATTTACGTGATGCTTCTTGTTGTAAAGTTGATGTTGTAAATGGTGCTGCTGGCGATTTTCTTGCTGGTTTTTTGGTTAAATCTGCAATAGAAAAATTAGCGTTTGCACACGATTTTAAAAAGTCTTCTGCTGCTGTTTTAGAAGAGAAATTCTTTGGAATTGTAGCCTTAAACTTCTTCCCTTCATCATTTAAAAATTCTGCAACTACTTTATAATGTGTTTCTGCTTTAAATTCTTGAATACTTCTTTCTCTTTCTACAATTAATCTTACAGCTACAGATTGTACTCTTCCTGCAGACAAACCTCCTTTTACTTTACGCCATAAAACTGGTGAAAGCTCATACCCAACAAGTCTGTCTAAAACTCTACGTGCTTGTTGTGCGTTTACCATATTATAATCGATATCTCTTGGATTTTCGACTGCTTTTAAAATGGCTTTTTTGGTAATTTCATGAAAAACAATACGTTTTGTATTGGCATCTTTTAAATCTAACTGCTCTTTTAAATGCCAAGCAATTGCTTCTCCTTCTCTATCTTCATCACTTGCTAACCAAACTGTTTCTGCTTTTTTTGCTAAACTTTTTAGTTTTTTTACGACTGGTTTTTTATCATCAGAAATTATATATTTTGGACTAAAATCTCCTTCTACATCAATACCTAACTCTTTGGATGGTAAGTCTGCAATGTGCCCATAACTAGATTCTACTTGAAAATCTTTTCCAAGAAATTTTTCGATGGTTTTTGCTTTTGCTGGTGACTCTACAATTACTAAATTCTTTGCCATTTATCTTTCTTTTGTCGTAATTACTGCAATTAAAAACTGCGTGTTTTCGGATTGCAAAAGTATGTAGTTTTTTTTTATTAAAAATTTAAAGATTGATTTTTACATCACTTTTAACAGAAAAAAATTATTCTACAGTAATTTTTTGCATGAGATTTGTTAGCGAATTCCCACCAACAAAAAGATGAAAATCTCCAGATTCTACTTCCCATTTTTTGTTAATTGTATAAAATTGGAGTACTTTTTTATCAATCGTAAAAGAAACCGTTTTTGTTGTTCCTGCTTTTAATTCAATTTTTTGAAACCCCTTTAATTCTTTTACAGGTCTAATTATACTACCTACTAAATCTCTTATATACAACTGTACAACTTCTTCTCCTTTTATATCTCCTGTATTTTTTACATCTACAGAAAGTATGATTTTATCTTCTGGTGTCATTTTTTCTTTATCAACTTTTAAATTATCATAAGAAAAAGAAGTATAACTTAAACCAAAACCAAAAGGATATAAAGGTGTTTTTTTAGCATCATCATAGCCAGAATAAGTTACATGAACATCATTATTAGGTCTACCTGTATTTTTTTGATTGTAATATAAAGGTTCTTGCCCAACGTTTCTTGGAAACGAAACTGGTAATTTTCCTGACGGATTGTAATCTCCAAACAAAACATCTGCAATTGCATTTCCAGATTCACTCCCTAAATGCCAAGTAACTAAAATTCCTGGTAAGATTTTATGTACATTAGAAATATCCATTGGTCTTCCATTTGATAAAATTAAAACAATGTTTTTATTTACTTTGTAAACAGCCTCTATCAACTCATTTTGCAAGCCAGCAAAACCAATATTTGTATAACTTCTTCCTTCTCCAGATTGATATGCATCTTCTCCTACTGCTAAAAAGACAACCTCTGCTTTTTTAGCAATGCTAACTGCTTTAGCAATACCTGACTTATTTTTGGTATTTATTTTTAAAGGAATCATAAACTGATTATCTCCTGGTTTTACAGTGGGTATAGTTAAATCAATTCCTTTTTCATAATATACTTTTGTATTTTTACCAGTTTTATTTTTTACTCCCTCTAATAACGAAACTGCAGAATTGTAAACTCCTTTTCCACGCCAATTGCCTAACGCATTATTTTTATCATTTGCAAAAGGACCTATTACTGCAATACTTTTTATGTTTTTAGAAATTGGTAGAACATTGTTTTCATTTTTTAACAATACAATCGATTTTTTTGCAGCTTCTTTTGCAATTGCTAGATGTTCTTTGGTATAAATATTATTTTTTTCATTTTCTGCATCACAATATTTAAAAGGATCATCAAATAACCCTAATTTAAATTTTAATCTTAAAATTCTTCTAACTGCATCATCTATATAAGTGATGTAACTTTTATTTTCTGATACTAATTCTTTTAAATAATTTTCATAAGAATTAGATTCCATATCTACATCAGAACCCGCTTTTAAAGCAATTTCTGCAGCTTGTTTTTTATCTTTTGCAAAACCATGATCAACTAACTCACCAATAGAACCCCAGTCTGAAACCACAAAGCCATCCCATTTCCAATCTCCTTTTAAAATATCTCTTTGTAATATTTTATGACCTGTTGCAGGAATGCCATCAATATCATTAAACGCATTCATAAAAGTGGCAACACCAGCTTCTGCAGCAGCTTTAAATGGTGGTAAAATTGAATTGTGTAATTCAAATTCTCCTACAGTTATTGTATTGTATTCTCTACCAGCTTCTGCAAAACCATAACCTGCAAAGTGTTTTGCACATGCTGCTATTGTGTTTTTATTAGAAAGATCATTTCCTTGAAAACCTTGAATTCTTGCAACACCAACCACAGCATTTAAATACGGGTCTTCTCCTCCACTTTCCATTACTCTACCCCATCTTGCATCTCTAGAAACATCTACCATTGGTGCAAATGTCCAATTTAACCCTGAAGCTGCAGACTCTTTAGCTGCTATTTTAGAAGCTCTTTTAATCAATTCTAAATCCCAGCTTGCACTTTCTGCAAGCGGAATTGGAAAAATTGTTTTTAGCCCGTGAATAACATCAAAAGCAAAAATTAGTGGAATTTTTAAGCGAGATTGCATTGCTAATTCTTGAGCTTTGCGAACTTCTTTTACAGAAACCACGTTTAATACAGAACCCACCAACCCTTTTTTAATTTTATTGGCTTTAGCTTTATTACTTTTAGAAGATGAAGGCCCTGTTAAATCACCACCTGCAGAATACTGCACCATTTGTCCAATCTTTTCATCTAAATTCATCAAACTTAACACAGAATCTACTTTGGATTCTATTTTTGAATTTAAAGTAGCTTTTTTAGATTGTTTCGTAGACTTATTACAACTTATTACCACTAAAAAAACTAATAATAGCTTTACAATAATGCTTACTTTTTTATTCATTAATAGGGTTATTTTAGTTAAAATTAGGTATTGAAAAAAATCATCAATGCTTAAATGTATAAAAATCAAATCTATAAAATATTTACTTCAAATGATAAAAGTGCTTTCTTTTCTCCAAAAAATGAATAAAAAGAAATTTGTTTTCTGCCAATTTGTCATTAATTTTCATTTTTGGTTGTATATTTGCAAACCTTTTAATGATACATTGATAGATGGAACCCATAGAAAAAATTATAGACGAAAAAATACAAGGCAAAGCACTTGTAACCGAAAATAAAGAACAAAATTCTAAGAAGTTATTCATTGAAAGCTATGGCTGCCAAATGAATATGAATGACAGTGAAATTGTAGCTGCAATTTTAGATAAACAAGGGTATAATACCACTCAAATTTTAGAGGAAGCTGATTTGGTTTTGGTAAATACGTGTTCTATCAGAGAAAAAGCAGAAACTACAGTCAGAAAAAGATTGCAAAAATACAATCGTGTTAAACGAGAATCTAACAAAAAAATGAAGGTTGGTGTTTTAGGTTGTATGGCAGAACGTTTAAAAGAAAAATTCTTAGAAGAAGAAAAAATTGTTGATTTAGTTGTTGGACCTGATGCTTATAAAGATTTACCTAATTTATTAGAAGAAGTAAATGAAGGTAGAGATGCTGTAAACGTTATTTTATCTAAAGAAGAAACGTATGGAGATATTGCCCCTGTTCGTTTAAATTCTAACGGAGTTTCTGCATTTGTATCGATTACCAGAGGTTGTGATAATATGTGTACGTTTTGTGTGGTGCCTTTTACTCGTGGACGAGAAAGAAGCAGAGATCCAAAAAGTATTCTAGCCGAAATTCAATCTATGGTTGATCAAAACTTTAAAGAAATTACACTTTTAGGACAAAATGTAGATAGTTTTTTATGGTATGGAGGAGGCTTGAAAAAGGATTTCAACAAAGCTTCAGAAATGGCACAAGCTACAGCAGTTGATTTTGCACAATTGTTAGACATGTGTGCAACTCAATTCCCAAAAACACGTTTTCGTTTTTCTACTTCTAATCCTCAAGATATGAGTTTAGATGTGATTCATACAATGGCAAAACACAAAAACATTTGCAAATACATTCACTTGCCTGTGCAAAGTGGAAGTAATGCAATGTTAAAAGCAATGAATAGACAACATACGCGTGAAGAATATATGGAGTTGGTAGATAATATCTACAAAATTATCCCAGAAATGGCTTTATCACAAGATATGATTGTTGGTTTTTGTGGAGAAACTGAGCAAGATCACAAAGATACTTTAGATTTAATGGAATATGTAAAATATGATTTTGGTTTTATGTTTGCGTATTCTGAAAGACCTGGAACTTTAGCTGGTAAAAAAATGAATGATGATGTCCCAAATGATGTAAAAAAACGTCGTTTAACAGAAGTCATCGATTTACAACAAAAACACGCTTTATACAGAACACAACAACATTTAGGAAAAACGGAGGAAGTTTTGATTGAAGGGACTTCTAAAAAAGACCCAAATCAATGGAAAGGAAGAAATACACAAAACACTGTAATTGTTTTTCCTAAAGAACATTATAAATTAGGTGATTTTGTAAATGTTAAGATAGAAGACTGTACTTCTGCTACTTTAATTGGTAAAGCAGTTGGGTATTCTGATAATAATTAATTTTTAGAAAAGAGAAGCAAGAGATAAGAACAAAGAACGAATCTTTTCTCTTTATTCTTTTTTCCCTATTCTAAAGAAAAGAAATGGAAAATTTACAAGCTTTAAAACAACGTTTTGGAATTATCGGAAACGATATTCAGCTAAATCGTGCTTTAGAAAAAGCAGTAAGAGTTGCTCCTACAGATATTTCTGTTTTGGTTACAGGAGAAAGTGGTGTTGGTAAAGAAAATATTCCTAAAATTATACATTCTTTATCACACAGAAAACATGCAAAATATATTGCTGTAAACTGTGGTGCCATTCCTGAAGGAACTATAGACAGTGAATTGTTTGGACACGAAAAAGGAGCTTTTACAGGTGCAACACAAGATAGAAAAGGGTATTTTGAAGTGGCTGATGGTGGAACCATTTTTTTAGATGAAGTTGGGGAATTACCCTTAACAACACAAGTACGTTTACTACGTGTTTTAGAAAATGGAGAATTTATAAAAGTGGGGTCATCAAAAGTTTTAAAAACCAATGTTAGAATTGTAGCTGCAACCAACGTTAATATGCAGTCTGCTATTGAAAAAGAGAAATTTAGAGAAGATTTATATTATAGATTAAGCACAGTAGAAATTCACTTACCAGCGTTAAGAGAACGTAATGATGATATTCATTTGTTATTCAGAAAATTTGCTTCAGATTTTGCTCAGAAATACAGAATGCCATCTATCAGATTAGACGAAAATGCTGTAAATGTGCTATTAAATTATCGTTTTCCTGGAAACATCCGTCAATTAAAAAACTTGGCTGAACAAATTTCTGTAATTGAAGAAAATCGCACAGTATCTGGAGCTAAGTTACAACAATACTTACCTGATAATAAAGGGAATTTTCCTGCAGTAATTGGAGGTAAAAAAGAAAATGATTTTTCTACAGAACGTGATATCATGTACAAAATTTTGTTTGATATGCGTAATGATATTAACGATTTAAAGAAATTGACGTTAGATTTGATGAAAAATGGGAATGTTGAGGAGGTACAAGAAGAGCATCATCAATTGATAGAAAAAATCTATAGAAATCAAGAAAATCAAAAAACAAATATTGAAGTTTTAAATATCCCTCAAGAAACATCTACAGAAAAAAATTATGATTTTATTGAGACGATTGAAGAAGACGAATCTTTATCTTTACAAGACAAAGAAATAGAAATGATTAAAAAATCTTTAGAGAAAAACAATAATAAACGTAAGTTAGCAGCTAAAGAATTGGGAATTTCTGAAAGAACTTTGTATAGAAAAATTAAACAATACGATTTGTAGGATTAAGGTTTTCATTATAAGATTCAAAAATTTTTAAATTTGAATATAGAATTTTGAAACCCATTTTCTTTTGAATAAATAAAAATGAAAAAAATAATTTTATCATTACTACTAGTTTCAACATTTATTGGATGTGGTATATACTCATTTTCTGGAGTTAATATAGGAAATGCACAAACTGTACAAATAGATTTTTTCCCAAATCAAGCACCTTTAGTAGAACCAACTTTAAGTCAAACTTTTACGGAAAACCTGAGAGATTTATTTACAAGACAAACCAACTTAACTTTAACAAATTCTAATGGAGATTTATATTTTAGTGGAGAAATCACAGGATATCGAATTAACCCAATGAGTGCTACTGCAAACCAGACTGCTGCTCAAAATAGACTAACAGTAACTGTAAATGTTCGCTTTGTAAACAAATTAAACGAAAAAGATGATTTTGAAAAGCAATTCTCATTCTACTCTGATGTAGATGCTACAGTACAATTAACAGGTGGTATTTTAGAATCTGCTTTAGAAGAAATTTTAGAAAGAATAACACAAGATATCTTTAATGCTTCTGTAGCTAAATGGTAATAAAAGTTAGAAGTTAGAAGTTAGAAGTTAGAAGTTAGAAGTTAGAAGTTAGAAGTTAGAAGTTAGAAGTTAGAAGAAAAATACAAATTTGAATAAAAACACATTCATAGAAATCTTAGAAAAGAAGCAAAATATCCAGCAACTAGAAACTGTTGAGTTAAAATCTATTGTAGATGAATTTCCTTATTTCCAAGCTGCTAGAACTTTGTATTTAAAAGGATTAAAAAATCAAGATAGCTTTAAATACAACAATGAATTAAAACTAAGTGCAGCTTACACAACAGATAGAACAGTTTTATTTAATTATATCACTTCTGATGATTTTAACGCTCAAAAAGAAGATATACATCAGCAGATTTCAGAGAAAATATCCGAAGAAAACATTGTTGAAACTTCTTTAAAAGCCATCCATCCTTCAGAAAAAGAAACAGCAACAGCAACATCAAAACAATCTGTTTCTACTATTAAAGAAGCATTAAATATTGGAAAACCTATTACTTTCTACTCATCAGAAAATCATTCTTTTGGAGAATGGCTGCAACTCTCTACAAAAAAAACAATTGTTAGAACTGCCTCAAAACAGCATATAGAAACTGAGAAAAAAGAAGCGATTATAGATAAGTTTATAGAAAACAATCCAAAAATAGAACCTTTATCAAAAGATAAAAAAATAAGCATTCCTGTGAAAGCAAATAAGCAGGATGCTGCTTTAATGACAGAAACTTTAGCTAAAGTTTATTTAGAGCAAAAAAAATATGAAAGTGTTATTCAAGCTTACAGAATTTTAAGTTTGAAATATCCAGAAAAAAGTGGTTACTTTGCAGACCAAATTAAAAAAGTAAAAATTTTACAAAAAAATAAATCATGAGTTATAACTTATTTTTAGGTGTCATATTATTAGTAGCTGTGGTATTAATATTAATAGTTATGGTACAAAATCCTAAAGGAGGTGGATTATCTTCTTCTTTTGGTGGTGGTGGAGCACAATCTTTAGGTGGTGTTCAAAACACAAATAATTTCTTAGACAGAACTACTTGGACCCTAGCAATTGCTATGTTTGCATTAATTCTTTTATCAAACTTTGCAATAGAAAGAGGTGATGGAAATGGTTTTGAATTAAAAGACAAGTTAGATGGTGTAGAAACCACTACTCCTGTAGATAATACAATACCTTCAACAACAAAAGACAGCATTTAAACTTCGATTTAAATAATAAACTAGAGAATGCCAACGTAAATGACACGTTGGCATTTTTTTTATTCTATTTTTCTATAAAAAAATCAATCAAAGAAAAAATGTCAGTTTTGTATTCATGGCATAATTTCTGACTATTTATAGAGTGAAAACACAATTTAATTAATCAAAAAAAATTATATAAAATGAGTTTAAATATTAAACCTTTAGCAGACAGAGTTCTTGTAGAGCCTGCTCCAGCAGAGACAAAAACAGCTTCTGGATTAATTATTCCAGATAATGCAAAAGAAAAACCACAAAAAGGAACTGTAGTTGCAGTTGGTAATGGTAAAAAAGACGAGCCATTAACTGTAAAAGTTGGTGATACTGTTTTATATGGTAAATATGGTGGAACCGATTTAAAATTAGATGGTGTAGATTATTTAATGATGCGTGAATCTGATATTCTTGCAATTATTTAATAGCTTTTGGCTTTATGCCTTAAGTTATAAACATAGTTATGAGAGGTTTTAAAAGATTTAAATTATATTGATAAAACTACTTTTATCAAATTAAATCATGAAATTAATATAATTAAAAGAAAAATTAAAATAATAGCCAATTGTATAAAGCATAAAGCTTAGAGCAAATGGCACAAAGCGTAGTAAAAATGGCAAAAGACATAAAATTTGATATAGAAGCTAGAGATGGCTTAAAACGAGGAGTTGATGCTTTAGCAAATGCAGTAAAAGTAACTTTAGGACCAAAAGGAAGAAATGTAATTATCTCAAAATCTTTTGGTGCACCAACAGTAACTAAAGATGGTGTTTCTGTTGCAAAAGAAGTAGAATTAGAAAACGAGCTTGAAAACATGGGAGCTCAAATGGTTAAAGAAGTGGCTTCTAAAACCAATGATTTAGCTGGTGATGGAACTACAACTGCAACTGTATTGGCACAAGCAATTGTAAAAGAGGGCTTAAAAAACGTTGCTGCTGGCGCAAATCCTATGGATTTAAAACGTGGAATTGACAAAGCAGTTGAAGCAATTGTTGCAGATTTAGAAAAACAAACCCAAAAAGTTGGTAATTCCTCAGAAAAGATAAAACAAGTTGCAGCAATTTCTGCAAATAACGACAATACTATTGGAGATTTAATAGCAACCGCTTTTACTAAAGTTGGTAAAGAAGGTGTTATTACTGTTGAAGAAGCAAAAGGAATGGATACTTATGTAGATGTTGTAGAAGGTATGCAATTTGACAGAGGTTATTTATCTCCTTATTTTGTTACAGATGCAGATAAAATGATTGCAGATTTAGAAAATCCATATATTTTATTATTTGATAAAAAGATTTCTAACTTACAAGAAATTCTTCCAATTTTAGAGCCAGTTTCTCAATCTGGAAGACCTCTTTTAATAATTGCTGAAGATGTAGATGGACAAGCGTTAGCTACTTTAGTAGTAAATAAATTAAGAGGAGGCTTAAAAATTGCTGCAGTAAAAGCACCAGGTTTTGGAGATAGAAGAAAAGCAATGTTAGAGGATATTGCTATTTTAACTGGAGGAACAGTAATTTCTGAAGAAAGAGGTTTTTCTTTAGAAAATGCAACCTTAGATTTATTAGGAACTGCAGAAGGCATAACCATCGATAAAGACAATACCACAATTGTAAATGGCTCAGGTGATGCTTCTGCAATTAAAGCAAGAGTAAATCAAATTAAAACTCAGATAGAAACAACAACATCAGATTATGATAAAGAAAAACTACAAGAGCGTTTGGCTAAATTAGCTGGTGGTGTTGCAGTTTTATATGTTGGTGCTGCTTCTGAAGTAGAAATGAAAGAAAAGAAAGATAGAGTTGATGATGCTTTACATGCAACAAGAGCTGCTGTAGAAGAAGGTATTGTTGCTGGTGGTGGTGTTGCTTTAGTGCGCGCTAAAAAAGTGTTAGAAAAATTAGCTACAGATAATTTAGACGAAACCACTGGTGTGCAAATTGTAAACAAAGCCATTGAATCTCCTTTAAGAACTATCGTAGAAAATGCTGGAGGTGAAGGCTCAGTAGTTATCAACAAGGTTTTAGAAGGTAAAAAAGATTTTGGTTACGACGCAAAATCTGATGCTTATGTAGACATGTTAGATGCAGGAATTATTGACCCTAAAAAAGTAACTAGAGTAGCTTTAGAAAATGCAGCTTCTGTTGCAGGTATGATTCTTACAACAGAATGTGCTTTAATAGATATTAAAGAAGATGCTCCTGCTGGTGGAATGCCTCCAATGGGTGGTGGAATGCCAGGAATGATGTAACCCACAAGCGTGGGTTTGCAAGCATCTTACTCTTGCTAAAATTATATTTGAAAATAAAAATCCGATAGAATTTCTATCGGATTTTTTGTTGGTATAATTTTTGATATTAATTCAGAAATATAAACCAACCTATACTATGAAAAAAAACATCTCTATCCTACTAATCTTACTAAGCCTATCTATATTTAGTCAGCAAAAAATTGATGCATTATACAGTAACTATTTTAAAGATAACAGAGAAATTCCTTTCTTACATCTTAACAAAACCATTTTTATTGTTGGAGAAGAACTTTGGTTAAAAGCCTATGTTTTAAACCAAAAAAATAAAAAATTATCAGACTTTACTAGAAATCTTTACTGCCTTATTTACGATAAAGACGGAAAATTAAAGGATAAAAAATTACTGTATGTAGAAAATGGAATTGCTAAAGCTAATTTTAAAATAGATTCTACATTTACCAAAGAAACTTACTTTTTAAAAACGGCTACCAATTGGATGAGAAACTTTAAAGAAGACTTTTCCTATAACCAAAAAATTACAGTGTTCAACCCTAAAGATTTAGAAAATAAAAAAACAGAAAAAATTACTGATAATTATGAAATACAACTGCTCCCAGAAGGTGGTCATGCATTAGAAAATTTTAATAATAATTATGGTATTGTTGTAAAAAATAAATCCAACGTAGGTATTCAAATTAAAAAAGGAGAAATTTTAGATGAACAAGAAAATATAATTACAAAATTTAATACAAATAATTTTGGTTTAGCCAATTCAAGCTTCTACTACAAAGAAAATAAATCATATACTGCAAAAATTACCCTAAATAATGGAAAAATTATTAAAAAAGAAATTCCAAAAGCAGCAAAATCTGGAGTTTCCCTTCAAGTAGAGAATAAAGCAACTCCATTTATTAGAATTGCTGTAGGCACTAATAATAGAAGCTTAAGTAGTTTGAATGGTAAGCAATTCAAAATTTACATACACAACACAAATTCAGTACTAGAAAAAACTATTACTTTTAATAAAAAAGAAAATTTATATAATTTAATTATTGCCACCAATAAATTAAATAAAGGAATTAATATAATTACTCTTTTTGATGATAATAATAATCCTGTAGCAGAAAGACTGCTTTTTAACTATGATAAAGAAATTGTTGAAAATATAAAAATAGACTTTTTAAATAAAGAAAATGATTCTTTATCTATTTCATTAATTAAAAAAAACACGAAAGATGTTATTTATTTAAGTGCTTCAATTTTACCAGAACAAACTAAAGCATACAAACCTTCAAACTCTATTATTTCTCAATTTTTACTAAAGCCTTTTATAAAAGGTGATATCCAAAACCCTGCATATTATTTCACACAAACCAACAGAAAAAAATTAATTGAGTTAGATTTATTACTACAAACTCAAGGATGGAGCAAATATGATTGGAAAGATATTTTTTACTCGCCAATTAATTACCAATATGAATCTGAAAATGGAATTACTTTAAATGGAGTTTTAAATACTAAAAGAAAAGCAAAAAAAGTATACTTAATGGTTTCTGGTAACGATTCTTTAATTACTGAAAAGGTAAAAAACAACAGGTTTTCTTATAAAAACCTTTACTTAAAAGATAAGGATGATATAAATTTTATATCATCAAATGATTCTAAAATTATTAAAACAAAAGGATATATAAGGCAAAAAAATATTAACACACCATTTACAATAAATATCAAAAGAAGAGCAACTTCTAACCCTGATTTTAATTTGATTAAAGATTTAGAAATTTCTAAAGTTTTTGATGAAAAAAGAATTAAACTAGATGAAATTACTTTAAAATCTGAGTTAAACAAACCTAAGTTTAGACCTTTTTGGCTAAATAGTTTAAACAGAAGAATGGTTAAAATTAATGAGGATTATATGGGTACTTTAGACGTTTTTATATTTTTAAGGCAGTTAGGTTACTTTATACCTGCTATCCCTTATGGCTCTGATGGTAATATTGTAGTTTATAGATCTGCTGCAAGATCAAGATATGCTGGTGCTCCAATAACTTTATTTTTAAATAACATACCTCTTAGACTAGGGGCAGGTCTTTTACAAGATTTTAGAGTAACAGACTTTAGTGAAATCCATTATGGAGAAAACGAAATATTCTTTTACATAAACACAGAAGGCAGAAGAAGTAAAACTAAATTTGGAAAAATCTTAACATATAAAATACCTTTAGGTTTTACAGAAAGTAAAAAATATTACAGTCCAAAATACGATACAACCTCAAAAAGTTTTCAAGATTTTGGAGCTATTTATTGGAAATCAGATATAGAAATTTCTTCAAAAAAAAGCAATATTTCATTTAAAGTTCCAACACTAAATCAAGATAAAATGATTTTGTATTTAGAAGGTATAACAAGCTCTGGAAGGTTAATTTCAATTCAGAAAAAATTAGATATTCATTTAAATAACTAATAAAAAATCCGATAGAAAATTCTATCGGATTTTTTTGTGGCATAAAACTTGATACTTTTTTTCAAATTTAATCAACCAAAAATTATGAAAAAAACAACTACTTATTTTCTACTTTTCTTAAGCATTTCTCTTTTTAGCCAACAAAAATTAGACACATTATATAGTAAATACTTTGAAGCCAATAGAGAAATACCTTATTTACACTTAAACAAAACTACTTTTACAATTGGTGAAGAAATTTGGTTAAAAGCCTACGTTTTAAATCACAAAGATCAAAAATTATCTGACTTTACCAGAAATTTATATTGTCTTATTTATGATAAAGAAGGAAAACTGAAAGAAAAAAAACTACTTTACGTAGAAAACGGAATTGCTTATGGTAACTTAAAAATAGACTCAACATTTGTAGATGATTATTATTTTATTAAAACTGCAACCAATTGGATGAAAAACTTTAAAGAAGATTTTTCTTTCACACAAAAAATAACAATTATAAAATCTAATCATTCTAAAAAAGATAATCAGTTAACTGATGTAAAAATTGAAACACAAATATTACCAGAAGGTGGGAATGCTATCACTAATTTCAAGAATACTTATGGAGTTGTTGTTAAAAACAGCAATAATATTGGAATAAAAATAGACAAAGGTGAAATTATTGATGACAAAAACAATATCGTTTCTACTTTTACTACAAATAAATTTGGTTTAGGTAAAGTTAAATTTTACTATAATAAGGATAAGCAATACTATGTAAAATATACAATAGATAATAATACTGTAATTAAAAATAAAATACCAAAAGCAGAAAACTATGGTATATCATTTAATATAGAAAACAACGGAACTCCTTTTGTACGATTTATGGTTGGCACCAATTTTAAAAGTTTAAAAAATTTAAGTTCAAAAAAATTTAAATTATATATACACAATACTAATCAAGTCTTAGAAAGAACAATTCTATTTAATGAGAACGAAAATATTTACAATTTAGTTATCGCAAAAAAGAAATTAGCTAATGGAATTCAAATAGCAACATTATTTGATAACAACAATCAACCTATTTCAGAAAGGATATTTTTTAACTACAATAAAAACCTTCTTGAAGATATTCAAATTAAAACCTCTTCTATTAATAATGATTCTATAGAAATATCTTTATTAAAAAAGGAAAAAAATAATGATATTACTTTTCTGAGTGCATCAATATTACCTGCATCTACAAAAGCAACTAATTATGCAAATTCACTTATCACTCAATTTCTACTTAAGCCTTACATAAAAGGTAATATACAAGAACCTTACTATTACTTTACAAAAACGAATAGAAAAAAAATTAGTGAATTAGATTTATTATTACAAACCCAAGGATGGAGTAAATATAATTGGCAAAACATCTTTTATCCAACAAATAACTATTCTTATCTAAACGAAAATGGAATTACAATAAATGGTGCACTAAATATAAATAGAAAAAAAGATTCTGTAAAGGTCTATTTAATTTCACCTTCTAATAATTTATTAATTACAAAAAAAATAAAAGGAAATTCTTTTAGTTTTGAAAATCTTTTTCTTAAAGAAAACTCTAACCTAGCTTTTGCAGCATTCGAAAACAATAAGATAAAAAAAACAAAAGGATACATTAAAACCAATTCCTTTAATACAAGTGCTTTTAAAGTTATAGATAATTATATCAATGTAGAAAATAATTTAGCAAACAATATTAATAGTTATAAATTTGATAGTTTTAATAGAGTCTCTTTAGACGAGATATTTTTAAAAACAAAAATTAGCAAAACAAAATACAATCCTATATTTAATCGTGTTTCACGCAAAAATATTATCATAGACAAAAGTTATAAAGGCACAAAAAATTTATCTTTTCTATTAAGAAATTTAGGATTTTTACCTAGAAACTACAGAAATTTTAACAATACACAAGGAACAGCAAATATTGCAAGAGAGTTAGCTGCTGATGATATGGTAAGTCAAGGAATGAGTATAGAAACAAGAGAAAGATTTACAAATATTGGTGTTAATGACTTAAATGGTGAATTAAATCAAATATTACCTCTAACATTTGGTATAAATCCTACCCCTTTTGTTAGGTACAGAACAGCAACTAGTTTAAGAAAAAGAATTTATTTTGATGATGTTGATATTAGTTATGACCCATCTCAATTAAATGGAGTTAGCGTTGATGATTTGACCGAAATTCATTATTCTGATAAAGAAATTTATTTGTATACTAAGGACACTTATAGGTCTAAAAACAAGTTTAACAATAAGGTTTTACAATACAATCTTAAAACTGGTTATGTAACTTACAAAGAATATTATGATCCTCTTTACGATACTAATTCTAATTATTTTAAAAACTATGGATCTATATATTGGAGTGATGGTATAGAGATCGAAGCCCAAAAAAGTAAAACTAAATTTAAAACACCAACATTAGATCAAAAAAACATAATTATCTTTTTAGAAGGTATTACAAGCTCTGGAAAGTTAATTTCAATACAGAAAAAAATAAACTTGAACCTAAATAATTAACGCTAAAAAAATCCGATAGAATTTCTATCGGATTTTTTTATACATGTAAAATATCGAAATTAATTTACTGTTTTTTCTGCTTTTTTAAACCTCCTTCATGATCTAAAATAATTTCTTCATCTCTATATTTACAACAAGGATGTACAGAGTTATATGCTTCCGTTTTTGCTTCTAACTTTTTGTTCTCGGCTAAAATTACATCATGACCAACTTTTAAAATATTTTTTTGAACGGTTGAAACATCTGTTTTACGCTCGTCCATAATTAAATTTAGTTGATGTGTTTTTACACTCCATAAAGCAAACTTTACACCCTTTGTTTTTAAGGCAGCAGTTTCAATTCGCTTTTTACACATTCCGCAAATACCATCAACCTCAAAAGAAACTTTAGCGTTTTTTTTCTTTTTTATTTCTTGTGATTGAGTAGTAAAGACAATCAAGAACAAACTGAATATGAATACTATTTTTTTCATTTTTTATTGTTTTTTTTATGAGTCAATTCTAGTCTTTTATTTTATTGAGAAGGAAAAGAAAAAGTATTGAGAAAAGCAAAACTTCTCGATACAAATTTAATCGTTCCTCATAAATTAACTCGAAGCGACAATCTGTTAATTTATTATTTATTTTATTTTAAATCTTAATCCTGCATAAATTGCGCGTCCAAAAATGGGTGCATATACAATTGTGGTATCAAAATTCGAACCAAAAGGATTATCACTTGCTAAAATAGGATTTTTCTGTTGAACATTTGTTAGGTTCTCACCTCCTAAATATATTTCGAATTTATCTGAAAACACTTTAGTTATTTGCGCATTAAACAATTGAAAAGATGTTGCAAATTCTGGCAATTGATACTGAATAGGGTTTGTACTTGTATTTGGCAAACGTTGTTTACCAATATTATTAAAAGTTGTATCAAACTTCCACTTAGCTCCATTTTCTTTTGCTTCTGTTTCATAAGAAAGATTCGCAAAAAACCTATTTTGAGGCTGAATGGGTTTCTGCAAATTGCCACTTTTATAATCTGTAGAAATATCAAAATATTTATACGCTGTTCTTAAATTAAAAAAAGGTGCAATATTATAATTTAACTCTACTTGAAAACTATTGGCAATACTTTTTCCATCTAAATCATAAAAAAAGATTTCTTGCGAATTTTCCCAATCTACAACCACTTGATTTTGAAAATCAGTTTGATAAAAATCGAAGGTTATGTCTCCTTTTTTATCAAATAAATTAAATTTCTGCATATAAGAAACACCGTAATTCCAGGCAATTTCTGGATTTAAACCGTAAATATTTCCGCCAACATTATCAATATTTATTTGTCTTGAACTTGCAAATAATTGCTGGTTTTCAGCAAAAATATTGGCGCTTCTTTTTCCTCTTCCAACAGAAGCTCTAAAAACACTGTTCTCCCAAGGAACATATCGTAAATGCAAACGCGGAGTTAAAAATGTTCCTAATAAATTATGTGTATCTATTCTTAAACCAGCTGTAAAACTAAAATTGTCTAAATTATCAAAAGCATATTCAAAAAAAGCACCTAAAGAATTTTCATTTCTATCAAAATTATTTGCATTCACCAACTCATCATATTTATCATAGGTAAAACTTAAACCCGTTTTAAACTTGTTTCTGGTATCTCCAATTATCGAATTAAAAATCAAATTAGAATACACACTTTGATGATTGATATCATATCCATTCAGCCCAAAATAAGCATTTTGTTGATGGTTGCTATATGCCATTTGAAAACCAATACTTTGAAAAGGCAATTCTGGAAAAACATAGCCCAATTTTGCAGAAGCATCAAAACGTTTGGTTTTAATTTCGCTTCCCCAAGCATTGGTTGTTCCTCTATCTGTATCTGGATTAAAATTGAGTTCTCCAGTTTGTTTTTCATCATTTAAAAAACGAGCATTTATAAAACTTACCCATCCTTTTTCTGCATCTGTAAACTGCCAACGATTCATTACATTTATCTGGTTTGCTAAAGGAGCATCTAAAAAATTATCCTTATTTCTATCAAATTTTTCGCCTCTATAATTGCCATGAACATACAAACCTGTTTGCCATTTTTCTGATACTTTCTGATTAAAATGTGTATTTAATTCCAATCTTCCGTTTAAAGAAGAATAGGCGTTTAAAAAAAATTTATTATCCGAAAAAGGCTTTACCAACTTCTGCGTTTATCTGACCAGAAATACTTTCAAAACCATTAACAACAGAACCTGCTCCTTTGGTTATTTGAATACTTTCTACCCAAGTTCCTGGCGTAAAAGTCAATCCAAAAACTTGAGAAGCACCTCTTACAGAAGGAATATTTTCTTGCGTGATTAACAAATAAGGACTTGTTAAACCCAACATTTGTATTTGTTTTGTACCTGTTAAAGCATCAGAAAAACTAACATCTATAGAAGGATTTGTTTCAAAACTTTCTGCTAAATTACAACAAGCTGCTTTTAGCAATTCTTCAGAATTTACCGTAAACATATTTGCTGTAGTTAAAGTAGATTTAAAAGTCGCCTTTTTTTGAGCTCTTACTGTAACTTCTTCTAAATCGCTATCCAAAGTTAAAAAATGATGGATTGGCTTTAAACTATTTATTGTAATTGTATCTGTTTTATACCCTAAATAACTAACAACCAATTTCTTGTAAGATGCTTTATACGGAATTGTAAACCATCCTTTCTTGTTGGTAATTGCACTAACATTAGTATTTAGCCAATGTACACTTGCACCTTCTACTCCTAAATTATCTTTAGGATTACTTTTGTCCATAATCATTCCCTTAAAATCTGTTTGTGAGAATATTATGATTGGCATAAGTAGTAAAAAACTACTTATAATATATTTTTTCATTGTTTTTGTTTTTATTTAATAACGTAACTACTTATCATCTAAATAGATGAATTTTCTTGTTAAAAAATAAAAATCAAATTAAAAAAGATTGGAATAAGACCTGATAATCTTTTGGAATATCTGGTGGAGAAAAATCTCTGTAAAGAATATTTTTAGATTCATTTTTAATAAATAAATCTTTATACGATATAAAAAAGGCGGCAACAAACTGCTGCTTTTCTAAGTTAAAATCTTGCACAGAATTTTGCTGTAATTCATCTTGCCCTTCTATATGATGAACTTCGTCTTTACAGCAACTTTTCTTTTTTACAACTTTTTCCATTTGCATGCCACAATTATCAGCATCACCCATAAAAGAAACATCCATTAAAAACTCTCCACAATAATGTTTTTCTACAGTAAAAGAAAACGTAGAAAAAAGCACTAAAAAGGCTAATAAAGTAGATAATATTTTAGAAAAAGTTGATTTCATTTCTTCTGCAAATTTACAATAAGAAAAATTAAAATACTGTTAAATTATTGATTACTCATTTTTTGATAATAAAATGCAGGCAGCAATAACAATAAAAAAAGTGGATGAATTATAAACCTTCTAATATAAAAGATAAGTAAATAACCATTTTTAAATTTATCTTGAAATAAAAAGATAAATACTGCTATTAAAATAATAAACGCTATCAAATAAAATATTGCAGAAAATTTTAAATACTCCTTTTTTTGGAAAAACAACCAAATAATTGCCAAAGAAATTATTGAGTTTAGAGCATATCTATAAAATAAATTGATAATTAGCTTCCAAAAATTAGTTTCTGGTATTTGAGAATATAAATAATCATTTTGAAAATAAAGAACTAAAGGGTCGTAAAATAAATCTTTAGAAAACCCTCTAATTAAAATTAGTGCTACAAAAAGACATAAAATTAATATTATTTTTAGGTAGATTTTCATTTTTTAAAGTAAGAAAATTTATTAACCCATACAATCCATAATAACAATACACAGCCATAAATTATAGCTGGAAATAATAAATTGTGTAAAAACTCTTGTTTTTCAGGATACTTAAACATCAAAACTGTTAAAATTGCAATTCTTATAATATTTATAAGATAAATAAATAGACTGCCAAAAAAAGCATAAAGTATAGTGGCTTTTAAAGAACCAGAAAAAGCAACTATAAATGCAATAAACAAAATAATAACACTTATAGAATTACAGCCTTCTATAACACGAGCCATATAATTGTTTTCTACTAAAATTTTAACTGATAGTTCTTTTTTATGTTGTACTATATCTATTGGATAATCAAAAAAACTTAATAATTCTTGTGTTTGTTCTGCAACCAATTGGGTTATAGTAGCAACTTTAAAAGTTGGTTCTTTTTGTTGCGATTTTTGTAAGTAACTATCATAAATAGTAACTAATATAAAATAGGTAGCAAAAAACTTAACCAAAAAAATGATAATATTTTTATGTTTTTTCACAACTATTTTTAAATTAATTTTGCAAACTACTTATTTAACGAAGATACAAAAATGAATATAGAAACTTTAAAAAATCAGATAGATAAGATTATTTCTAATAATACTTCTTTAGAAGATAAATTACAAACAATTTGCGATTATCTAGAAAATGAAATTTCCTATTATGATTGGGTAGGATTTTATTTTAAAAATGGTGATAAAAACGAATTGAAACTAGCCCAATACACAGGAGAAGAAACAGAACATACAATAATACCTTTTGGAAAAGGAATTTGTGGGCAAGTTGCTGTTAGTAATAAAAACTTTGTAGTACAAGACGTTTCTGAACAAGACAATTATATTTCATGTGGTTGGAAGGTTAAATCGGAAATTGTAATACCTATTTTTGTTGATAACCAAAACATTGGGCAAATAGATATAGACTCTCATACTGCAAACATTTTTTCTCAAAAAGATGAAGACCTTTTAGAGTATGTATGTAAAAAAGTAGCAGAAATTTTAAAATAAAAATTGCGTTTTATTTATTTTTTACCTATGTTTGTTTCCATATTATAATAATTTTATTAATTCTATTAATCATTAACCCCCTAAATAATGAGAAAAGAACAACTTACTTCAACAATTGCTTCAAGCAATTTATCCAATAATTATAACGTAAATAACAAATCATTTTTTAGCCAACTTACAGATTGGTTTAGAGATTTTTTAGAAAACGCAGAGTAATTATTTTTTTTAGTTTTTAATTTTTAACCCCCTAATTATGAGAAAACAATCCCAAAGCATTTTGCTTAGAGTGTTGCCATTTCTTCGAAAAAATGAAGAAAAAAAAACACATCGAGATTACACTACTTTAGTAGAAAGTTTTAAAACCAGAATACAAGTAGAGTAATTGTTAATTTTTTACCGTTTTTGTTATTATCTTTTATTGTCTTACAAGATTGCTTTTACTAAATTTGCAAGCTTAACAAGACACACTAAATGAGCACTTCAAAAACAATTAAATCCGCATTAATTTCGGTATTTCACAAAGATGGTTTAGAGCCATTGGTAAAAAAATTAAACGACTTAAATGTAACAATCTACTCTACAGGAGGAACAGAAAAATTCATAAAAGCACTTGGAATTGATGTTGTTCCTGTAGAAGATGTTACTTCTTATCCTTCTATTTTAGGAGGACGAGTTAAAACGCTACACCCTAAAGTTTTTGGAGGTATTTTAAACAGACAAGATCATGAAGGAGATGTTGCTGAAATGGCAGAATATAATATCCCTCAATTAGACTTAGTTATTGTAGATTTATATCCGTTTGAAAAAACAGTTGCTTCTGGTGCATCTGAACAAGATATTGTTGAAAAAATTGATATTGGAGGAATTTCTTTAATTAGAGCTGCTGCAAAAAACTTTAAAGACACTTTTATTGTTTCATCTATGGATCAATATGAAGATTTTTTAAACATAATTTCTGAAAATAATGGTGCAACTACCATTTCTGATAGAAAGAAATTCGCAGCAAAAGCATTTAATATTTCTTCTCATTATGATACTGCAATCTTTAATTACTTTAATACAGATGAAGTAGTATTTAAAGCTAGCGAACAAAATTCTAAAGTTTTACGTTATGGAGAAAATCCGCATCAAAAAGGATATTTCTTTGGAGATTTAGAAGCAATGTTTGATAAAATTCATGGTAAAGAATTAAGTTATAACAACTTACTAGATGTAGATGCTGCTGTAAATTTAATTGAAGAGTTTAAAGGTGAAGCACCAACTTTTGCTATTTTAAAACACAACAATGCATGTGGTTTTGCACAAAGAGAAACTATTAAACAAGCTTATGTAGATGCTTTAGCTGGAGATCCAGTTTCTGCTTTTGGGGGTATTTTAATTGCAAATACAGAAATTGATGCAGAAACTGCTACAGAAATTCATTCTCTATTTTGTGAAGTAGTCATTGCACCTTCTTTTTCTGATGAAGCTTTATCAATTTTAAAAGGAAAGAAAAATAGAATTATCTTAATTCAAAAAGAAGTTGAGCTACCAAAAACAACAGTTAGAACCTGTTTAAACGGTTCTTTAGTTCAAGATAAAGATAATATTACAGACAAATTAGAAGATTTAAAATACGTTACCAACAATAAACCCTCTAAAAGTGAGTTAGATGATTTATTGTTTGCTTCTAAATTGTGTAAAAACACAAAATCTAACACCATTATTTTAGTAAAAAACAAACAATTATTAGCAGGTGGTACTGGACAAACAAGTAGAGTTGACGCTTTAAACCAAGCCATTGAAAAAGCAAATTCTTTTGGATTTGATTTAAATGGTGCTGTTATGGCAAGTGATGCTTTTTTTCCTTTTCCAGACTGTGTAGAAATTGCTGATAAGGCTGGTATAAAAAGTGTGATTCAACCAGGTGGTTCTATCAAAGATCAACTAAGTATTGATTATTGTAATGAGAACAATTTATCTATGGTTATGACTGGAACAAGACATTTTAAACATTAAAAATTTATAGGTTATTTACAATCAGAATTTTAGTAGATTTGTAATCCTATAGTTAAAACATTACAACAAAGATATTTTATGGGTTTTTTTGATTTTATGACGGAAGATATTGCGATTGATTTAGGAACCGCAAATACATTGATAATACACAATGGAAAAGTGGTTATTGATAGCCCTTCTATTGTTGCTAGAAATAGAATTTCTGGACAAATTATTGCTATTGGCAAGGAAGCCAATTTAATGCAAGGAAAAACCCATGAAAACATCAAAACAATTCGTCCTTTAAAAGACGGTGTTATTGCAGATTTTGAAGCTTCAGAACAAATGATTAAAGAATTTGTAAAGCAAATTCCATCTATCAAAAAGAAATTGTTTCCACCAGCTTTAAGAATGGTTATATGTATTCCTTCTGGAATTACAGAAGTAGAAAAACGAGCAGTTCGTGATTCTGCAAAACACATGAATGCCAAAGAAATCTATTTGATTTACGAGCCTATGGCTGCTGCAATTGGGGTTGGTATTGATATTATGGAGCCAAAAGGAAACATGATTATAGACATTGGAGGTGGTACTACAGAAATTGCTGTTATAGCTTTGGGTGGTATTGTTTGCGACCAGTCTGTAAAAGTTGCAGGAGATTTATTTACCAACGATATTATGTACTATATGCGAACTCAGCATAACTTACATGTTGGAGAAACTACAGCAGAGAAAATAAAAATACAAATTGGTGCAGCCACAGAAGATTTAGAAACTCCACCAGATGAAATGTTAGTTCAAGGTAGAGATTTACTAAGTGGTAAACCAAAGCAAGTGCAAGTTTCTTTTAGAGAAATTGCAAAAGCGTTAGATAAATCTATTTTAAGAATAGAAGACGCAGTTATGGAAACATTATCTAAAACTCCACCAGAATTAGCTGCAGACATTTATAATACAGGTATATATTTAGCTGGTGGTGGCTCTATGCTAAGAGGCTTAGACAAACGTTTGTCTAGAAAAACAGATTTACCAGTTTATGTTGCAGAAGACCCTTTAAGAGCGGTAGTTAGAGGAACAGGAATTGCTTTAAAAGAATTAAACAAATACAAAAATGTTTTAATGAAATAAGCAATTAATAAACTCTAAAAATGCAACAGATTGTCTATTTTTTTCAGAAGTTTAAATACTTTCTGTTCTTTTTACTTTTAGAGATTATTGCTCTCTTCTTTACATTTAATAATCTTAATTTTCATAAAAGCAAGTTTGTAAACTCTGCAAACACAATAACTGGTGGTTTATATGCAACATTTTCAAATGCATCTGAATACTTAGATTTAAAAGAACAAAATAAAATTTTAGCAGAAGAAAACAATCGATTAAGAAATTCTTTATATTATCAAAAATCGTTTGTTAAAAACTTAGATTCTACTGTAATAGATACCTTAAAATATAATCAGGAATTTACATTTACATCAGCAAAAATCATCAATAACAATTACTCAAAGGCTTTTAACTTTTTAACAATAAATAAAGGCAAAAAGCACGGATTAGGTAAAGAAATGGCTGTAATAAATAGTAAAGGAATTATTGGAATTATTGATAATCCTTTAACCAACTATGCTAGAATACAATCAATTTTAAACAAAAACAGCAGAATAAATGCGCGCTTAAAAAACAACTTTTATTTTGGTACTTTACGTTGGGATGGTAAAAACTATAATGTTGTTCAACTACATGACATACCAAGACAAGCACCTCTAAAAATTGGAGACACCATAGAAACTGGAGGGAAATCTACCATTTTTCCAGAAGGAATTCCCATTGGTACAATTTCTAAAATAAACCAAGGAAACACTGCAGATAATAAAGTAGATGTAACTTTATTTAATGATATGAGTAACCTTGGTTATGTTTACATTGTTAAAAATTTAAACAAAAAAGAACTCAAAAATTTAGAACTTTCAAAAGATGAATAAGACACTAAATAAAGGATTTCTGTTTGTTTTACTTCTATTAATTCAAGTTTTTGTCTTAAATAATATCAATTTTTTAGGCTTTATAAATCCTTATTTATATATTTCTTTCGTATTCTTATACCCTCTTAAAGAAAAAAGAATTCCTTTTTTGTTTCTTAGTTTTTTATTAGGTCTTTGTGTTGATTTTTTTTCAGATACAGGAGGCATTCACGCATTTTCTATCTTATTTATAGCTTACCTAAGACTCTTTTTTATAAAAGTTTATTTTAGAAAATTACCTGCAGATTTTCCTTTTTTCAACTTAAGAAGCGAAGCTTTTGGTAAAGTTTTTAATTATGTGGTAACTTTAACACTTATTCATCATCTTATCTATTTTTCTTTTATTAATTTTAGTTTTCAAAATCTAACAGCAGTTTTACTAAACACCTTATATTCAAGTGTTTTTACATTGATTTTATTTTTTACAGGAACATATATATTTACTAAAAATCAATAATGCAAAGAAGTTATTTACTCTATATTTTAATCACACTTATTGGAGTTATTTTTATTGGAAGGCTATTTCAGCTTCAAATTATAAGAGGTGCAAATTATGACCCAATTCATAACTCTGCAGTAAAAATTGAATATGACTACCCAGAAAGAGGGTATGTATATGATAGAAATGGAAAATTATTGGTAGCCAATGAGCTTTCTTATGATGTAATGGTGCAACCCAATCAAGTAAAACCATTAGATACTTTAGAGTTTTGTAATCTTTTAAAAATAACAAAAGAAGACTTTTTAAAAAGATATCAAAAAGCAAAAAATTACGCTCCTTATTTACCATCTGTTTTTTTAAAACAACTAGCTAAAGAAGATTTTGCGTTTTTACAAGAAAAACTGCACAAATATCAGGGTTTTTTCATCCAAAAAAGAATTATTAGAGAATACCCAATTAATGCTGCTGCCAATGTTTTAGGTTATATTGGAGAAGTTAATGAAGCTTTAGCAAAAAAAAGCGATTATTATCAGCCAGGAGAATTAATTGGTAAAGATGGTATTGAAAGACAATATGAAAATTATTTAAGAGGTAAAAAAGGAAAAAAATATTTACAAAGAAACAATCTAAACAAAGTAACTGGTTCTTATTTAGAGGGGAAATATGATACACTTCCAGAAAACGGAAAAGACCTAACCCTAACTTTAGATATTGATTTACAAGTATATGCACAAAAATTAATGACTGGCAAAAGAGGTGGTATTGTAGCTATAGAACCTTCATCTGGAGAAATTTTAGCTTTAGTAACTGCACCCACTTACAACCCAAATATGCTTGTAGGTAGAAAAAGATCTAAAAATTCTACATTATTATTTAATGACACTATTAGCAGACCTTCTTATGATAGAGGTTTGCTGGCTGCATATCCTCCTGGTTCTCCATTTAAAATGATGAATGCCTTAGTTGGCTTACAAGAACAAGTTATTAATGAGCAAACTTCTTTTAAATGCTATCATGGCTTTAGATATGGAAAAAGGAAAAACGAATTTATGGGTTGTCATTGTGGTATTGTTGGAAGGCCAATTAAACTAAAAACTGCGATTGCAAAATCTTGTAATAGTTATTTTTCTAATACTTATAAGAGAATCGTAGAAAAAAACAACAAACCCTCAGAAGGTTTAGATAATTGGCACAATCATGTTGCTAGTTTTGGTTTAGGAAACTACTTAGGTTATGACTTACCTGCTGGAAGTCCAGGTCTAATTCCTGATGGTAAATACTATGATAGTAGATATAAATATTCTTGGAATGGATCAACTATTATTTCCAACGCCATTGGTCAAGGAGAAATTTTAACTACACCAATTCAATTGGCAAATTTTACAGCAGCAATTGCAAATAGAGGCTATTTTTATACTCCACATATTTTAAAACAAATTGATAAAAAAGCTATAGAAGAACCAAAATACACAACACCAAAACAAACTACTATAGACAAACAATATTTTACTCCAGTTATAGAAGCTATGCACGAAGTTTTTAAGACAGGAACAGGAAAATGGAGTCAAGTTAAAGGAATTGAAATTTGTGGAAAAACAGGAACTGCAGAAAATTTTATTAGAATTGATGGCCAGAAAATTCAGCTTCCAGATCATTCTATTTTAGTAGCATTCGCTCCAAAAGAAAATCCAAAAATTGCTTTGGCTATTTTTGTTGAAAATGGTGGTTATGGCTCTACAATTGCAGCTCCAGTTACAAGTTTATTGATTGAAAAATACTTAAATGGAGAAATATCTAAAGCAAATAAATATAGAGAACAAAGCATGCTAAATTTAAGTCTGCAAGATATTTATGATAAGCTAAACCAAAAACCAGAAGAAATTGCGTCAGGAACGAAATAACATTTTTGCTGGGATAGACTGGATTCTAGTTTTTCTATTTATCACCTTAATAGGTTTTGGTTGGATGAATATTTATGCAGCATCAAAAGCAGATGAATCATTTGAATTACTGAGTTTTTCTACCAAATATGGAAAACAGTTTATTTTTATCTGCTTAACCATTCCATTAATTATTGTAGTCCTTTTTTTTAATGCAAAGTTTTACGAACAGTTTGCTGGTGTGTTTTATATCATTTCACTACTATCATTAGTAGGACTTTTTGTTTTTGGCAATGAAATTAATGGTGCTAAATCCTGGTATAATTTTGGCTTTTTAGGCTTGCAGCCTTCAGAGTTTGCAAAAGCATTTACTGCTTTAGCTGTAGCCAAGCTTTTAAGTGATAGACAATATAATTTTAAGTTGATAAAAAATCAAGTTAAGGCATTTATCATTATTTTTACTCCCGCATTTTTAATTACACTTCAACCAGATGCAGGTTCTGCTTTAATTTATTTGGCATTCTTTTTTGTTTTAAATAGAGAGGGATTAACACTTAACTATATTATATTAGGCGCTTTGGCAATCCTAATTTTTATATTGACAATTTTTTTTGGTGCAACTTGGGTAATAGTCATCTTACTAAGCATACTTACTCTTGGTGTAATATTTGCTATCAAAAAAGGAGGAAAAAGATTTATTCGTTTTAATTGGCACAAAATAACAGGAATTTATTTAATTGTAATTTTATTCGTTTTTGGAGTCAATTTTACTTACAACAAAGTTTTTAAACAACATCATAGAGATCGTTTTGAAGTTCTATTAGGCTTAAAAACGGATACTAAAAATATTGGATATAACTCTTATCAATCAGAATTAACAATTAGCTCTGGAGGTTGGAATGGTAAAGGTTTTTTAAAAGGAGATATAACCAAAGGAGATTTTGTTCCAGAACAACACACAGATTATATTTTTAGTACGGTTGGAGAAGAATGGGGTTTTTTAGGAAGCTCTTTGGTCATTATCCTATTTATGTTAATGTTATTCAGAATTATCTATTTAGCAGATACACATACTAATAAATTTGGTAGAATATATGGTTATGGTGTGGCTTCTATATTACTCTTTCATATCATTGTAAATATTGGAATGGTAATAGGTCTTTTACCAACAGTAGGAATTCCACTTCCTTTTTTTAGCTATGGAGGCTCTTCTTTGTGGGGCTTTACAATCTTACTTTTTATTTTTATTAGACTAGATGCTCATAAAAACTATGATTGGTAAGTTTACCAATTTTATCTTTTAAATTTCATTATCTAAATTAGGCGCATAAAAAAACTCTGAAAATTAATTCAGAGTTTTTAATACTTTAGTAAAATAAAATCTTACAATGCAGCAACGTGCTTTGTTAATTTAGATTTTAAATTAGCAGCTTTATTTTTATGAATAATATTATTCTTTGCTAACTTATCTAACATAGAAATAACTTTGCTTAACTTACCTTCTGCATCTTTCTTATCCTCTACAGCACGTAAATCTCTTACAGCATTACGTGTTGTTTTATGCTGATATTTATTACGCAGCCTTTTAGCTTCGTTACTTCTAATTCTTTTTAATGCTGACTTATGATTTGCCATAATTTCTTTACTTCTTGTTTTTTATTAAAACTTTTGTAGTCCGTACGGGAATCGAACCCGTGTTACATGGATGAAAACCATGCGTCCTAACCCCTAGACGAACGGACCATAACAATTAAACATTGCTAATTGCGGGTGCAAATATACGAGCTTTTTTAAATTCTGCAATAATTTTTATAAAAAAAATCATTTTTTTTATAAAATTAATATGCCTTTGCAAAAAGCACCCTTTTAGAAGAAGGTTTTCCTGTTAAAACACACACACCTTCTTCTTCAATTGCATCATTAGGAATACACCTAATAGTTGCTTTTGTATATTCTTTTATCCTATCCTCAGTTTCTTCTGTACCATCCCAATGCGCAGAAACAAAGCCTCCTTTATTTTTAATTGCTTTTTTAAATTCTTTAAAATCATCTACAACAGTAGTGTGTTCTTTTCTATAACTTATGGCTTTTGCAAATAAGTTTTCTTGAATTTCTTCTAAAAGATTTTCTACAAAAGAAACTACATCATCTTGATTAATAGTTTGCTTCTCAAATGTATCTCTTCTTGCTACTTCTAAAGTTCCGTTTTCTAAATCACGATTACCCATTGCAATTCTTACAGGAACTCCTTTTAACTCATATTCTGCAAATTTTGCTCCAGGTCTAAACGTATCTCTATTATCAAATTTTACAGAAATCCCTTTTTTACGCAATTCTGTTACAATACTTTTTACTTTTTCTGATATTGCTTCCAATTGCTCTTCTCCTTTATATATAGGTACAATTACAACTTGTATTGGAGCCAATTTTGGAGGAAGCACTAACCCTTTATCATCTGAGTGTGTCATTATAAGACCACCTATTAAACGAGTAGAAACTCCCCAAGAAGTTGCCCAAACATATTCTTGTTTCCCTTCTTTAGAGGTAAATTTTACATCAAAAGCTTCTGCGAAATTTTGTCCTAAAAAATGACTTGTTCCTGCTTGTAATGCTTTTCCATCTTGCATTAAAGCTTCAATTGTATAAGTATCTTCAGCACCTGCAAATCGTTCGCTATCAGATTTTATACCTTTTACAACTGGCATTGCCATAAAATTTTCAGCAAACTCTGCATAGACATCTTGCATTTGTTTAGCTTCAGCTATTGCTTCACTTTTAGTTGCATGGGCTGTATGACCCTCTTGCCATAAAAATTCTGCGGTTCTCAGAAAAAGACGAGTTCTCATTTCCCATCGTACAACATTTGCCCATTGGTTTATTAATAATGGTAAATCTCTGTAAGATTGAATCCATCCTTTATAAGTATTCCAAATAATAGCTTCTGATGTTGGTCTTACAACCAATTCTTCTTCTAATTTTGCTTCTGGATCTACTCTTAGTTTCCCTTCATTATCAGGGTCATTTTGCAGTCTGTAATGTGTTACTACTGCGCATTCTTTAGCAAAACCTTCTGCATTTTTTTCTTCGGCTTCGAACAGACTTTTAGGAACAAAAAGTGGAAAATAAGCATTTTCATGCCCAGTTTCTTTAAACATTCTATCTAATTCTGCCTGCATTTTCTCCCAAATTGCAAAACCATAAGGCTTGATAACCATACAACCTCTAACTGCAGAATTTTCTGCTAAATCAGCTTTTACCACTAATTCATTATACCATTTAGAATAATCGTCTGCTCTTTTTGTTAAATGTTTACTCATAGTCAAAAGTTTGGCACAAATATTGTTACCTTTAAAGTGAAATTTTTGTTAAAACACTATTTTTCTAAAAATCAGTACAAAACTACTATAATTTAAGGTTTTTAAGCAAAAATTATTTAATAAATAAGAATTTAAATTACAATAATATGAAAGCATACTATAGCAAACTAAATCCAAATAAATTCTCTCTACTAATAGTAACTGCTTTATTATTAGTTTCTTGTGGTACATATCAGAGCGTATATAATGATGATGGTATTTATGGTGATGATACTCCAAGAAGAGAAAAAAGAAACTCTGTCGTAATTCAAGACAGAGATAACAGTGATTATGAAGATAATTATTTTACAAAAAGATTAGAGGATTTACAAAATATAGATAATAATCAGATTTTTACAGATGTAGACAATTACAATTCTGTAGATACTTTATATGTTGATGACGAATCTTTAAATTACAATCCTAATCAACCTTGGGGTTATAATGATAATAATGATGTAGTTGTTAATTTAAACTTAGGTGTTAACCCTTATTGGAACAATTTCTATTGGAATGATCCATTTTGGAATGGTGGATTCTATAATAATTGGGGCTGGGGTTATAACAACTGGGCTTGGGTTAACAGATGGGGCTTTAGAGGAAGATTTTGGGGAACAAATCCTTACTGGCATCCTTATCATAATTTTTATGCATGGAATGGTTTTTACAACCCTTATTATGGAAATAATGTTTGGGGCTCTAGATACAACAACTTTAGATATGGAAACAGAAATGTAACTTATGGTAGAAGAACTTTTAACAATTCTACCTACAGCAGAAGAGCAAATACAAGTAGCAGAAGAGCAACTAACAATAGAAGAAGCACTAATAGACAATCTACAACTAGAAGAAGTAGCTCTACGTACCCTAATAGAAGTACAAATACACGAAGAAGTTCTTCATCTACAAGAAGAAGTGGTACTTCTACACGAAGAAGTAGTTCATCTACTAGAAGAAGTGGTTCATCTACTAGAAGAAGTTCTGGAAGCTCATCTACAAGACGTAGTTCTGGTTCTCGAAGAAATAATAGTGCAAGTATAAATAATAGGAATACTAATAACAGACAAGTTGTAGTAGTTAGAAGAAACAATAATAACAATACAACTACTAGAAGGTCTAATACATCCTCTAGAAACACAAACACAACAACTAGAAGATCTGCTAACAGTTATAGAAATAATAGCAGTAGTAGAACTTACAGAAACACTACACCAAGAACAACAAATAGAAGCTCTTCTTCAAGAAATTCATCTACTAGGTCTTCATCAAGAAGCTCATCAACAAGGAGTACTCCTAGTAGAAGCAGTTCTAGAAGTTCATCAACAAGAAGTTCTACTTCTTCAAGAAGAAGAAATTAATAACATTCAGAAAATACTTTAAAATGAAAAGATTTTTAACAATAGCGATACTTTTCGCAGCCACAATTACGTCCTATTCACAATCTTTAGGATACCAAGACTTAGGTGTTTTATTTTCTCAAAATGACGGAAATGGTTCTGCTCGTTTTACAGCAATGAGTGGTGCTTTTGGAGCCTTAGGAGGAGATGTATCTGTCATAAACGTGAACCCTGCAGGTTTAGCTGTATTTAATAACAGTTCTTTTTCTGGTACTTTTAATTCTAGAAATTCTTCAATCATGTCAAATTATTATGCAAATTCTATAACTACAGAAAACGAATTTGTAAACTTATCTCATGCTGGAGCTGTGTTAGTGTTTGATACTGCTTACAATTCTGATTGGAATAAATTTGCAATTGGTTTTAACTATAGAATTACTAAAGATTTTAACGATAGTTTTACAGCAAGAGGAAATAGCGGAGTTGCAACTTTTACGGAATTTCCTTTAGATAATAACACTCCTAAAATAAATTATAATGTTGCAGATGAACAGGTATTTAATACAAATTATGCAGGAGAACTTAGTGAGTTAAATTTTGCATTTTCTTCTGTTCATTTAAACAAACTATATGTTGGTTTAGCTTTAAATTTTTATGACTTAAATTTTAGTCAAAGATCTACATTAACAGAGTTTAATAACGATGGAAATGGAAATACATTAGATGCTAATTTTTACCAAGAAAATATTACAACAGGAACTGGATTTTCTGCAAATGCAGGTTTCATTTACAAAGCCCACCCTAATTTTAGATTTGGAGCTTCTTACCAAACACCAACTTGGTTTACAGAAATATTTGAAAAAACAAATATAGTAGATAATGATGGTTTTAATGGTGATACAAGAATAGTTGTTAGCAATGACAATAGAATTTACGCAAATACTTCTGGAGGTAATTTCCCTTCTAACGAATTTATATATCGATTAAAAACACCAAGTAAATTAACTTCTAGTGCAGCATTTATATTTGGTAAAAATGGACTTTTAAGTTTTGATTATATAATCAAAAATTATAAAAACATGAATTTGTCTAATGGTAATTTTAATCTAGAAAACCAATACTTTCAAAATAATTTAAGAAACACACATTCTTATAATGTAGGAACAGAATGGCGTTTAGATAGATTTAGTGTACGTGGAGGGTATAAATTTGAACAAAATCCAATTGCAGTTGCAGAAGACGCAGAAAATATAAAAGGCTATTCTTTAGGAGCTGGATACAACTTTGGAAGTTTTAAGTTAGACCTTTCTTATAGTGATAATAGTAGAACTAATTTGTATAATTTTTATTCAGGTTTTAATGTAAACGCTGCATCACTAATTACAGATAACAAAATATTTACAGCTACAGTAACTTTAAATCTGTAACTTTAAAAAACAAATATAGAATTCCGCTTAAATAGGTTAAAAATTTTAGTCTTTAAGCGGAATTTTTATTTAAGCCCTTAAAATGAATCCTGTTTCCCTTTTTTGCCTTAATTTTGCAATTCAATTTTTTTTATGATGCAAGACGTAAAAATTACCATTCAAGAAACAACAAACAACACTATTATTAAATTTAATACCAATAAAGTATTAATTAATGGTGGTAGCTATGAATATAGCAATATAGACGAAGCAAAAAACGCTCCATTAGCACAACAATTATTCTATTTACCATTTGTAAAAAAAGTATTTATTACAGCTAATTTTATTGCTGTACAACGTTTTGATATTTTAGAATGGAAAGACGTACAAGAAGAAGTAAGAGACCAAATAGAAAGCTTTTTAAATGATGGTGGTATTGTTGTAAACGAACAACCAACATCAAAAAAAGAAGCCATTGAAGTGTATGCAGAAGTTACTCCAAATCCATCAGTAATGAAATTTGGAACTAATAAATCTTTAACGCAGACAGATGTTGAGTATAAAAATATTGATGAAGCCAGCAAATCATCTCCTTTAGCACAAGCCATTTTTAATTTTCCTTTTGTAAAAGAAGTATTTATTTCAGACAATTACATTTCTATTACCAAATATGATATGGTAGATTGGAATGATGTTTATGGTGAAGTAAGAACATTTGTAAGAGAATATTTAGCAGATGGCAAAACCATTATCAAAGAATTACCGAAAGAAAATATTGAAACAGGTGATGCAAAAAAAGTAATTCCAAAAGTACAATTAGAAGGAATTGCTGCACAAATTGTAGATATTTTAGATGAATATATAAAACCTGCTGTTGCTGGAGATGGAGGTAATATTGCTTTTCGTTCTTATGATGAGCAGAACAAAGTAGTAAGTGTAATTTTGCAAGGTGCTTGTAGTGGTTGCCCATCTTCTACAGCAACTTTAAAAAACGGAATCGAAAATCTATTAAAAGAAATGCTACCTAACCAAATTAATGAAGTTGTAGCCATAAACGGATAGCAGAAAATGTCAGCAGAAAAAATAAATCCATACAAAGATTCTAAATTGGGCAAAAAAGAACAAGTTGCTCAGATGTTTGACAATATTTCTGAAAATTACGATGGCTTAAACAGAGTTATTTCTTTGGGAATTGATGTAAAATGGCGAAAAAAAGTAGTCGAAATTGTTGGACAAAATAATCCAAAACAAATTTTAGACATTGCAACAGGTACAGGAGATTTAGCATTAATGATGGCAAAATTAAACCCTGATAGAATTGTAGGATTAGACATTTCTGAAGGTATGTTAGAGGTTGGTAAACAAAAAATTGCCAAAGTAAATTTATCTGATAAAATAGAGATGATGGTTGGTGACTCTGAAGATATGCCTTTTAAAGACAATACTTTTGATGCAATTACAGTGTCTTTTGGCGTAAGAAACTTTGCCAACTTAAATAAAGGAATTCAAGAAATAGCAAGAGTTTTAAAACCTACAGGAGTTTTGGTTATTTTAGAAACCTCTAACCCAACAAAATTTCCTTTTAAACAAGGCTATAAATTATACACTAATTTATTTTTACCTGTTGTTGGTAAACTATTTTCTAAAGATAAAGTTGCCTATTCCTATCTATCAGAATCTGCAAATTCTTTTCCTTTTGGAGAAGCTTTCAACAATATTTTACAAAAAAATGGGTTTACACATACAGAAGATAAACCTGTAACTTTTGGAGTTGCTACAATTTATACTGCACGTAAATAATGATGAGTAAAAGATTAACAATATTCGGTTTTTTCCTATGCACAACTATAGCATTTTATGCTCAAAAAGAAAGAGTTGATTACTTACCAAGTTTTGACAAAAGAATACTACATTATGGTTTTTATTTAGGTTTAAATCAAAATGATTTTAAAGTAAGTTTAAGAGACAACCCTAATGTACCAAATGCAAACATAACTGTGGCTCCTTCTGCTGGTTTTAATGTAGGTTTGATTGCAGATTTACGTTTGCATAAAAATTTAAATTTACGTTTTGAGCCTGGTTTAATGACCAATTCTAAAAAAATATATTTTAATCATTTACCATTACCAAAAGATAGTGTTAGAGAGGTAAGCTCTACATACTTGCACCTTCCTTTATTATTTAAATTTAGCACAGATAGATATAAAAATATAAGACCTTATGTTTTAGGGGGTGTTTCTTTTAACTATAATTTATCTAGTAATGAAAAAAATCAAGATGATAATTCTGCTGGACAATTTAGAATGAAAACCAACAATTTTATGTACGAAGTTGGTGTTGGAATCGATATTTATTTATATTTCTTTAAATTTTCTCCTTCTATTCGTGGAGTTTTTGCAATAAATAATGAAATAAAATACGATGACGATCCAAATAGCAAATGGACAGCTCCCATAAATTACATGGGCACTCGTGGAGTTTTTCTTTCTTTAGCTTTTGAGTAAAAAAGTACAAAAGTATCAAAACTAAAAGGTTAGAAAGACCGTCAAAAGTTGTTTACTAAACACCTCTCTTAAACTCACTCAACAAAATAGCTGTTGCAGTTGCAACATTTAAACTTTCTGTTTCTTGAGTTTCCCCAAATCTTGGAATGGAAATCTTATTAGAAACTAGCTTTTTAATTTCTTTAGAAACACCATTTGCCTCATTTCCCAAAATTAAAACACCTTCCTTTGGTAATTTTTTTTTATAAACGTTTTCACCATCCATATCAGCAATAAATGTTGCTAAATTTGTTTCAGATAAATATGCTTGTAAATCTAAATAATGAACAGAAACCCTTGTTAAAGAACCCATACTAGCCTGTACAACTTTCTGGTTATAAATATCTACAGTATCTTTAGAACAAACCAACTCATCAATACCAAACCAATCACACAAACGTATAATGGTTCCTAAATTTCCTGGATCATTTATCGTATCTAAAGCAAGAATCAACCCTTTATTTGCTAATTTTTTTTCATCAGGAATTTTAAAAATACCCAACACTTTATTAGGTGTTTTTAGATGGCTTATTTTCTTTAAATCAGTTTCAGAAATCTGAGTAATTTTTTCATCAGGAACAGCATTAAAAAAAGCTTCTGTACAAAAAAGCATTTCAACTTCAAAAGAAGAATTTAGCAATTCATTTACAACTTTTACACCTTCAGCAATAAATAATTTATGCTTTTGTCTATACTTTTTTTGAGATAAACTTGTTATTAATTTAAGTTGATTTTTAGAGATAGTCATTAATTGATTGTAAATAGAAATAAACCGTCTAAAAATACTATTTTTGATTTTGATAGCATTGCTAAATTAATGAAAAAACTTTCTTTTTATTTATTTGCCTTAATTATATTGTCTTCCTGTAACTCTACAAAGCGTGTTGCAGAAGACCAGCACATGTTAACTCAAAATTACATATTTGTAGATAGTGTAAGAAACAAAAGTGCAGATATACAGAAATACATTCTTCAAAAACCCAATCCAAGATTTTTAGATTTACCTTTTGCATTGTATTTTCATAACATAGGCAACCCAAATAAACCAAAAACACCAAGTGAATGGGGTAAAAAAAATCCGAGGTCATATAATTTAATAAAAAAGATATTTTCAGAAAAACAAAGTATTGCTTATGCAAACACCTTTATTGGTATAAATAACTGGTTTTTAAAATATGAAGGCCCAGTAATTTTAAATAAAAGAAAGGTAAAAAGAACTGCAGATAATTTATGGGCTTATTACAAAACACAAGGTTATTTTAAATCTAAAGTAGATACTATTGTAAATGAATATAATGATAAAAAAGCCACAGTAGAATATCACATCACCAAAGGAAACCCTACATTATTAGATACCATCAAATTAAAAATAGAATCTCCTGTTTTAGACTCTATATATAAAGCTTCAAATTCTAAAACTTTGCTACAAACTGGCAATCAATACAATGATAAAACGTTTAGAAATGAAGCTAGCAGAGTACTAAAACTCTATAGAAACAACGGAATTTACCATTTTAACGAATCTGCTTTGGGCTTTTATGTAGATTCTACAAGAACGGATTATAAAACAAATGTAGATTTTATAATCTCTGGAAATCGTTTAAAAGAAGTTAATGGTAGATATGTTAGTAAACCATACCAAGTTCATAGAGTTAAAGAAATTAATGTATATACAGATTACTCATTTTCTAAATCTGATGATATTATTAAAGATTCTATAAAATACAATGGCATTAATTTTTTAGCTCATGATAAAAATAAATACAATCCTAAGTATTTATCTCAATCTATATTTATAAAAAAAGATGGGATTTATAAAGATACTTTAAGAAATCTAACTAGAAGCCACTTAAAATCTTTAAAAAACTTTAAATCTACCAACATTTCTTTTACAACTTTACCTAATTCTGATAATGAATTAAAAATGGATGTGTATTTAGCTCCCATAGAAAAATACACTTTAGGCTTAGAAACAGAGTTAACACACTCTAATATTAGAAGTGTTGGAACATCTGCAAAATTTTCTATTTCTAACAGAAATACATTTAGAGGTGCAGAGCTTTTAAAACTCTCTTTTTTAGGTTCTTATTTTAATTCTATAAATGGCCCAGGTTGGGAAGTAGGTGCAGATACCTCTTTAGAAATACCTAGATTCATGGCTCCTTTTGGTTTAGACAAATTTGTTCCCAAAAGAATGTCTCCAAGAACCTTATTTTCTTTGGGGGCAAGTTTTCAGAAAAACATTGGTTTAGATAGAAAAACATTTACAGTTTTGGCAGATTATAAATGGAATTATAATACTAAAAAAACGATTCAAATTGAAGCTTTAAACGTACAATACATTCAAAACTTAAATGTAAATCGTTATTTTGATATTTATCGTTCAGAATTTAGCACTTTAAACAACATCGCAAAAACGTATGACAATATAAACAATACAAACATTAATCCATTATCAAACGATATTGAAAACCAAGTAACAGAATCGCTCCAATTTATAAATTTAGTTTCTAGTGATAATAATTTTAGAAACTCAAATCCAGAAGAATACAATACTGCTGTTAATATTTTAGATAGATATAAAATTATTACCTCAGATTTCTTAATACCAACTTTGGCTTACACTTATAATTACAATAGCCAATCAGATTTTAAAGACAATAACTTCTCCTTTTTTAGGGTAAGATTTGCAAATTCAGGAAATATTTTAGGTCTATTATCAAAAAAGACAAATAGTAATAATAAAAAAACTTTTTTAGATATTCCTCTGGCTCAATATTTTAAAACAGATATAGAATACAAACAATTTTGGGATGTAGGCTTAAATTCTGTTTTTGGTTTTAGAACTTTTTTAGGTGCCATTATTCCTTATGACAATTCAGACATCCCTTTTACAAAAAGTTATTTTGCAGGTGGTTCTAACGATATTAGAGCTTGGCAAACTTATGAGTTAGGCCCAGGAAGCAGAAATACAGGATTAGAATTTAATGTAGGGAGCTTAAAATTTTTAACAAGTGCAGAATATAGGTTTCCTGTTTTTAGTAAATTAAAAGGCGCTTTATTTATTGATGCTGGAAACATTTGGGACATTACAAATTCTGACTTTGTAGACAATGATGCTAAATTTAACAGTTTAAAATCTTTACAAAACATTGCTATTGGTTCTGGTTTTGGAGCTAGGTTAGATTTTAGCTTTCTTATTCTTCGTTTTGATGTTGGTTTTAAAACTTACGAACCTTATCTGTCTGATAAAAAATGGTTTAAAAACTATAATTTTGCAAGTGCTGTTTACAATATTGGTATCAACTACCCTTTTTAAACTTTCTAAAACCTATAACGTTTTCGTTATTTTATGAGCTAATGCAATCTAATTTTTAGTATTTTTGATATCAAATTTAATGATAAAAATAAAAAAATGAGTCATAATATAAAATCAGGAGTAGCAACAGGTAAAGAAGTACAAAATATCTTTAATTTTGCTAAAGAAAAAGGATTCGCATTACCAGCAGTAAACGTTGTTGGTTCTAACACAATTAACGGAGTTTTAGAAACTGCAAGAGATTTAAATGCTCCTGTTATTATCCAATTTTCTAATGGTGGAGCTCAATTTAATGCTGGTAAAGGCTTGTCTAACGAAGGTCAAAGAGCAGCTATTGCTGGAGGTATTGCTGGCGCAAAACACATTCATGAATTAGCAGAAGCTTATGGTGTTCCAGTAATTTTACATACAGACCACTGTGCAAAAAAATTATTACCTTGGATAGATGGTTTATTAGATGCATCAGAAAAACATTTTGCAGAAACTGGCAAACCTTTATATAGCTCTCACATGATAGATTTATCTGAAGAGCCATTAGAAGAAAATATCGAAATTTGTAAAGAATACCTAGCTAGAATGAGCAAAATGGGTATGACTTTAGAAATTGAATTAGGTATTACTGGTGGAGAAGAAGATGGTGTAGATAATTCTGATGTAGATGTATCTAAATTATACACACAACCAGAAGAAGTTGCTTACGCTTATGAAGAGTTATTAAAAGTATCTCCTCAATTTACAATTGCAGCTGCATTTGGTAATGTTCACGGAGTTTATAAACCTGGTAATGTAAAATTAACACCAAAAATCTTAAAAAATTCTCAAGAATTTATCACTAAAAAATATGGTGTAGAAGAAAATCATATCGATTTTGTATTTCATGGAGGATCTGGTTCTACTTTAGAAGAAATTAGAGAATCTATAGGTTATGGAGTTGTAAAAATGAATATTGATACCGATTTACAATTTGCTTTTACAGAAGGAATTAGAGATTACATGCAAGATAATGCAGATTATTTAGCTACACAAATTGGAAATCCTGATGGAGCAGACCAACCAAACAAAAAATACTATGACCCAAGAAAATGGTTACGTTTAGGAGAAGAAACTTTTAAAGAACGTTTAAAGAAAGCTTTTGCAGATTTAAATAATATAGATACTTTATAACAAACAACTATTATATATAAAGCACTTTGATTGTATCAAAGTGCTTTTTTTATGATATTAATTTATCTAAAAGAACACTTTAAAGAAAAAACTTTTACATTTGTATTACATTTATTCTTAATAAATAAGACAACCTAAAAAACATAACAACAACTATGGCTTGGTTTAAAAGAACAGACAAAGGTATTCAAACCTCTACAGAGGATAAAAAAGACACTCCAAAAGGCTTATGGTATAAAACACCAAGTGGAAAAATAATAGATACAGAAGAGTTAAAAAGAAACCTATATGTTAGTCCTGAAGATGGTTACCATGTAAGAATTGGTAGTAAACATTATTTCGAATTATTTTTTGATGATAATAAATTTACAGAATTAGATAAAAATCTTACTTCTAAAGATCCATTAAAATTCGAAGACACAAAAAAATACACAGATCGTGTAAAAGCTGCACAAGAAAAAACCAAATTAAAAGACGCTGTAAGAACTGCAGTTGGTAAATCTTTAGGCAAAGATTTAGTTATTGCTGCTATGGATTTTGCTTTTATTGGAGGTTCTATGGGATCTGTAGTTGGTGAAAAAATTGCAAGAGCAATTAACTATGCTATAGAAAATAAATTACCTTTTTTAATGATTTCAAAATCAGGTGGAGCAAGAATGATGGAAGCATCACTCTCTTTAATGCAATTGGTAAAAACATCTGCAAAATTAGCACAATTGGCAGAAGCTAAATTACCTTATATTTCTTTATGTACAGACCCAACAACTGGTGGTACTACAGCTTCTTATGCAATGTTAGGAGATATTAATATTGCAGAACCTAACGCATTAATAGCTTTTGCAGGACCTAGAGTTGTAAAAGACACCACAGGTAAAGACTTACCAGAAGGATTTCAAAAATCTGAATTTGTTTTAGAACACGGTTTTTTAGATGCTATTTACGAACGTAAAGACTTAAAAAAACAGGTAAATCTGTATATAGATTTAATCCAGAATTTACCAATTAGAAAACCAGAGACAGTATCATAAAATAAAGCCAGCAATTGCTGGCTTTATCATTTATATAAGTTTCTAAAAAGATTTTTTTTGCAGGAGTTTATTACAAAAAATAATTCTATATTTGCAGCTTCAATGAAAACATCATTGATATACATAAAAATCATTTAAATAATATTGGCATGTACTTAACAAAAGAAGTAAAAGAAAGCATTTTCGAAAAACACGGTAAAGGTAAAAACGATACTGGTTCTTCAGAAGGTCAAATTGCATTATTTACGCACAGAATCAACCATTTAACTGAACACTTAAAAAACAATCGTAAAGATTATAATACAGAGCGTTCTTTAGTAATGATGGTAGGTAAGCGTAGAAGTTTATTAGATTACCTAAAGAAAACAGATATTACTAGATATCGTGCAATAATCAAAGAATTAGGAATTAGAAAATAATTCTCACAAAAAGAGGTGCTATAAACGCGCCTCTTTTATGTTTAAATACATTCCTTGTCATTTCGAGTGTAATGAAATGAAACCGAGAAATCTAAATTTAATTATTAGAGATTTCTCCACAAGGTCGAAATGACAATAAATATTCAATTCTGCTTAACAAACAGAATCTTAATAAAAAAATCAAGAATAGTAACAGCATTCTTGTATTTCCATTGCAACAACAAACAACAACACAACAACAACACAACAACAAACAAATTAAAAATTTAGAATTAAAATTTTATGATTCCAAAAGTATTTAGAGAGGTTATAGACCTTGGAGATGGAAGAACCATCTCATTAGAAACCGGTAAATTAGCGAAACAAGCGCACGGTTCTGTAGTTGTTCAAATGGGAAAAGCAATGTTGTTATGTACAGTAGTTTCTAACTACAAACAATCTGACGTAGATTTCTTACCACTTACAGTAGATTACAGAGAAAAATTTGCTGCTGCAGGACGTTATCCTGGAGGCTTCTTTAAAAGAGAAGCAAGACCAAGTGATGGAGAAGTATTAACAATGCGTTTAGTAGACCGTGTTTTACGTCCATTATTTCCAAAAGATTACCATGCAGAAACACAAGTTATGATACAATTAATGTCTCATGATGATGATGTTATGCCAGATGCATTAGCTGGTTTAGCAGCTTCTACAGTAATACAATTATCAGATATTCCTTTCGAGACTCCTATTTCTGAAGTACGTGTTGCACGTGTTAATGGAGAGTTTGTAATCAACCCAACAAGAACACAACTAGCAGAGTCTGACATTGATATGATGATTGGTGCTTCTGCAGATTCTGTAATGATGGTAGAAGGTGAAATGGATGAGATTTCTGAAGAAGAAATGGCAGATGCCATTAAGTTTGCTCACGAAGCTATTAAAGTACAATGTGCTGCACAAGTTCGTTTAGCAGAAGCTTTTGGTAAAAAAGAAACACGCGAATATGAGCCAGAAAGAGAAGATGAAGAATTGGCTAAAAAAATAAACGATTTAGCTTACGACAAATGTTATGCAATTGCAAAACAAGGAACTTCTAAAGCAGAACGTTCTACTGCTTTCGCAGAAGTAAAAGAAGAAATTACTGCTACTTTTACAGAAGAAGAATTGGCAGATTTTGGTGGGTTAATTGGAAAATATTTTAATAAAGCTCAAAAAAATGCTGTTAGAGAATTAACCTTGGCAGAAGGTTTGCGTTTAGATGGACGTAAAACTACAGATATTAGACCAATTTGGTGTGAAGTAGATTACTTACCATCAACACATGGTTCTTCAATTTTTACTCGTGGAGAAACACAAGCACTAGCTACAGTAACTTTAGGAACTTCTAGAGAAGCAAACCAAATAGATATGCCATCTTATGAAGGTGAAGAAACGTTCTATTTACACTATAACTTCCCTCCTTTTTGTACAGGAGAAGCACGCCCATTAAGAGGAACTTCTCGTAGAGAAGTTGGTCATGGTAATTTAGCTCAAAGAGCTTTAAAAGGAATGATTCCTGCAGATTGTCCTTATACAGTTAGAGTTGTAAGTGAAGTTTTAGAATCTAATGGTTCTTCTTCTATGGCAACAGTTTGTTCTGGTACAATGGCTTTAATGGATGCTGGAGTTCAATTAAAGAAACCCGTTTCTGGTATTGCTATGGGATTAATTTCTGATGGAGATAGATATGCAGTATTATCTGATATTTTAGGTGATGAAGATCATTTAGGAGATATGGACTTTAAAGTAACAGGTACAGAAGATGGTATTACTGCCTGCCAAATGGACATTAAAGTAAAAGGACTTTCTTACGAAATTTTAGTAAATGCTTTAAAACAAGCAAGAGATGGTCGTTTACACATTTTAGAAAAGCTAACAGATACAATTGCAGCACCTAACAGTGATGTAAAAGCTCACGCACCAAAAATGATAACTAGACGTATTCCTAATGATATGATTGGTGCATTTATTGGTCCTGGAGGTAAACATATTCAAGAATTACAAAAAGAAACAGAAACTACAATTGTAATTACAGAAGATCCTGTTACAGAAGAAGGTATCATAGAAATTTTAGGAACAAAACCAGAAGGTATAGAGCAAGTTATTGCAAAAATAGAATCTATGTTATTCAAACCTCAAGTTGGTAGCGTTTATGAAGTTAAAGTAATTAAAATGCTAGATTTTGGTGCAGTTGTAGAGTATACAGAAGCTCCAGGAAATGAGGTTTTATTACATGTTAGTGAATTGGCTTGGGAACGTACAGACAACGTTTCTGATGTTGTTAAACTTGGTGATGTTTTAGATGTAAAATACTTTGGTATAGACCCAAGAACTCGTAAGGAAAAAGTTTCTAGAAAGGCTATTTTACCTAAACCAGAAGGCTATGTAGCTAGACCACCAAGAGATAATAATCGTTCAGGTGGACGTGATAACAGAGGTAGAGATAATCGTGGACGTGACAACAGACGTGATGATAGAAAACCTAGAGAACCAAGAAAAGAAGAGTAATTATTTATGCTGAACTTATTTCAGTATCTTATAATAATGAGATTGAAAATCGCTAATTAATTTTAGCGATTTTTTTTGTTTATAGGGTATTTATAAAATGCTTTTATTTTCTTTGTAAACATTTTATGAAAATTCAAAGAATTACATATTTATCTTTAGGAACTAATCAAGGAAATAAACTTGAAAACTTACAAAACGCAATTTATCTAATTGATGCTAAAGTTGGTGATATTCAAAAAATATCATCTATCTACAAAACCGAAGCATGGGGTTTTGAAGGAGATGATTTTTATAATATATGTCTTCAAGTATCTACAAGTCAAAATCCAGAAACATTAATTGGCTCTCTTTTACAAATTGAAAAAGATTTAGGTAGGCAAAGAAATGATACAGCAGTATATCAAAATAGGAATATAGATATCGATATTTTATTGTTTGATACCGAAATTATCTTATCTAAAAACTTAACTATACCTCATCCAAAAATGCTATTGCGTAAGTTTGTAATGATTCCTTTAGCAGAAATTGCTCCAAACGCGATTCATCCAATAGAAAAAAAACAAATTGGTATTTGCTTACAAAAAATTGATGATAGTTTAGAAATAATCAAGATTGATAAAAAACTTGAAAGGCCCATTCCTATTTCAGAAAAATACAATTACATAGCAATAGAAGGTAATATTGGCGCAGGTAAAACATCATTAGCAAAAATGATTTCTAATGAATTTAACGCGAAAACAGTTTTAGAGCGTTTTGCAGACAATCCATTTCTTCCAAAATTTTATCAAGACAAAGAAAGGTATGCCTTTCCTCTAGAAATGAGTTTTCTAGCAGATAGATACCAACAATTAACCGATGATTTAGCGCAGTTCGACTTATTTAAGAACTTTATTGTTTCTGATTACTATATCTTTAAATCGCTAATATTTGCACAAGTAACCCTACAAAAAGAAGAATATTTATTATACCGAAAAATGTTTAACTTAATGTATAAAGAAATTACAAAACCAGATTTATACATTTATTTATATCAAAACACAGAAAGGTTACTAAAAAATATAAAAAAAAGAGGAAGAGCTTATGAGCAAAGCATACAAGCCTCTTATTTAGAAGAAATACAGAATGGTTATAAAAACTTTATCAATACAGAAACAAATTTAAATATATTAATTATTGATGTTTCTAAAATAGATTTTGTAAATAATATTAAAGATTACAATTACATTATCAATAAAATAAAGCGTTTTTAAAAAAAAAATTATACTTTTGCGAGAATGAATAATTCCCCCAATTGTTTAAACAGAAAATCATATTAAAAAATGAGGAGAATTTTTTTATTTGTTCTATTTAGCACTTTTATAGTTGCTGAATCTTTCAGTCAATTTACCACAGACGAAATTACCTACGGAAATAGAATCGATTTAGAAAACAGTAACAGTTGGGCAGTTGGTGCAGGTTTGAGTAACTTTATCATGCATGGAGATATGCGTTCTATTGGCACAAGTGATGATACAAATTATTATAATTTTGGTGCTTATGCTTACGTAAATAAAATGTTTAATCCATTATTAGGATTAGAATTTAAAGCTTCATTTTCAAAAATATCTGGAGGTGCTCAATATTTTTCTACTGTTTACGAGCTCTTATACGTTAATAACGCTGTTATTAGGGATGATATGAAGTTTGAAGGTAGAGCCTATGGTGCAGAATTAAACTTAATTTTTAGTTTTACAAATTTATATAAAACTACAGCTACTAAATGGCATGCTGCAGGTTATTTTGGTGTTGGTTATCACTTATATAATTCAGCATTATTTGAAAGGTTAGCAGATGGTTCTTTTAAAAAAATTCCAGGAGCAGATTTTGGTAATAATCCAGCAAGAAACAGTGTAAATCAAGCGAGTTCTATTTATTTATCTGGTCAATTTGGCTTAAAAAGAAGAATTAGTAAACGTGTTGACTTGGAGTTTAGAACAGGTATGTATTTTAATTATGAAGACCATTTAGATGCTGCAATTTCTAATAAACAAGATTGGGAAACCTTCTTTGTTTCTAGTATTGGTGTTGCTGTTAAATTGGGTAAGAAAAAAATATTTACTATTTGGGGTGATGAAGGTAGAGATGGTACAAATGGTAGTGATTTTAAAATTGTAGATACAGATAATGATGGTGTTATGGATCAATTAGATATTGAACCAAATACTCCAGCAGGTGTTATGGTTTATGGTAATGGTAAAGCTGTAGATTCTGACAAAGATGGTTTACCTGATTACAAAGATAAATGTCCTCTTAAATATGGACCTATTTCTAACCAAGGTTGCCCATTAAACAAAGATACAGATGGAGATGGTATTATGGATGCAGAAGATTTATGTCCTAACACTCCTGGTGTTGCAGAAAACAGAGGTTGTCCAGTTCAAGACAAAGAACAACCTCAAAATGTTACACAACAAATTGGGTTACTTGCTGCAAGTATTTATTTTGACACAAATAGCGATAAAATAAAGAGTATTTCTTTTGCTACGATTGATAAAATCATCAACTTAATGAAAAAAGTACCAGATGTTAAATTCGTAATTGAAGGGCATACAGATGATAGAAATAGCGATAGATATAATTTATATTTATCTCAAAGAAGAGCAAATTCTGTTAGAAAGTATATGATCCAACAAGGTATACCAAATACCAGCTTAGAAGCAAAAGGATATGGAGAATCTAGACCTAAATTCTCTAACGACAATGCAGGTGGTAGACAATTAAATAGAAGGGTAGAGATAAAACCAGTAGGTTCTATCGATTAAAAATATAACACACCATAAACTAAAAAAGAGACTATTTAAAAAAATAGTCTCTTTTTTTATAGATTAATTTCTTTTACATAAATAAAAAAAGCCTTTTTAAAGGCTTTTATAAATTCTATGAATTATTTATTGTAAAAAGAAATTCAATTTACTTTTTCAGCTCAAGCTTTTCAGCAAAATAATCACAGAAATCACGCATGGTTGCACTCATTTTTTGATCATCTGTAGCTCTTTCAAAAGTATCTGCCATAGAAACTAAAGTTTGATGATAAAACTGCTTCATTTCGTCTACTGGCATATCTTTAGTCCACAAATCCATTCTTAAAGTATCTTTCTGTTTATGATCCCACACAGAAATCATAATTGCTTTAGATGATTCGTTATTTATCCCTCCATCTTTAGCTGTCCAAGAAATTTCTTCTGGAACTTTATTTTCGTCTAAACCAACTTTAAATTTTATTTCTGAATTGTGCTTTATTGACATTATTTTCTAGGTTTGTATTTGGATTTTTTTAATAATTCTTCTGATCCAATTTTTAATAATTCCTGCAAAGATACATCATTATGTTTCATATAAGACTTTACAATTTGCCAACCTACCCAAACCCCAATTTTTCCAGGAGATAGGTTGTCTTGCTCTAAATAAAATTTTGAAAAAGGTGCATTTTCTAAAAATCTTTTATTCAGCTTAGTATCTGTACTAAAAAGTAGTTTTTTTTCTATAAAATACTTCCAAATTTGTTCTTCATTTTCAATTGCCCAATCCAATTTCTGTTGTTCATATCCCATTTTATATTTGTCATAAACATCTGGTAAATACAGGTCTAGCAAATACATTTTTTTTCCTTCAAAAATCATTTTACCAATAAAAGTTCTATCAGTAAAATTTGTTATTTGCTTTTCTATAATTGATTTTGCAACATCTACAACAATATTTTCTTTGGTGTTGTTTTCTTTAATATACTTAGGGTAGTCTGCGTAAAATGGATGTTTTTTACCCAAATAAACATCTAAAGAAATTAACAATAGGCTATCTGCATAAATTACTCTTCTATCATAATCTATATTACTAATAATTGTTGTTACATTAGGCTCCTTAAATTTTGGATTGTAATATTTTATATGGGCAAATAAGTTTTTAAGCTGTAGATTAACATCAGAAAAATCTTTATAAATTTTTTGAGTTTCTAAAAACAATTCTTGTTCATCTTTATCTTTCATTTTAACAAAAGCCAAACTGTCTGTAAATTGCTTTGGAAACAAATAAGGATATTTTTTTTTTATTTGTGGGAGTTTTTGAGGAGATGTTGTATAAAAATCTACTTCATATCTATTTAAGTTATAATCTATTTTTAAATTAGATACATCTATTTTCTTGCTATTTTTACAAGAAAAAAATGATATTAAAACAATAAAAACCTTTAGAAAAAACCTCATAAACTTTGTATCTTGCTATTAGAAATTTAAAACGATAAAAATACTAAAATAGTTTATCTATGAACACCAAAAAAGTTTCAGAATATATTATTAATTGGTTAAAAGAATATGCAGAAAACGCAAAAGTTAAAGGTTTTGTTGTTGGGGTTTCTGGAGGTATTGATTCTGCCTTGACTTCTACTTTATGCGCAAAAACGGGTTTCCCTACACTATGTGTAGAAATGCCAATTCATCAAGCACAAAGTCAAGTTACTAGAGCAGAAGAGCATATAAAACAATTAAAAAACAAATTTCCGAACGTTTCTGAAGTAAGAGTTAATTTAACCTCTACTTTTGAAGATTTTAAAAATGTAGTTCCTGATATAGATGACTCTGCAAAAGTAGCTTTGTCATTAGCCAATACAAGAGCAAGGTTAAGAATGACAACCTTATATTATTTTGCAGGTTTGCATGGTTATTTAGTTGCAGGAACTGGAAATAAAGTAGAAGATTTTGGAGTTGGATTTTACACAAAATATGGTGATGGAGGTGTAGACTTAAGTCCGATTGCAGATTTGATGAAATCTGAAGTTTATAAATTAGCTGCATATTTAGATGTACCAAACTCTATACAAAAAGCAGCACCTACAGATGGATTGTTTGGAGATAGTAGAACAGACGAAGATCAAATTGGTGCGTCTTATGATGAGTTAGAATGGGCCATGAAAATGCAAGAAAACGGTAAATCTGAAAATGATTTTTCTGGAAGAAAAAAAGAAGTATATAAGATTTATGAAAGATTAAATAGAATTAACCAACACAAAATGCTACCCATACCAATTTGTGAGATTCCAATAGCATTGAAATAATAAAAAAAGCCAAAATCATAGATTTTGGCTTTTTATAAGTTTTTAGTTTGGGGAGCAAATTACAACAAATTAGCTGCAATCATCATTTTTTTAATTCTCATATAAGCTCTTTTTTTAGATCCTTTAGATATTTCGAAAGGTAAAAAAATAAGAAGCTGAAGAATTTTTAATAATTGTAAAAATCTTTTCATAGTTATATATGTTTTTCTTTTAGCGAGGGCAATATACAAAAAATGTATTAAATCTATAATTATTTCTATAGGTGAAAACACCTGTTTTTTAAATTTAACAGTATTACACTACTCTATTTAATTTATCAAACAGTCTAATTCTTAAAGAATTATAATTCATAATCTCTTCTTTCTCTTCATTTGTGTATTCTTTTTTTGCCACCATTTGGTCTTTTACAAGTAGGTCTATCAAAGTTCTTCTAAGGTTATAAATGGCATCATTTACTGCTTTTTCTAAAACTTCTAAATCGCTAGTAACAAATATATTTTGTCCTTCCCAATTACTTAATTGTCTATTTGGGTTTTCTTTGTCCATTAGTATAGAAGTAATTATGTTGGCAATTTCTACATTTTCATGATTGATAAAATCATTTATATTTAATGTCTCAATTTGATTTAATTGATGAATCATCTCTTCATAAATTTCTTGAAATATTTTATTAGAAAATTCTATTTCATCATCTTGTAAATGCACATATATTTCTGCAGAGACAGTATTTTTATATTTTCTTGTTGTAATTGTTTCCTTTCCATCTTCATCTACATTGGTAATTTCTTCAGTAAAATCTACTTCTTCATTACCATAAAGCACCAAAAGTCTAATAATTTCTTTTTCTAAAATTGATAGCTGATCTATTTTTTGAGTAGCTGTGTTACCTCCTTTTACCAAACCCATTTGAGCTTGCTCTTGCTCCATAAAATATTCTGGAGGAGGTTGATTTGGGTCTTGCTGAGGTTGGTTTTGTTTCTTAGCTGCTCTACTTTTTTCTTGAACACCTTTTTTTAACAACTGAGCTAACTCACTAAATAAAACACGTTCAGAAATATCCATAATCCTAGCACATTCTTGTACATAAACTTCACGTTGAATGCCATCAGGAATTTTAGAAATACTCGTTACAATATCTCTAATCACCCCTGCTTTTTTTATAGGGTCGTTATCAGAATCTTTTAATAAAAGTGACACTTTAAAGTTGATAAAATCTTGTGCAGAATTTTCTAAATATGCTTTTAACTCAGTATCTGAATGTGATTTTGCAAAACTATCTGGATCTTCTCCATCAGGAAACTGAACCACTTTTACATTCATTCCTTGTTCTAGAATTAAATCTATTCCACGAATGGAAGCTCTTATTCCTGCTGCATCTCCATCAAATAAAACTGTAATGTTTTTTGTTAACCTATTTACCAATCTAATTTGATCAGAAGTCAATGCTGTTCCTGAAGAAGCCACCACATTCTCAACTCCAGATTGATTGAAAGAAATAACATCTGTATAACCCTCTACCAAAAAACAATTGTCTTGTTTGGCAATTTCTTTTTTTGCTTGGTAAATTCCGTAGAGAATTTTACTTTTATGATAAATATCGCTTTCTGGCGAATTTAAGTACTTGGCTGCTTTTTTATCTGCAGTTAAAATTCTGCCTCCAAAACCTAAAATACGACCAGACATGGAATGAATAGGAAACATTACACGACCTTTAAAACGATCGAATTGTTTGTTTTCTTTTACAATTGTGAGTCCTGTTGCTGCTAAATATTTTAAATCGTAACCTTTTGCTAAAGCTGCTTTTGTAAAATTATCCCACTCATCTATACAATATCCTAACTCGAACTTTTTAATGGTTTCTTCTCTAAAACCACGCTCTTTAAAGTAACTTAAACCTATTGCTTTTCCTTTATTAGAGTTTAGCATGATATCATGAAAGTAATCTTTGGCAAATTTAGATACCAAAAACATACTTTCTCGCTCATTCATCTGCGCTTTTTCTTCATTGGTTTGCTCAGTTTCTTCAATTTCTATATTGTATTTTTTAGCCAACCATCTTAAGGCTTCTGGATATGAATAATGCTCGTGTTCCATTAAAAAAGAAACCGCATTTCCTCCTTTTCCTGTAGAGAAATCTTTCCAGATTTGTTTTACTGGAGATACCATAAAAGAGGGTGACTTTTCATCTGTAAACGGACTTAAACCTTTAAAGTTACTTCCTGCTTTTTTCAATTGTACAAATTCACCAATAACCTCTTCTACTCTCGCAGATTCGAAAACTCGGTCTATGGTACTTCTTGAAATCATTTGTTATTTGTTTGGAAAAGTGATGACAAATATAAGAATTAGAAGTTTCATTTTTTTAAATTTCTAAAATGAAAAACCTCAAAGGTTTTAAAAACCTTTGAGGTTTGTATTAATTCTAAAAGCTGTTTTCACAAACTTCCTCTTTTTAGTTTGCAATACGCGTTAAGGATTGAGCAATTGTTTGAGCTCTTTTTTGTTTTTCACAAAAAAAGCGAGTGCCTTTCGACTACGCTCAAGATAAACTTCAGCCTGACCTGAAAGGGAACGTCCAAAAAATATTAAGAAGCTGCTCTTAATTTCTTTAAAGTTGTATTTGTTAATTTAGATTCTGCATATTCTTTGGTTACGTTAAATTCTTTTTGATCTGAACTTGGTAAATCGAACATGGCATCTGTAAAAATAGCTTCGCATAAAGAACGTAAACCTCTTGCACCCAACTTGTATTCTACAGCTTTTTCTACGATATAATTTAACGCTTCTTCTTCTATAGTAAAAGCAACGTCATCCATTACAAATAACTTTGCATATTGCTTAATAATAGAGTTTTTAGGCTCTGTTAAAATAGCACGTAAGGTTTTCGCATCTAAAGGATTCATATAACTTAACACTGGCAAACGTCCAATAATTTCTGGAATTAGTCCAAATGCTTTTAAATCTGAAGGGATAATGTATTGCAACAGGTTTTCTTCATCTACTTTGTCTTCATCTAAAGAAGCACTAAAACCTACAGCTTGCATGTTTAAACGCTTACTGATGATTCTTTCGATTCCAGAAAAAGCACCACCTGCAATAAATAAAATTTCTTTGGTATTTACTTCAACAAATTTTTGCTCAGGGTGTTTTCTACCTCCTTTTGGTGCCACATTTACAACTGTACCTTCTAATAATTTTAACAAGGCTTGCTGAACTCCTTCTCCTGAAACATCTCTTGTAATGGATGGATTGTCTCCTTTTCTGGCAATTTTATCGATTTCATCTATAAAAACAATACCTCTTTCTGCTTTTTCTACATCATAATCTGCTGCTTGTAATAGCCTACTTAAAATACTTTCTACATCTTCACCTACATAACCTGCTTGTGTTAAAACAGTAGCATCTACAATAGAAAAAGGAACATTTAACATTTTTGCAATTGTTTTTGCAACTAAGGTTTTTCCTGTTCCTGTTTCTCCAACCAAAACAATGTTAGATTTTTCTATTTCTACATCGTCTTCATCATTTTTATCTTGTAACAAACGTTTGTAATGATTGTAAACAGCCACAGACATAGAACGTTTTGTTTCATCTTGCCCAATAATGTATTGGTCTAAAAATTCTTTGATTTCGAGCGGTTTTTTTAGTGTTAAATCTTTAGACAAACTGCTTGATTTTGCATCAGAAATTTCTTCTTCTACAATACCATGTGCTTGTTCTATACATTTATCACATATATGGGCATCCATACCTGCAATTAGCAAATCTGTTTCCGCTTTTTTTCGTCCGCAAAACGAACATTCTAAGTTTTCTTCTTTCGACATTTTCTTTGGTTTTTGGTTGGTAGTTTATGGTTATTGGTAAAAAGTAACCAACAACTAAAAGCCAGCAACTAACAACTACTACTTTCTTGCTAAAACTTCATCAATCATTCCATAGGCTTTTGCCTCTTCTGCTTTCATCCAATAATCTCTATCAGAATCATTGTGTACTTTCTCTATTGTTTGACCTGAGTGATTTGCAATAATTGCATACAATTCATCTTTTAACTTTAAGATTTCTCTTGCAGTAATCTCAATATCTGAAGCTTGACCTTGAGCACCACCTAAAGGTTGATGAATCATAATTCTAGAATGTGGTAATGCAGAACGTTTTCCTTTTTCTCCTGCACACATTAAAACGGCTCCCATAGAAGCTGCCATTCCTGTACAAATTGTTGCTACATCTGGTTTTATAAACTGCATAGTATCGTAAATACCCAAACCTGCATACACACCTCCTCCTGGAGAATTGATGTAAATTGAAATGTCTTTATTCGCATCTACACTTTCTAAAAACAACAATTGTGCTTGTATAATATTTGCTACTTGATCGTTAATCCCTGTTCCAAGAAAGATAATTCTGTCCATCATTAAACGTGAGAAAACATCCATTTGTGTGATGTTCATCTGACGCTCTTCCATAATATATGGTGTTAAACTACTTGTTATTTTAGTATAACTAGTACTGCTAATTCCATGATGTTTGGTTGCGTATTTTTCGAACTCTTTTCCGTAATCCATTTCTGTGATTCTTTTTGTGTTTAATATTGTAAAGATAAGAACTATTTCTTACTATTTTGTTAGTGTTTGTCGCTAAAAAAACCTGAATTTTACAATTCAGGTTTTATTTATATTATTTTAGAAAGCAACTTCTCGACTGCGCTCGAAGTGACATTTCTAAATAAAACTTTTATTTGTATACTTCCTTAATAAAGTCTTCGTAAGAAACTTCTTTCGTTTTAAATTTCATATTCTCTTTAAAGAAAGTCAATAATTTTTGACTAATTAATTGAGATTGTAATTTTTGAGCTTCTTCTTGGTTTTGTAAGATTCTACCAGCAATATCATCCAATTCTTTTTCTTCTGGATTCATGTTACCAAATTGCGCCATTTGCGTGCGGATAAAGCCTTTTGCATAATCTACCAATTCTTGATACTCTAATTTGATATCGTTATCTTTCATAATCTTACCTTCGATTAATTGATAACGTAAACCTTTTTCTGATTTTTTATACTCTGCAGCAGCTTCATCTGCAGATAATTCTTTTTCTCCTGCAGTTGCTAACCATTTTTGTAAAAATTCTGCTGGTAAATCAAACTTTGTATTTTCTATTAAATGCTCTGTAATTGCGTTTAATAATTGTTGATCTCCTTGTTGTTGGAATTGCTTTTCTGCATCTTCCTTAATTTTTTCTCTTAATTCTGTTACAGTAGAAACGCTACCATCAGCAAATAATTTATCGAACAATTCTTTGTCTAAATCTGCTGGTTCTGTTTTTGTAATTTCTTCTACTGTTAAAGTAACTGTAATGTCTAAATCGTGAATTACATCATGAGAAACCCCTAAAATGTGTTGTAATTTATGGTCGTCTTCAAATAATTTCTTAGTCTCTAACTCAATTACATCACCTACTTTAGCACCAATTACTTTTTTCTCGTTTTTCTTTCCTTTTAAGTCGTTTACTAAGAAAGTAGATTTTTTGTTGATGCCATTTTCTTCGTTTACAAAAGTACCTGTAACATTAGAGTGCTCAGTAGCTTCCTCTAAAGAAGACATTTTTCCATAACGAGTTTGAATATTCTTTACTTCTTCATCAATCAACTCATCAGTAGCAACAATGTTATATTGTTTTACTTTGTTTTTTGCGTTTAAATCAACCTCAAATTCTGGTACTAAACCCAATTCGAATTCAAAAGAAAATGTTTCTGCATCCCAATTAAATTCATCTTGAACTCTTGGAATAGGATTTCCTAAAATATCTAATTTTTCTTCTGTGATAAATTTATTTAAAGAATCTTGTAAAAGCTTGTTAACCTCATCTATCATTATAGATTTACCATATTGCTTTTTTACCATTCCCATTGGCACATGTCCTTTTCTAAAACCAGGAATGTCTGCTTTTTTACGATAATCTGTTAATACTTTTGTTACTTTTTCTTGATAGTCATCTGCAACAATATCTACTTTTACAACTGCGTTTAACGCATCTATGTTTTCTTTTGTAATATTCATTTCTTATTCTTTAAAAAATCGAGTGCAAAATTAAGCTTTTTAATTGATTGCACAAATGTTTAAGTACTTCTATTTCAGTTATTTTAACGATTTCTTATCTTCTTTTAATAAAGAAAATAGTGCTAATCTAAAAATGGACAGTAATATACTGAATAACAATGCCCACCAAAAATTAGAAACTGCAAAGCCATCTACTAATTTATCTGCCAACATTATAATAATTGCATTAATTACAAAAATAAATAAGCCAAAAGTAACTAGAGTTGCTGGAAGTGTAAAAAAGATTAATAAGGGTCTTACAATCATATTAAGTATAGCAATTACTGCTGCAACAATTATCGCAGACAAATAACCAGACACTGCTACTCCATTTAAAATATTAGCTAAAACAATAACTGCTAAAGCCGTTAATAAGATTTTTAAAAATGTTTTCATAAGTTTAATTTATATCTTTTTAAAAGCGAAAACTATACCAAATGAAAAAGACTGAAGTTTTGGCAGGTTAATAAATATTTAAGTTTGTTTCTAAACTTTAAAAAATATAAATTAGCTACCTCATCACATACTGAATTAAAATTTACCTCATATTTAAATTTGTAGTTAATTAAACCAAATGAATAGATTAACTTTTACAATAATATTGATCATGTTTTCATTGATTTCTAAAGGTCAATCCGAATTGGAAAATAAATTTCTAGAAGCAAACTCTGAAATGAGCTTAAGAAATATGTATCAAAGAATCGTTTGGAATATGCAACCTACAAATGAATATTTGTTTGACCAAACAGCAGGAAAAATTAAATACACTGTTAAGGAAAATGGTTATGACGTAATTGTGACACCCCAAATTTTAGGAACATTTAATCTTAATGACGAGACATTTTTATGGGCAGACAAAAATCCTTCAATTAACAAAAACCTGAATGACAAAGTAGATTCTTTTAAAAAAACTCTACCAAAAAAATATCAAAAGAATAAGTTTAAGTCTTCAACTAAATTTAATACAAATTTGTTATCTCTTTTTAGTTATCAATTAAATTCAAATGGTTTTGACTCGAAGCGTCAAGAAAATACAATTATATATTATTCTCTTTTAGAAATAAAAATATTTGAAAATGGAAATGAAATTTTAATGATTGAACCTAAACAACACACTGTTGAATTAGAAACTCTAGAAAATATAAATCTTATAAAAAAATTCCACAAAGAAAAACTAAAAATCAATAAACAGTATAAAGAAAAAAAGATTAACAGTAAGAAGGCTTTTAATAAAATAAAAAGAATTCATTTAAAATACTGGCTAAACGAAGATGACTATTTTTCTTCTTCATTATGCTGGCCTTGTAATTTTGATGAAAAATTAATACTTGAATGGAAAGAATTTAAAATCGATGGCAACAGACTTTTTGTAATGTACACAACTGATTTAGGGTGGACAACTGAATCATACGCATACGAAATTGATTTAAATGCTAATGGTAATAAAAAAATATTAAAAGAATATTAAAACATCGTTTTTGTGTATGTTTCAGTTGCGTGGAATAAGCACTAAAATTACCAAATAATTACTGAATGGAAAATCCTCGCGGATTTTTTCGTAAGTAGTTTAGAACCAAATAATTAATTATAGACGTTGTTGGCTGTAGTTTTTAGGAGTTCTTTTTATCATATAAATCAGCATAACCGTTATAATTCAAAACTCTTTTAGCATGAATAGCAACCAAGTCATATTTGTGGTGAACAAATTTTTCAATCCGTTTATTTATTCTTTGGCTGTTGAACTTTATTAAGTCCATAAAAATACAACCTTGTACAGAATAAATGAATTCCAATTTTTCAAATTCTTCAAAAGCTATTTTTTCCATTTCGGAATCTCCTTTTTTAAAGTCATTTATTAGTGCAGCCCATTTGATTTTTTCAAAATGAGAATCTTTTACCTTAAGTTGCTTTAAAAGAACTGGCAGAGCATTTTCGGATTTCATTTCGACTAATGTTTGTGCAATTATAAGGTCTTCATTTTCTTCAAGCTCCTGAATTAGTCTTTTTTCAACTGCCAAAAACTCTTTTTTATTAAGTCCTGCAATGATTTTATCATTAGTAAACCATTCACGTTCTTTGCCAGTTGATGGCGGAATAATTTCCTTTATTAAGTCTTCAATATTTCTCATTAGTGAAATTGGGCACAACGTTTTTGTGAATGTTTCAGTTACGTGGAATAAGTACTAAAATTAGCAAATAATTACTGAATAGAAAATCTTCGCGGATTTACCCAAGTAAGCTATAAGAGAAATTTAGCATACACGTTATTGTAGTACGTAGTTTTTTATTTTCTTTTTGATTTTAAATTCATAAATTGTATCAATCCCAAAGTTATAAGGCATTCTTCCACTCTGTGAACCAACATTTCTCAAATTATAAAGTATCTCATTTTCCACACATATAAAAACTATTTTATGTGTTTTTCCAAAAATAGTTTTCAACCAACCTGAATGATAATTTTCACTACTATAAGTCAACTCAATAAGTTCTTTAGAATTCAATTTTTCAATGAATTTAATATTCTGTCTAATTCCTTTCTTTGTGTTGATTTTTTTCAATATTTTCTCATTCTTTTTACTGAAAAAAGTAAAAACAAGAATATAAATTCCAAATAAAAACAGCATTATTTGAGAAGATTCTAATTTTCCTATTGAACTACTTTTATAAATTCCATAAGTAGTTATAATAAAGAATAAAATCAGTAAAAAGAAATAAATAAAATTACTCCAAAATTCGTCTAATTCATCTTTTGGTAATTCCCCTTTTTTGATAATATTTTCCAGTTCTTTTTTTTGTCATTCAGTAATTACGCACAACTACTTACTATGCTGTAACTCTGTTGCTCTTTTTTCTAACTCTGCTTGAAATTCTTCCATCACAGGTTTTACAGTACTGTCTGGTATATCTGCTACTTTTATATACATTAATCCATCAACAGCATTGTTAAATTTAGGATCTACATTAAATGCTACCAAACGTGCATTCTGCTTCACATATTTCTTGATTAAAACTGGAATTCTTAGTGCTCCAGGTTCAATTTCGTCAATAATTTTGTCAAACTTTTGCATATCTGCTTTTGTTGCATCAAAAACAAAATCTTTATCTCCGTCTTTTAATTTTACCTTGTATTCTTTTTTAGGATAAATGTATTGTGCAATGTAAGGGTCGTAATAATGAGACTTCATAAACTCAATCATTAACGATTTTGAAAACTCAGAAAATTGGTTGCTAATAGAAACACCTCCCATTAAATATTTGTATTCTGGATAACGCAAAGTAACATGTACAATTCCTTTCCACAATAAGAATAAAGGCATTGGTTTTTGTTGATATTCATTAATAATGAAAGCTCTACCCATTTCTATAGTATTTTCCATCATTTGATGCAACTCTGGCTCAATTCTAAACAAGGTTTGAATGTAAAAACCATTGATTCCATATTTTTTATAGATTTCTTTACCCAACCCCATTCTATAAGCTCCAACTAAACTATTGGCTTCTCTATCCCATAAAATAAGATGGTAATAGTACTTGTCATATTTATCTAAATCTATGGCTTTGTTTGTGCCTTCTCCAACATCTCTAAATGTTATTTCTCTTAGCCTCCCAATTTCATGCAATAAATTGGGGATATCTTTTGCATTCGCAAAAAAAACTTCATAATTTTTGCTTTCTAATAGCCTACCTTCTGCCTCTCTTAAAGCATTAATTTCTTTAATAAAAGTATCTACATTTTTTTGTGAAGTAATTTTTTTTGCTGGCTTTTTTATTTTAATATTTTTAGCAGAAATTAATTTATGTGCCTTCTCAAAAGGATTTGCCAACATGTATGTTTTCTTTCTAATAAACTCGTAAAATTCAGGGATTTTTTTAAACTCGTTTTGATCTTTTACAGAAATTGGTTTTCCTATTCTAACTTTAACTACTCTACCTCCTTGAGAAATAACTTCTGATGGTAATTTTGCAGTTCTTAACGTATCTGAAATCTTAGATAAAAAGTAAAAAAGACGACTGTTTTTAGCATGAAAGTAAATAGGTATTATAGGTACATTTGCTTTCTTTATCAATCTAACTGCTCCTTCTTCCCAAGGTTTGTCTACATTTAGTGTTCCGTCTTTATAGGTAGATACTTCTCCTGCTGGAAAAATACCCAAAGGTTTCCCCTCTTTTAAATGTAATAATGCACTTTTAATTCCAGCCACACTCGATTTAGCATCCTTTCTGTTTTCAAAAGGATTTACAGGCATCACATAAGGTTTTAAAGGTTCTATTCTGTGAAGTAAAAAGTTAGCAATTATTTTATAATCTGCTCTTTTTTCTATCAATAATTTTAGCAATAAAACGCCATCAATACCTCCTAAAGGATGATTAGAAATAGTTATAAAAGCACCGTCTTTTGGAATTCTTTTTAAGTCTTCTTCTGGAATTTCGAACTTAATCTCACAATCGTCTAAAACACCGTTTAAAAAATCTAGATCTTTTTTATTTTTATTGTGTTCGTAAATTTTATTGATTGCAGAAATGCGTAAAATTCTTAACAGAACCCATCCAACGAAAGTTCCTAAAAAACCAAGTTTTTGTAAACCAATTACTTGTGCAATTTCTTTAGATGTTACTAATGCCATAAAATTAAGTTAGCGCGAATTGCAAAAATACTAAAAAAAGAAATATACAATTATTAATTTGTTGCCAAAACTAGCTGAATTGTTTCTTTGTTTACTTGTGTTAGTAAAGCCTCTCCTTTTGCTTCGATTTCTGCGACAGCCTGATCGTTAAAATGACGCACAGTATATAAATCTACTGCTTTCTGTACATCTATTTTAAACTCTTTTTTTAACTCATCATAAAAAGCATCGAACTTATTAAACTTATTATCAATACAAACTGAAAAACTAATAGCCGAATTTTGAATTAAGTTTACTTTTAATTGATAGTCATGCAGTTTTTGAAAGATATAACTAATGTTATTTTCTACCATAAAAGAAAAATCTAACGCAGAAATTGAAACCAAAATCTGATTTTTCTTTACAATAAAACAAGGTATATAAGGAACTAATCTTGTACCTTTTGTAACTTTAGTTCCTGTTTCTGTAGGATTTATAAAAGAACGAACTAACAAAGGAATTTCTTTTCGTTCTATAGGCTGTAATGTTTTTGGATGAATTACAGAAGCACCGTAAAAAGCCATCTCAATAGCCTCTTCATAAGAAATTTGTTCTAACAAAGTTGTCTTAGAAAATACTCTTGGATCTGCATTTAAAACTCCAGGAACATCTTTCCAAATAGTTACACTTTCTGCATCTAAGCAATAGGCAAAAATACCTGCAGTGTAATCTGAACCTTCTCTACCAAGAGTAGTTGTGTTTTCTGTATCATTTGCTGCAATAAAACCTTGCGTAATGTTTAATTTTGATGCATCTAATTTTTCTGAAATGATAGCTTGTGTAAGCTCCCAATCTACTTTTGCATCTCTATAATTACTATCTGTTTTTATGTAGTTTCTTACATCAAACCAATTATTTTCTAAACCAATTTTAGTTAAATAAGCACTTACAATTTTTGTTGATAGCAATTCTCCAAAACAAATAATTTGATCGTAGACATAATTATATCTTTGTGATGTGTTTCTTGCTAAAAACCAGCTTAATTCTCCTAAAAGAATATCTATTTCTTTATAAATTTCATCGTTTTTATCAAACAAATCATTAATAATTGCTTTATGAAAATCTTCTATAACTCCTAATTTTTCTGATAACTTATCGGTTTTATTATAATAAGCGTCTATAACCTCTTCAAAAGCATTGGTTATTTTACCCATTGCAGAAATTACCACTACTGTATTTTCTGTACCCTCTTTTTGTAAAATATGCGTTACATTTTTCACACTTGCTGCATCTTTTACAGATGCTCCTCCAAACTTAAAAATTTTCATTTCTAATAGTTATTTATTGTAATAAGACTTCTCGATACAATTTTCTTCTAACTTAGAAAATCAATCGAAGTAACAATACTTTTAATTATTTTTAATAAATTTTGCTAAATTTTCTTTGTTCATTTGCACCACAGACCAATCATTTAAATAGGTTGCTCCTGTGCTTTTATAAAAATCGATTGCATTGGTGTTCCAATCTATTACTTCCCAAGCGACTCTATTGTAATTATTATCGTAAGCATATTTTAAAACTGCTGTATACAATGCTTTTCCTGCACCAATTTTTTGTTTGCTTTTGGTAACAATTAAATCTTCTAAATGAATAGTTCTTCCTTTCCATGTAGAAAAACGCTCGTAAAATAAAGCAATACCTATAATGGTATTTTCTTGTTCTGCTACAAAGACTTTAAATTTTGGATTCTTAGAAAAACCATCTCTTACCAAATCATCTACAGTAATTTCTACTGCATTGGGTTCTTTCTCAAAAATTGCCAATTCTGTAATTAAATTAAATACAGATTGCATATCTTTTTCTTGCCCTAAACGTATTGAAAAATTCATATCACTCAAATTTTAGTCAAAGATAGTTTTTTTGATAGTGTCCAAAAATATTTGAGGATTTTACACACTTATTAACGATTTGTTTAAAAATTTTACATATTATACAATTGATTACATAAAAATGGACAGTAAAGGGTAGTAAATAAGTAAAAAAAATAGATATTTGTTAAAAAATACAACATCAGGCAATTATGACAGGTAAAAAACAAACTTTAGGTGAATTTATTATTGAAAATCAACATTCTTTTAAATACAGTTCTGGAGAACTTTCGAGTCTTTTAAACTCTATAAGGTTGGCTGCAAAAGTGGTAAATCATGAAGTAAATAAAGCTGGATTAGTAGATATTATTGGGGCTTTTGGAGACACTAATATTCAAGGTGAAGACCAACAAAAATTAGATGTGTATGCCAATGATAAATTTATTCAAACTTTAACTCGAAGAAATATTGTTTGTGGTATTGCTAGTGAAGAAGAAGATAGTTTTATTTCTATAAATAGTATTGATGAAAATCATCAGAATAAATATGTTGTTTTAATAGACCCTTTAGATGGTTCTTCTAATATTGATGTAAATGTTTCTGTGGGAACTATTTTTTCTATTTACAGACGTGTTACTCCTGTAGGAACGCCTGTACAATTAAAAGATTTTTTACAAAAAGGTGTAGAACAAGTTGCTGCTGGTTATGTGGTTTATGGTACATCTACAATGCTAGTATACACTACTGGTGATGGTGTAAATGGGTTTACTTTAAATCCTGCTATTGGTTCTTTCTACTTATCTCATCCAAATATGCAATTTCCTGAAGATGGTAATATTTACTCTGTAAATGAAGGAAATTATTTCGATTTTCCTGAAGGTGTAAAAAAGTACATAAAATATTGTCAAGAAGAAGAAGGTGAAAGACCTTACACAAGTAGGTATATTGGTTCTTTAGTTTCTGATTTTCATAGAAATATGATAAAAGGTGGTATTTATATGTATCCAAAAGGCTCTAGAAACCCGAATGGAAAATTACGTTTATTGTATGAATGTAATCCTATGGCTTTTTTAGCAGAACAAGCTAATGGAAAATCTTCTGATGGTTATACAAGAACTATGGAAGTTGAACCTACAGAATTACACCAAAGAGTACCTTTTATTTGCGGTAGTAAAAATATGGTAAACAAGTTAGAAGAGTTTATGCAGAAATACGGAGAATAAATCTTCTTTATACTATTATAAGTTAACAAATCCTTAATATTTTGGGAAACTGTTTTATAATAAGTAAATTTACATCAACAAAAATTATACTAACATTTTAAAAAATAAAAAATGGCTTTTCAATTACCAGAATTAGGATACGCTTATGATGCGTTAGAACCAAATATAGATGCAAGAACTATGGAAATTCACCATAGCAAACATCACAATGGATATACAACAAAATTAAACGGAGCAATTGCAGGAACAGATTTAGAAGGAAAATCTATTGAAGATATTCTTACAAATTTAGATATGAGCAATAGCGCTGTTAGAAATAATGGTGGTGGTTTTTACAATCATTCATTATTCTGGACAGTTATGAATCCTGAAGATAGAGGCTATTTATCTGGAGATTTAAAAGATGCTATAGAAGCTGAATTTGGTTCTAAAGATGCTTTTATAGAAGCTTTCTCTAAAGCTGCTGCAACTCAATTTGGTTCAGGTTGGGCATGGTTATGTGTTCATAAAGGAGGAAAAGTAGAAGTTTGTTCTACTCCAAACCAAGACAACCCATTAATGCCAGGCGTTTCTTGTGGTGGAACTCCTATTTTAGGATTAGACGTTTGGGAACATGCATACTACTTAAATTACCAAAATAGAAGACCAGATTATATTGATGCATTTTTTAATGTAATTAACTGGAATGAAGTTGAAAGACGTTATGCTGCTGCAAAATAAGCAACGTAATTGCATTTAGTATCTCTTTCTGAGATAACAATTATTTAAAAAAGACTGTCTGAAAAGTTAATTTAACTGTCATTTTGAGCCTTTCGTCTTCGCTCAAGACAGGCTATGTCGAAAAATCTATTAATTGATTTTGAATTATTAAGATTTCTCCATTACAGTCGAAATGACAAATTTTAATACTTTTCAGACAGTCTCTTTTTATATCCCTATTTTTTTTGTGATGATTCCTTTATCAGATTCTAATTTTAAGATATAAACTCCTGTCGAAAATTCTCTTGGAAGCTGAAACTCAATTTTATTACTTTTACTATTGTTAATTTCTTTAAAAACTTCTCTACCATTTATATCAAAAATTCGAAGTTCACCTATTTCTATTGGATTCGATTTTCTTATAATAATACTATTCTCTTTTTTAGAGTGATACATTTTTACAAAATCGTAATTACTGTCTTCTAACAACTCATATTTAAAAGATAGAAAGAATCTATCTGAATAAACTCCTTGAACCAAATCAATTGTTGCGTCGTTTTTTATCAGGTTGTATTTATTTCCTGTTATTTTATCATTTAAATAAATAGTTGCATCATCAAAGTTTTCTAAAGCATCTATTTTTAATCTAACTTCTCTGTTTTTATCCAACTCTAAAACAACAGGAATTTTGATATTCTCATTAAACTCTTGAATTGTAGAAATAACATAAGCATTCTCTTTTCCTTCGACCTTCAAACTTAAATCACTTGGTTTTTTATCAAACATTTCTCCATCATAACCGTTTTCAAAACCAAAAGTTTTTCCTTTTCTAAATGCTACAGCTATTTGTCTATGGTAGTTAAAACTATCATCTGTTGTTATTTCAAAACCTAAACGTAATATAGGAAAATCTTTATCTGTTTTAATAAATTTAGAAGTTGCTCTTTTTTTCTTTGTTGCACTTTTTGCAACAATTGGGGCAGTGTCTGTTATTGGAATAATTGCTCTTTGCGAGTTTTGAAAAGTAATGGTTCCTGAACCAGCTGCTGTTCTTGTTACAAAAAATGCTTGACCAATAGGTAAATATCTACCTCCACCAATAGTTACTCCAGAAACAATTGTAGAATATGTTCCTGTATAAGCATTTCTAACATGTGTGTTATCACTTGCACTATTATACAAGTACAAAGTACCATTTATAGCAGAAGTATTATCTGTAATAAATGCTTCTGAGTCTAAAGCAGAAGGATATGGGTTACCAACCAGACTAAATTTATCTTGACTTATAGGAATTGAATAATTACCATCATTAGGTCTACCCTTAAAAGTAAAAGTTGCTCCTACACTTTTCATATTCCAACCTTCACCAATATTAAGGCTTGCTCCAGAACCTATTTGACGCGTCCAATCTGAAGCATTTATTAACTTTGCCAACCATCTTGTGCTAATTTCTATGGGAGATGCAGCTGCATTTCCATCAAAGCCAGAAATAAAATTAATATTTGCTGCTTCTCCAGCAGTAGGTGTAGCAGCAGTAGGAACTGAACCATCTTTTAAAACATTAGAAATAGTAAAAACACTACCATCATCTGATACTGGCGAAGTCCAATAACCAGAATGATATACTGATGATGTACTTGCAGTTTGGTCTACAAAAAGATTTCCTGCACCTGTATTTAAGCTTGATCCAGAATGTGTTTGCACTAATTGTGATGAACCTACCAAACGAATTTCTCCAGAATTATTAATTCCGTTGGTAACTTTTAACCTAAAACCACTATTTACTGCTAAAATTGCTCCAGATTCTATTTCTACTTCTCTTACATCTCCATTTTCTGATAATGTTACTGTATTTGTTTTAACTAATAATTTATAGCAGTCGTCTGAGGTATTAGGTTTATTTGCTGTTCCAGAACCATTGTAAGCAGTTGCCCCATCTAAAACAATTACATCTGTATATTGTAAAGTAAAATAATCATTATCAGTAAAACTAACTCCTGTTGCTGTGTAAACACCACCTCCTAAAGTAAAAGTATAGGTAGTGGTTGGTGATGAAAAATCACTATTATTATCAACTACCAACTGTAATTGGTTACACCCATCTGTAGCATTAAAGTTGATGTCAGAAGCATTAATACTTACAGTTACTGTACCTACATCATTTCTTTCGCTAACTCTCCATTTAGTATCAATTCTTGAAATATAATTTGCTGATAAAGATTCAGAAAAATCATAATTGGCATTTTCTACATCTTCTCCCCAGAACAAGAAATCTCCATCTCCTAAACTTGAAGGATTGTTAATTTTTATAATACCAGTTCCTTGAGAATCTGAATGAATGTTTGAAGCATTTGTTCTACCAATTCCTGCTACTTTATAATCAAAATTACCATTAGCAGCATTGTCTTCATTATAATAATTCTGCTGTATAGAAATATTACCATATTTAGCACTTAAATAATTTTGAACAATAATTCTTTGCGCATTGTTTATCCTTGTATTATATAGAATCACTTCAAAAAAATCGCCACTTGCTTCATCTGCAAAAGTATTATTTTTTCCAATAGTATTATAAGGTATTCCTGCTGTTGTTGTACCTATGTTAACATTATTGCTCCCATTGTTTCTTCTAAAATTCATTGTTGTAGAACCACTCGCTTTATGAAAAGATAAAATAGATCTTGTACCAAAAGGTGTTGATAAGCTTGATGAATAATCTGCAACACCATATCTTGTAAAACCGACTCTAAGTGAATTATTCCACTGTTCTGCTCTTAATGATGTTGATGGACCATCAAATAAAGTATGAGAATTGCTAACATTAATTGGTGTTGTAACAAAAAATGCACTTGCTGCATTATATGTTCCTGTACTTGTTGCATTTAAATACTGAGCAGTAGCTGCACTTGCATTAAAATTAACTGCTTTATAAGTGCCTGAAGAATAAGTTGGTCTGTTTGCTCCAGATTGAGTAAAGTTATTACCATTACCACTATAATCTGACCAATTAGATACTAATGAACCTCCTGTTGGATTGTTAGTAATATCATTATCGGCATTTAAATCATCTGCTCTTAACCAAATTTTTAATGTAGAAGAACCATCTATTGTACCTACTCCTCCTGGTCCAGTTTGGGCATAAATTGCACTTATAAAGAGAGTGAAAAATAGAATTAAATATTTTTTCATTTTAAGTGTTTTATCTTTTTCAATATAAATATACTAATAATCGTAAAAACCTAATTGAAATTTAACATTTTATCAATGAATTTGGTACAATGTATAAAAAACTCTACAGCTAAAAATTTAGTATTTAACTAAAAAAAGCATCCTAATTATAGAATGCTTTTTTATAAATAACTTTTCCTTTTTTCTTATTTTACATTCTATCTTTCCAAATAGCATGATATGCAGGATTTGCTTTTTCTCCTCGTTTTAATTCATCCATTGCTAATTTAAAAGCTTTAAAAAACTCATCTCCTTTTATTACTTTATAAACAGCATCTTCTGGTCCACCTGTTAAACTATTATATTTACCAGCTTCATCTAAAGATTTTGCTTTGGTAGAAAAATCCATTTCAAAATATTTACCTCCCATTCTATAAGATACATTAGGAGAGAAAGCAATAATTTTAACAACAGGATTTAAACCAGAGGTTTCTAAATCAAAATCTAAGTCTATTGTAACAGCAATTAACCCATCTAGTTTTAATTCTTGAATAATTTTCTCATTTGTATAATCTGCAGGAAATGTTGTTCTTATATCTTTAATGTAATCAAAAGCTCCTGTTCTTATCAATCTTTTAGTACCATAAGCTCCCTTTTCTATAAATGTGGCAGTTACAGTATCTACTATTGGTTTCATTTCTGAATAAGCTTTTGTATTGATAACATCGTTTACAGAAACAACGTTTACACCCATCTCATTTAAGTTACTTTTAAAATTATCATACAAGTTATTTACAAATGCTTGCCAAGAATTGTCTGTTAACTTTGGAAACCATTTTTTTATGGTTGTTTTTGTGGTAGTTATCGTTTTTGTTTGAAAACCATAGGTAGTTTTTTCTGTGGTTGTAGTCTTTTTCTTAAATAAATTACCTCTTACAACAAATGATGAAATACCAATATTTTTCATTTTAGCAACTGGAGGATGTGTATAAGGATTTGTTTTAACAATTTTTACATTGTACTCTCCTTCCACAGTTTTAAATTCCTCTGAAGCATTTGTATTTTTATCTTTACTAAAAGAGTTTCCGATTAAACTACCACCAGCAATACTTCCTTTTGCTAAAAAAGGAACAAAATCTGAAAAAGTTGCTGTTTTTTGAATTACACCTGCATCTGTATTTCGAATCAATTCACTCTTAACTCTTGTAACTGATAAGGTGTTTTTCTTTATAATTGGTAAAGGTGAGTTTTCAAAATTCTTAAAAGATTCTTTAGGAATTACTATGGTGTTTGTAGCTTTTGATGGATATAAATGCGATTGTACCTTTAAACTCATTGCACTAATTATCATTTCTACATATAACTCAGAATCTGGATCTGCATCTCCTCCTTTTAATTCTATAACCACATCTTTAGTTCCATCAATTATTATGTCTTCTCCTTTAGCTACACCATTTACAGAGATAATTTCTAAAGGTTTAGCTGGTTCTATACTTAAAGTAACTTTATCTCCTGTAGAACTTGTAATTTCTACATTTTGAGTTCCTCTTTTGTCTGCAGAAAAACCTTGAAAATAAGTTCCCAAACCTGCTTTTTCAAGTTTGGTTCCATTTAACTTTACATCTCCATCAGTATCTGTTAAACCAATGCCAGCTTTATTTAAAAAGTATACTGAAACTCCATCTCCACACGTTTCCCAACCTGGAGTTTTGGTTGCAAAATCAAGTTGACTTTTTGGTACTAAACTCGATGCATAAGAAATAGCTAATGCCACATCTTTTAAATCTGATTTTGGTTTTGCTTTTATAAGACCTCCAGTAACTTTAGATATTAGTTTCATTGGTTTTAGCTTACTAAAGAAACTCTCTTTATGAACATAACCACATTTATATGCTTTCTTTTCTTTTTTCTTTAAAAAAGATTGAGAGTTTATAGATATAAATGCAAACAGCATAAATACTAAAACTAAGTTATTTTTTATTGTTTTCATTTTTAGTTGTTTTTCAGGTTTGATAAGACAAAAATATGTTGGATAAGGTTTTCTAGAAATAAGGCATTTGCCTTATTTTTTGACAATTTTTTTGGTAAAAAACCCTATTTCTGTTTTTAGTTTTAATAAATAAACTCCTGTTGATAAATTTGAAACATCAATGTTTTTAATGCCATTTTTACTGGTAAAACGTAATACTTCTTTACCAAATAAAGAGTATATTTTTATGGATTGTATTTGTTGATTATCAACCTTAATATTTAAAATGTCTGAGATTGGATTTGGATACATTTTTACATTTAAAGAAGATATATTATTTTCTACAGACAAGCTTGTACTTTGATTCGCGATATAAATTGAACCAACTGCACCTAAAATTAATTTATCATTAGAGGCTAAAATTTCTATCCAAGGTACTCCTTTACTTCCTCCATTAAATCCATAGCCTTTTACAGTATCTAAACCATCTGCATAAGAACTCCAAGTTACACCATTGTCTTTAGATTCTAATACAGTACCTCCTTTAGAAGCATTATCTTTATGTGCTCTATATAGTACGCCTAAATTTCCTTGAACAGGTTCATCCCATCTTTGATCAAAAGGAATATTAGTTTTATTTGGACCTGTCCAACTCATTAAATCAGTAGAAAAATAAAAACCTGTTTCTGAAAATGTCCCATTGTTAGCAAACGTCCACATACCTCCATTTCCTTTAAAAAAAACGTTTTGAGCTACTGCTGGAGGTGTTCCTTTTGTCCAAGTAATAGCATAATCATCAGAATAATGAGCTTCTCCAGAAACAATTGCATAGATTCTTTTTAGCCCTTCATCAAACCACATTGTCATATCGTTTAAATTATCAAAAGGTGCATTAGCCATTTGTGTAAAGTTCATTCCATCTGTAGATTTGTACAAACCATTTGAATTACTAAGGCAATAGATATTTCCATTATCATCTTCAAACATGCTTCTCATATTCCATACACTACCTACATCTGCAGTAACAGCTTTCATAGAATCATCTGTTTCATCTTGGACAAAAACTCCATTCCAAGTGCCGTTTTTACTACTAGCAGTATAGACTTTACCATTTTTAGCAACATAAGTATTTCCTGCAAAAGCGCCTTCTCCTTTTAATTGTTTCCAACTGTTTCCATTGTCATCTGTATAATGTGCATAGCCATTTAAGCATACTGCAAGACGTGTTCCATTATAAGAAATTCCTTTGGGGCTGGTAAAATCTAATCCTTTTGTTCTTAATACTTTTGTATCATTAGCCATATCTAGTTCAAGAATGGCATTTTCTTTAATATTGGTTGCCAATACTTTTCCTTCTGAAGTTATTAATACTTTTTCTGGGAAATTACCAGATTCAAAAAGGCTCTTCTTATCTATAAAAGTTGCTCCACCATCAGTAGAATAAAGAAAAGTAAAAGAACCGTGAATAATGACAATATCGTTTTTTGCTACAATATTATCTGCACCCCAAATTTTGCTTGAGTTCAATTTTGTCCAAGTTGCTCCATCATCTGTAGATTTTCTCACATCTTTTGCATTAGAACTACCCCACAAAGCATAAAAAGCGTTTTTTTCTTTATCTAAATACAAACTATTATTTTTATTTGTATATGTTATAACTGCACCCATAGCTGTAAAAGTTGCTCCTTTATCTGTAGATTTATATAAATTCTTATCAGCTCCTAAATAAAAAATGTCATCGTTTTTCTTTACCATCAATTCTGCTCGAACATTTGTTTTAAGTAAAATATTTGTAACATTATTATTTTTACTGAAAGTTGCTCCATTATCTATAGAAGTATTCAAAAAATGTTTGCTATTAAAAATGGTTGTTCCTTCTTTAGTAATACTTATAATTTTACCATCACTTAATGCTGCCATAACTGATGGATTGCCAACAATATTACTATCTTGTTGGCCTGAACTAGAGCCATTGTATTTGATGATTCCATCTCCACTAACCCAAACATCTCGATTATTTGTAGCTAATAAAATGCGATTACCCTCCATGTTTCTATCTAACAAAGTCCAGTTTGCTGCTTTATCTACACTTTTAAATAATCCTTGGGTAGTTAAGGCAAATAAATTACCATTTGCATCTTCATAAATATCTTCTACTGCTTTACCAGTTTCTGGCAACTTTAATTTTGTCCAAGTTTGTGCTTGGATTGATAGTGATACTAAATAAACAACTAAGAAATATGTAATTTTCTTCATAATGTAAGTTTTTAACAAAAAAACAGCATCCTATCTGTTGTTAATTCATCCTAAAAAGAATGTGAAAGGATACTGTTTTATAAAATATTTTTACACTTTAGGATATGATGAATTAACACTCCAAAAGTAGGATGAAGTGTTATTTTACAAAATAGAGTGTTGTACGTAAATGACTACGTAGAATACCGTAGTTTTATGAAGTTAATCCGTTTTGAAAAGCAAATCTTATGAGCGAAGCTACATTATTTATATCTAGTTTTCGCATAATATTGGTTCTATGTGTATCTACTGTTCTTGGACTAATAAACAATTTTTCTCCTATTTGAATATTGGTATTACCTTGAGAAATATATTTAATAATCTCTTTTTCTCTTGTAGTTAGTTCTTCTAAAAGTGGAGATTTTTTTTTGTATTTATGAAATGTGGAAGCATCATCAGAAAGTAATGCTTTTGTTACATCTGCATTAAAATATTCTTTACCATTAAAGATATTTTTAATTGCCAATAAAAGTTCTTCACTTGGTATGGTTTTTAGCATATACCCTTTTACACCTATATCTATCAAACTTTTTATGATTGAAGATTCTTGATACATAGACAGCATTGCAACCTTGATATCTTTAAAGTCTGAAGTTATTTTTTTTGCACATTCTATGCCATCTATAATGGGCATATTAATATCTAACAAGGCAATATCTACTAAATGCTGCTCAATAAATTCGATGGCTTCTTTACCATTATTTACAACAGCAACCACTTGAAACTCTTCTTGGTTCTCAAAAGTGTTTTTTATGCCTTCTGCAATTAAAGGATGATCATCTGCTATCAAAATTTTTATTGGCATTATGTTAATGGAATTTTTATTGTTACTAATGTACCACTTTTAGGACTTGGTTCAAAATTTACATCGCCATTTACCATATCTAATCTGCTAGAAATATTTAACAAACCAATTCCTTTTTTGCTTTTATTTGAAGTAAAACCAACTCCATTATCTTCAATTATTAATATAATCGTATTATTAGAATTAAACAATTGTACACTAACTTCTGTTGCTTTACTATGTTTAAGAATATTATTGATTAACTCCTGTACAACTCTGTAAATGGTAATTTCTATTTTTTGAGGAAGCCTTTTTTCTATATTAAAATGTTCTAAAGTATATGCTATTTTAGTAAAACCTAAGCTGTTTTCTAACAAATCGTTTAAAGCCGATAGAATACCTAATTCTTTTAAAGCCCTTGGCATCATTTGATGAGAAATGGTTCTTAAATCTTTATTCGAGTTTTCTAAACTTTCTAATAATTCTTGAGATTCTTTGGTTTGTAGCAAATTCATTTTAGAAAGTATGTTTCTAGATTTTAAAATAACACTCCCAATTTGTTGTACAACACCATCGTGCAATTCTCTTGCTATTCTACTTCTTTCTGTTTCTTGTGCATCTATCATAGCCTGTATTCCTCTTTCTTGCTCTTTGATAATCATTTTTTGATAATCAGAATTTTGTTTCATCATTAAAAAATATCTATGAGCCATTGCTATAGTTAATACTATAATTTCTATAAAAATTACAAACTCCCATTCTAAAGGATTGTAGGAGTTTGTAAGTTTCATAGCTGTTAAAATAAAATGTCCCATAAATAACATTAGTGGAGCATAAGCAATTAAAAAGTAATACCCCATTAAACTTTTTTTACGTGCCAGTTTATAAGCAAAAAAGTATAGGGTTACACTTATAATAAGAAGAAATAGTTTTGAAAAAATATAGGAAAATGAATAAAACCATTCGTATTTTCTTAAAAAAAGTGCTAAGAAAAATATGATTAAAGAAAAGTTAGCTCCATATTTTGTAATCTTAGAGACTTTAGGATAATACTCTTTTAAGGCTAAGAAATTGTCTGTATAGTGCATCACAAAAAAAATGACTAAAAAGCCTAACATCTCTTCAAAATTATTACCAAAAAACAACGTATTTTCTATGATAATAGGAGAAATAAAATATCGAACTCCAGTAATCTGTAAAAAAACCACAACAAGAAATCCTATATAATAAAAATATAATTTTTGCTTTGTAAAAAAAAGCATTGCCAAAGAAAGTAAAATGATTAAAAAAACGATACCTAAGAAAACTACTAAGTATGTAGAGCGTATTTTTATTTCTCTTTCTCTATTTTTATAGTTGTCTTTGCTCCATAAAACATTCATTGTTTTAAAAGAATCATCAAAAACATTTGCTTTTACATATACTATAATAGAGTCTTGTTTTGGAATATGAATATTATATACATAAGCATATCTGTTCTGTAAAAAAGCAGATTTATTATTTTTCTCAAAATGAAGTCCTTTTGGTTTAAATTGCTTTAAAACTCTTTTATTTTTAACCAAATACAGCGTAATAGAATCTATATTGGTTTGGTTAAATTCATAAACAAAATCAGTAATTTTAGAATTATTATAAAGAGGAATTTTAATCCAATGACGTTTGTTATAGATGCCTAAATTAACAAAAGGTTTGTGGTATGATTTAAAAACAGTATCGTTTTTTAAAACAAAATCGATATCAGACAAAAAAGATTTTTCACTAAAAACATATTGCTTATCAATTGTAGATTTATCACTATCAATTTTAAAATACTCTATTTTAGAATTTTGCGCGTAGAAATTTAATCCAAAGATAAAAATGAATAAAATTTGCAAATAAAATCTCATTTGCTAAAGATAAAAAAAAGAGCTTATTAATAAGCTCTTTTGTCATTTCCTTCGTAAAAGTTGATGAATGCTTGGTTTACAACTCGCATTCCTCCTGGTGTTGGATAATTTCCTGTAAAATACCAATCTCCTAAATTATCTGGACATGCTTTGTGCAAGCCTTCTATAGATTGATAAATAACCTCAACCTCTGCTTTAATATCCTCTGTTTTTAACATTTGAGCGATTTTGTCAGAAATTTGCTCAGCAGCAAATGGTTTATAAATCCCTTTTACATAATTTACAATCTCGCTATCTTCTTTAGATTGTTGTGCTTTACACTGTTTGTAAACTTCGTCTACAATATTGTATTGATTGGTTTCTTTTAACAACTCTATTGCAGCTTTAAAAGCAATAAAAGCATCAATTCTTGCCATATCAATTCCGTAACAATCTGGATAGCGAATTTGAGGAGCAGAAGAAACCACCACTATTTTTTTAGGGTTTAATCTATCTAAAATTCTGATGATACTTTTCTTTAAAGTAGTACCTCTTACAATACTATCATCAATAATAACAAGGTTATCAGTAGGTTTTACAACACCATAAGTAATATCGTAAACGTGTTCTACCAAATCGTCTCTACTATTATCATCTGCAATAAAAGTTCTTAGTTTTGCGTCTTTAATCGCAATTTTTTCAAAACGAGGTCTTTCAGACAAAATTTCTGTAACCTTTTCTGCTGATAAATTTTTCCCTCCAGCTAATATTTTTTCAGTTTTTTGCTGATTAAGAAGATCTTCTGCAGCTTCTGTCATTCCATAAAATGAGGTTTCTGCTGTATTGGGTATGTAAGAAAATACTGTGTTAGAAATATCGGAATCTATCGATTTTAAGATTTGAGGAAACACATATTTTCCTAAATTTTTACGCTCTTCATAAATGGAAGCATCACTACCTCTTGAGAAATAAATACGCTCAAAAGAACAAGATAATTTTTCTTGTGGTTCGTTTACTAATTTAATAGAGGTTTGCCCATTTTTTTTAATGATTAAAGCATGCCCTCTATCTAATTCTTTCACTTTTTCGATAGGCACATTAAACACAGTTTGAATTACTGGTCTTTCTGATGCAACTACTACAACCTCATCATCTTCGTAAAAATAGGTAGGTCTAATTCCATTAGGATCACGTAATACAAAAGCATCTCCATGACCAACTAAACCAGCCATAGCATAACCACCATCCCAATTTTTAGAAGATCTTTTTAATACTTTTTTTAAGCTTAATTTTTCTTCTATGTAAGGTGATGCATCTTTTTTATTAAATCCTTTTTTCTTTGCTTTTTGATACAATTTACCAACTTCATCTTCTAAAAAATGGCCAATTTTTTCCATAACAGTTACAGTATCTGTAAACTCTTTTGGATGCTGACCCAACTCTACCAATTCTTGTAACATTTGGTTAGAGTTTGTCATATTAAAATTACCAGCAACAATTAAATTTTTATGTTTCCAGTTACTTTGACGCAAAAACGGATGCACACTTTCTATACTATTTTTACCAAAAGTTCCATAACGTACATGACCTAAAAATAGATTTCCAATGTATGGCATATTTTCTTCTTGCCATTTTACATCGTCTTTTTTATCAGGATTTTGCTCTAAAACACCATTTAAACGTTCGTTTATTTGTGCAAAAATATCTTGAATTGGCTGTGATTGGTTAGAGCGAACTCTACTTACATATCTTGTACCTGGTTCTACATTAAATTTTACACTTGCAAAACCAGCTCCATCTTGACCACGATTGTGCTGTTTTTCCATTAATAAATACATTTTATTAATTCCGTAAAAAGCAGAACCGTATTTATCTTTATAAAATTGTAGAGGTTTTTTTAATCGAACAAGTGCAATTCCACATTCGTGTTTAATAGCGTCACTCATTGGTATTTTGTATTTATTGTTGTGTTGTTGTAAAAAAAAAAATCCGCAGCAAAAAACCGCGGATTAAAATTAAGACATTTTTATGTCAAATTGTGTTAATTCTTTAAAAGCTTGTAATCGCTTTTTAACTTCTTCTTTTGTAAGCTCTTGCATGCGTTCTGTACCAAACTTTTCTACACAAAACGATGCTAAATTAGAACCGTAAATAATGGCATTTTTCATATTCTCAAAAGAAATATCTTCTGTTTTTGCTAAATAGCCGCAAAAACCTCCTGCAAATGTATCTCCTGCTCCTGTTGGATCAAAAACCTCTGCCAATGGTAAAGCTGGTGCAAAAAACATATTTCCTTCATTAAACAATAAAGCTCCATGTTCTCCTTTTTTAATCACCACATATTTTGGCCCCATTTCATGAATTTTCTTAGCTGCATTTACCAAAGAATATTCTCCTGATAATTGGCGCGCTTCTTCATCATTAATGGTAATTACATCTACTCTTTTTAAAACAGTATGCAAATCTGCTAAAGCAATGTCCATCCAAAAATTCATTGTATCTAAAACAACTAATTTTGGTCTTTTGTTCATTTGATCTAAAACAGATGCTTGTGTTAACGGATGTAAATTACCCAACATAACAATGCCTGCATCTTTAAAACTTTCTGGCACAACTGGTGTAAAGGTTTCTAACACATTTAATTCTGTTATTAAAGTGTCTCTCGAATTCATATCATTATGATATTTTCCGCTCCAGAAAAATGTTTTTCCGTTTTTATCAACTTCAATTCCATCAGTATTAATCCCTTTAGAATTCATCATTTTTAAATAAGACTCTGGAAAATCTCCTCCAACCACAGAAACAACTCCTGTTTCTACTCCAAATTGAGATGCTGCTAAACCAACAAAAGTTCCAGAACCACCTAATATTTTATCAGTTTTACCAAATGGAGTTTCAATAGCATCAAAAGCTACTGTACCAACTGCTAATAATTTACTCATTTCTTATATTTTATGCGTAATTTTGCACGATAATTGCAAAAAGCTTTTTGTAAACCGCAAAAATAAGTTTTAAAAATGACTATCAAAGAAATACAAGAAGAAATTATTGACGAGTTTTCTATGTTTGATGATTGGATGGAACGTTATGAATACATTATAGAACTTGGAAAATCTTTACCTATTATTGATGATAAAAACAAATTGGATGAAAATTTAATTAAAGGTTGCCAATCTAAAGTTTGGTTATTTTCTGAATTAGATAATGATAAGGTAAAATTTTCTGCAGATAGTGATGCCATTTTAACAAAAGGAATTGTGGCATTGTTGTTGCGCGTTTATTCGAATCAAAAACCAGGAGATATATTAACTGCCAATACAGATTTTATTGATGAAATTGGATTGAAAGAACATTTATCGCCAACAAGAGCAAATGGTTTGGTGTCTATGATTAAGCATATTAAAATGTATGCCATTGCACAACAAACTAGGTTAACAAATTAAGATTTTAAAAATGACAGATAAAGAATTAGAAGAAATAGGAGATAAAATTGTAAGGGTTTTAAAAACCATTTACGATCCAGAAATTCCAGTAGATATTTACGAATTGGGTTTAATTTACGATGTTTTTGTTTCTGATGAAAACAACGCAAAAATATTAATGACTTTAACATCTCCTAACTGTCCAGTTGCAGAAAGTTTGCCAAGAGATGTAGAAGATAAAGTAAAATCTTTGAAAGAAATTAATGAGTGTGAAGTAGAAATTACTTTCGACCCAACTTGGACTCAAGAAATGATGAGTGAAGAAGCGAAGTTAGAATTAGGAATGCTTTAAAGTTAGTTGGCAGTATTCAGTATTCAAAACTAAAAAATTCTAATGACTGTCATTTCGACGATAGGAGAAATCTCAACTTTGAAACTTTGAAACTAATTATAAAAAATGGCAGAAGAAATTATAAATAGAGTATCAAGTAGCAAACTAAAAACCTTTGATCTTGAGGAAATTTATCCTGAAGGAGAAAGAGTATTGTTTGATATTAAAGACTGGTTGTTTCAAGAACTTATTTTAAAAGAAAGAGATTTTAGAGTGTTGGTTAAAAACCATGACTGGTCCCAATACAAAAATAAATTTGTAGCAATTACTTGTTCTGTAGATGCTATTATTCCTTCTTGGGCATTTATGTTGGTGGCTTCAGAGTTAACTCCTTTCGCAAACAAAGTTGTTATCGGAAATTTAGAATTGTTAGAAACTGTTTTGTATCAAGAATTGTTAGAATTTGTAGATTTTAGAGATTTTACAGACGCTCCAGTAATTATAAAAGGTTGTGCTAATAAACCTATACCAAATGCTGCTTTTTCTTTTTTAATAGCAAAATTACAACCTATTGTAAAGTCTATTATGTTTGGAGAAGCTTGTTCTACTGTACCTCTTTACAAATCTAAAAAATAGTTTTATTACTTTGTAGATATGATTACTTTTGTCTGATAATTTTAAAGATGAGAAGACTTTTACTTCTTTTATTATTTTTTTCTACTACGCTCTTTTATTCTCAAAAAAAGAAAAAAGATACATTACCTACCCCTAAATGGAAAATTCACGGAAGATTTGCATTTATTTTTAACCAATCTTCTTTTTCTAATTGGGCTTCTGGTGGACAAAATACAGTTGCAGGAAACATCAATATTAATTATGATTTTAATTACAAAAAAGAAAATGTTAACTGGGATAGTAGAATAATAACTGGTTATGGTTTAAGTCATATTGGTGACAAAGGTTTTAGAAAAACAGATGATCGATTTGAATTTAATACCTTATTAGGTATAAAAACAACTACGTATTGGTTTTTCTCTTTTATTGGTAACTTTAGAACTCAGTATACAAAAGGTTTTAATTATAAAACGGAACCTAAAACATTAGTTTCAGAATTTTTCTCTCCAGCTTATTTAACTTTTGGTCCTGGAATGTTATGGAAAAAATCGGATAATTTAAATATAAACATAGCTCCTGCAACTGCTAGATACACTTTTGTTAATGATTTCTTTTCAGGTAAATTTGGTGTAGAGGAAGGAAGAAATACTGCCTTTGGTTTGGGTTTTAATTTATCTGGCTACTATAAATTATCTTTAATGGAAAATGTAGAAATGGAAAATATTTTAACCCTTTATTCTGATTATTTAGCCAATGTTGGCAATGTAGATATCGATTATCAAACCAATATTAGATTTAAAGTAAATAAGCATATAAAAATGCAAATGACCTTTCATACTATTATGGATGATAATTCTTCAAGTAGAATCCAATTTAGACAGCTATTTGGTTTAGGTGTTAATTATAGTTTTCATCAAAAAGTGACTTATTAAAACTTTTATTGTCTAAGAAAGAAAAGTGTATTTTTGCACGCTTAAAACAAAATTATATTAAAATGAAAAAATTATCAATCTTATTTTTATTGGTATGTATTAGTTTTTCTGTAAACGCACAAACATCAGAAGAACTAAAAAAAGAATTAAAAGAAAAAAAAGGAGAAATTTCTAAATTAGAAGGAGAAGCTAAAAGCTTACAAGCAAAAATAGATGCACTTCCTGGTTGGAGAAAAGGGGCTTTTGGTACAATTGGAGCTAGTTTATCTGGTTTTAATAATTGGTATTCTAGAAACGCACCAAATGCTTCTGCAGGTAATATTGGTATTACAGTTAATGGTTTTGCCAATTTAATTGAAGATGATTTTTTCTGGAGAAACTCTGCAGCAATTAATTTAGGTTGGGTTAAATTAGATGATAAATCTGTTTCTGGAGATGAAGATTTTGAAACTGCATCAGATGTTTTTACAATTTCTTCTTTATATGGTAAAAGATTAAACAAAAAATGGGCTTTATCTGCTTTAGGAGAATATAGAACCACGATTATAGATAATTTTAATAACCCTGGATTTTTAGATCTTGGTATTGGTTTTACTTGGACACCAACAGAAAGATTAGTTGTAGTTATACACCCAGCCAACTATAATGTTGTTTTTGCAAAAGGAGAAAATATTTTTAGTTCTTCTCCTGGTGCTAAAGTTGTGGCAGATTATACTGCTAGCTACAACAAAATTAGTGTAAAATCTAACTTATCTGTTTTCCAAAGTTATAAAGATTCTAATTTATCTAATTGGACTTGGACAAACTCTTTTGGGTACACAATTTGGAAAGGTATAGGTTTAGGTTTCGAATTTGGTTTAAGAGACAATAAACAAGAGGCTGCAAATTCTCAGGGAGTAGCTTTAGATGCTGCTGATAACAAATTACAATCTTTTTGGCTATTTGGTTTGAATTACAATTTTTAAATCAAACAAAAATTTAAAATTTTTTAAAACCTCGAAATTGTAATTTCGAGGTTTTTTATTTCTATTAATTCTTTACATCTATTCTTAAATTTAAAATAACTTTTATATATTTGGTTTACCAAATTGGTAAACCAATTTTTTAATTGTAAATTATTCCTTTTACATCTTAAAAAGTACTTTTTAGGTTCAAAATAATTTATAATTAAACTTTCAGAAATTGGAAATGACACAATTGGTTCGCTTTTTGATTAAATTAGTAATATCATAATATATAAAATCATTTTCATGAAAAAAATAGTTTTCTTATTCATAATAACTCTTTCAATTCTTGCAAATGCCCAAGAGGTTTTAGTTTCCAATATTACAGCTTATAATAGTGCTATAAAAGCTGCAAAACATGGAACAATAATCGTTTTAAAAAACGGAATTTGGAAAGATGTAAAACTAAACGCTTATGGAAATGGAACAGAAGATGCTCCAATTATAGTAAAAGCAGAAACACCAGGAGAAGTAATTATTTCTGGAAATTCTACCTTAAATATTTATGGAGAATATGTAATTGTAAGTGGTTTGTGGTTTAAAGATGGTGATTCTTCTTACAACTCTGTGGTTCAGTTTCGAAAAAATTCTAAAACTTTTGCAAATCATTGTCGTTTTACAAATTCTACCATTTCTTATTACAATGTAAAAGACGGAATTAAAGATCATTGGGTAGATATTTGGGGAAAAAATAACAGAGTAGATCATAATAATTTTACAGGAAAATTAAGTCCTGGAACTACTTTAGTAGTTTGGCTAAAAGGCGAAGAACATATAGAAAATAATCATAAAATAGATAATAATTTATTTGGTGCAAGACCAGAATTAGGTATTAATGGTGGAGAAACCATAAGAATAGGAACCAGTACAAACTCTAAAAAATCTTCTAAAACTTTAGTAGAAAGAAATGTTTTTGCAGGTTGTGATGGAGAAATAGAAATTATTTCTAACAAATCTGGAGATAATATTTTTAGAGACAATTTATTTGTAGGTAGCAAAGGTGCTTTGACCTTAAGACATGGAGATAATGCTTTGGTAGAAAGAAACGTTTTTTTAGGAAATAATGTTGCCAAAACTGGTGGAATTAGAGTTATAAATTCTGGGCATATCATTAGAAATAACTTAATGATTGGTTTAAAAGGAGATGGTTACAGAGGTCCAATTGTGTTAATGAATGGAGTACCAAATTCACCACTTAATAGATACGAACAGGTTAAAAATGTAGATATCCAGAACAATACTATTATCAATTCTGGTCCTATTTCTTTTGGAGAAGGTAAAGATGATGAGAAAAGTTTAGCGCCTAAGAACGTAAATTTTTCGAACAACTTAGTATATCATAATACATCTACAGAAAATGTAATTTTTGTTGATGAATCTTCTGATATCAACTTTAAAAATAATTATATAGATGCAAAAGGGAGTAGCGAAAAAGGTTTTAAAACCGCCAAAATAAACTGGAAAGAAATTCAAAGTTTTCCAATACCTACTGCCAACAATGCTGATTTATTAATTGCTTCTAAAAACGATAAAAGTCCACAAGAAGATATTACCAAAACTATTAGAAGTACTTATAATGTTGGTGCATTTAATTTAGATGCAAAAAAACTACCAAAAGCTCTATTATTAAGAGCAGGTCCAGGTTGGAAACCAAAAATTGTTACACCTGCTATAAAACCTAAAGAAATTACTGTAGAACCAGGTCTAGAAACATTAAGAAAAGCAGTAAGTAAAGCTACACCAGGCTCTATTATTCGCTTAAAAACAGGAGAATATATTTTAGAAAAAAGTATTAAAATTTCTAATAAAATTTCTATAATTGGAGACAAAGGTGGTGCTTCTATCCTATCCGTAAAAAAAGATTTGAATAAATCCTTTACCTATTTATTTCGTTTAAACGAAGGCGCCCATTTAAATTTAAGTAATGTAATTATAGATGGCGAAAATTCTAGTCCTAAATACGCAATTGTATCTCCAGACAAAAAAGAAAGTGGTCTCTATAATTTATTTGTAGACAATGTAGTTTTTATAAACTTTACAAATAAAGATGGAGGGTCAATATTTAAAGCGTATAATGGCACAAAAGCAGATACTTTAAGTTTTAAAAATTCTCGATTTGAGAATAGTTACAGAGGCTTAAACTTATCTTATGATAAAGATATTATGGGTTTTTATAATGCTAATGTTATTCTTTTAGAAAATACTGTTTTTAAAAATATTGAAGAAGCAGCTGTAAATTATATTAGAAAAACGCCTGCAGAAGATATTCCTGGAGGAAAATTAGTTATCAAAAACTGTGTTTTTAGTGAAGTTTTTAATCAAGAAAAAGGTAAAATTTTAAAAACAAACGGAATTCATGCAGTAGAAATTACAAATACAGTTTTTGACAATAGTTATCGTATAAAAACGCCTGTAGAATTAAAAGGGAGATTCAACTTTATAAAAAATTGTTTATTACATGATAGTGGTTTTGTAAAAGTTAGTAAAGGTGCAAAAAAGGAAAATGTCTTATACAAAAACCCAAAATGGGATGATGATACATTGTTTATACCGAGTAAAAAATCGCCATTATTAAAAGAAAATAATGAGATTGGTAGCATTGGGTTGAAAAAAGAGTAAACTTTTTATTTAAAATTATAAACCCTTTACGTTCTTATGTTAGATTTATTTCTATTTAAAAACTTAAAAGGTTTTTTTTTATAATTACTTTAAACTTTTTTTTATAGTTTTTGTATTTTTGGTTATTTAGTTGTTATAATATGAGTTAGCAACTAATTACTCACTCAAAATTTGAAAAGCTGAAAAAAATCGGTATTAAAAAATATTCTTCAATCATATTTTACAAAACCAAAATAAAAAATTGGAATAAAATAGGAAAAATCAAAAGTTTTCTAATTTTACTGACAAGCATTTTACCTTTAATTCTGTTTAAAGTTAGAGAAGATTTAGATTTTTTAAGTAACTCTGAAATATTAGGTATGAGTATTATGATTCTTGTCTTTGTAATTTTATTTTTAGTATTTATAACTAAATTTTGGGGTTGGTTCGGAATTGAATTCAAAAAACCTAATTGGAATGAAAATCCTCTTTCTTTAAATTCATCAAAAATCTTGAATTTTTTCCAATTTATAGGGTATTGGTTTATAATTTCTGGAATTATTAATATTCTTTTTACTGGAGTTTTTCATCAGAAGTTTGACAAAGAAAGTATTTTATTATTTATTTATGGAATTGGTTTATTAATTGGAATAAAATTGAGTTTGAAAATATCAAATAAAAACGAAAATAAACAACAGTTGTCAACACCTAATAGAAAACACTAAATTAGTGTTTAATTAAAATAAGTTATTTTTTTTGCATTTCAGAGTTTAGTCAAAAAAAACTTTAACTAAAAAGCTAAACAATTAAATTTAAAAGCCTAAACACAAAATAAAAGTGTCTAGGCTCTTTTTAATTAATAACTCTCGTATTTATTTAATTTTAGATCATAAAATTCAACTTTACCCTGTTCATTATTATTTGCACTAAGTAAATAAGTTCCTGCTTTAAAATATGTGGTAGATGTTCTATAAGCAGACTGTATAGATTTCCCATTGTTTTTCCAAGTACCATTATGTTTTACTCTAACCTTATTACTCCAAACACGCATTGTAATATTAAAAATTTCACTATTAATTTTTAAATCAGAATCTAAAGTAACATCACCAGAAATACCCCCACCAGAAAGTAATAATTTAAATTTTCCGTTAGATTTTTTAACTTTTATAACTGCTGTATCACTTCCTCCTTTTCCACCAGAATGAACTTGTGCAATTACTAAACTAGATCCACTGCTAGAAGGTGCAGCAGTTACTTTTGCTTTAAAAATTAGCTCTTTATAGTCGCTTCTATTAGTGTTCCAACCTGCATCTTTATCAGCGTTTGAACCTGATTTCTTTTTGGTACGCTCTCTTAGTTCACATCTTGGATTTGGCGAATTTCCTGAAGTAGGATCATCTCCATCAACTCTAAAACGCAATCTATTACAAGAACTTCCTACCATTTCAAATCTACTTGAAGAAATATCTTTAAAATATGGAGATGGAGATTTCCATCTGTAAGCTGTTTTTGCAGAAGAACCACTTGGGTATTGCACTTTCCAGTTAACATTGTTTGTGCCATATTTACCTTGTAACCAAGCATAAGGTTTTTTGGAACATTTGCTTAAAATTTCATTCTCTTGTAATTCGTTGGTATTTATAACATCAGTATCTATTTCATTTAATTCTTCTGTTGTACATGAAGAGAAAGAGAATACAATTAAAAATAATGTGGCCATCAAAGCTGTAAATTTTGTGTTTGTTTTCATTTTAAAAAAGTTTTAAGGTTATAAAAAAAATGCCTGACGTAAAATTTAATTACGTTTTGCTTTTTCAAAATAGGTAGAATTAGGCAATTAAAAGTTCAGCAAAAGTATTTGTAAAGTGTTGATTTTATAGTGATAAAAGCTAAAGTTACTAGATACAATAATGGTTAACCAGATTTTTAACTAGAAAAAAATATTTACAATTTTAGAACAATTATTCTACAGGATTTGTACAATTACAGTTTTTTAAAAATTAAACTTTGTACAATTAAAATTATTTTACCCACAAAACAGGATTCTTAACAATGGTATTTCTTACAATTTCTGGAGTATTTTCATCATATTTTAATGATTTCCAGAGTTCTAAGTACTTTTCTTCATTAGAGTTTAAACCTATAAACAATAGTGAGGCTTGTTTTATAGGCCAATTGTTCCAATACATTACATCTTTTTGATAAGGCCAATCTTCTTTATTTTTAATAAATGGATATAAAAATTTCATTCCTAATTGAATGCTTTTTCCATCTTTGGTTTTGTAATTGAAAAGGTTCTCATTTTCTGTTGATAAAAGCTGCACCAAACTAACCATAGCATCTAAATTGAATAAAGAATATCCATAAGGTTTTGTTCTTGCAGTTTCTTTTGGAAAACTACCATCTAAAGCCATTTGACTGGGTAATAATGTATTTTTATAAAAATTTCTACAATTTTCTAATTGATTTTTATCATCAACCAAATACGCAAAAACAGCCACTTGCAACCCCCAACAAGTACTATGATTATTGCCATTATTTTTTTCTTTTTCGCCAAATTTATGCGTTGTTAGCCAGTTCAAATATTCTGCAAACCAATTTTTAATCGCTATTAAATCATTTGTATCTATTGTTTTTGAGTTTTCAATCGCTTTAATTGCCAAAGCCACTTCTATTAAATGAAGTGTATCAATAATGCCAATTCCACGTCCTGTAACTTTACCTTTTATGGCTTGTGCATATAATAAATTTGGATTCATTTTGGTTTCCTCATTTACAAACCAAGCTTTTAAATGCGGAAGCAAAGCTTCTACATATTTTTCATCATTTGTAATTTTGTAAGCAGATCCCAAACTTCCAGCAATGTTGCACAAACGAATCATTGCTTTTCTATGTGCTGTAAAATTATCAGGATTTGTCAATCCATCTTTTCTGATGTAAGCGCCTTCTAAATCTTTTGGATTTGGCCACCAGTAATCACCTTCAGAATAAAAGTCATGTTGGTTTCCTGCACTTCTTTTAGCAATATTTGCAGTAACTGTTATTGGTTTCGAAGTTAGAAATTGTTCAGCATTTTTTAAAACACGTCCTTTTTCAGCTTCAATTACATTGAATTTATGTTCTTTTTTACAACTGGAAAGTATTATAACAAAACATATAAAGTAGAGTGTTTCTTTCATTTTTAAGAGGGATTTAGGTTTCGACTGCGCTCAACTAGATAATTTTATACACCTAGTTAGAAATTAAAATCCCAAACTTATTTATAAGAATGGGATTTCAACGTTTTAATAATCAATTAAACTACTCAATAGTTAAATACGTTCCTTTAAAACTTTGGTTTAAAACCATCATTACTAAAGGTCTGTCTTTTGAGTTTCTTTTTACTTCTATAGACGCTTTTCCATTAGCCATTTCTATAGATTCACTTCCTGTTGGTGTTCCTAAACTTTTCATGGTTTCTCCTCCAGACATACATTGGAAATACACTCTGTCTTCGTAATCTAAGCAACGTAAACCTTTAGCATCATGTGCAATTGCAGTTACTAAATAGTTTCCGTTTTCTAACTCTTTGTAAGATAGTTTTAAGCCTTTTGCTTTTCCGTTTTTGGTAAATCTGTAATTAATTTTTAATTCGTCTTTTACAGTTTTTCCATCCGAAGTTTTTCCTTTAGAAATTAATATGTTTTCACCTTCTTTAAATTGTAAATTCCAATTTAAACCTGCAGCAGGAAAATCTTTGGTATTTCTCATTTTTGTTCCTAAACTTTTTCCATTTAAAGACAATTCTACTTCTGGGCAATTACTATATACGCTTATATCTCTCGCCAAACCTTTTGGGCCTTGTCTTTCTGTCCACGTATGAGATTCTATGTAGGTAAAAGGCTCTTTACTCCAGTAACTTTTAAACACATAAAAGGCATCTTTTTTGTTTCCAGCTCTGTCTACCAAACCTTTCTGATTCATATAAGGAATCGCATTTTCTGGTCTTAAAGGCGTACCAAAATCTTTAAAAGCCCATTGCACATTACCCACAAAAGTGTCGTCATTTTCCGAAATTCTTAAATGCCAATCAAATAAATCTACAATGTAATTTTCGCTCCAATCTCCTATTTGAGCAATGTTGGCAACATCTGTTTGCACAATAGCTTCTTCCCAACCATCAGCTTGTATTTTTCCTTCTCCAGTAATTGGATTTTCAGTATGCCTACCAACATGACTGGAACCTCCATATTCTGCATGCAAGAAAGATTTGTATTCCTTTTTATATTGATCAATCGCTTTTTGGTAACTTTTATAAGAACCAGAATACCAACCAGACCAAATGGATGGCGAAAAAACATCTACAATATCTGCACCTTCATAATATTTTCTGATAGCTGTTTTTCTTGTTGGATCTAATTTGTGCGCTAAATCGTTAATTTCTGATAAAAAGGCACTCAATTTTGTCTTATTTCCACCATCTTCAAAATCTGGCAACCAATACATTTCGTTACCTAAAGACCAAATTACTATACTTGGTCTGTTGTAATTTTGAGCGATAATTTCTGTTAACATATTTTTAGTGTTTTCTTTCCAATTATCGTTTCCAACACCACCTCTACACCAAGGTAATTCGTCCCAAACCAATAAACCCAACTCGTCACAAGCTTTGTAAATTTCTGGATCTTGTGGATAATGTGCCAAACGTACAAAGTTGGTGCCCATTTCTTTAATGAGTTCCATATCTGCTCTGTGTTGGGCATTTGTCATTGCAGCACCAACTCCAGCATGTTCTTCATGCCTATGAGTTCCTCTTAACAACAAGCGTTTTCCGTTTAAAAAGAAAGCTCCATATTCTTTAAATTCAAACCATCTAAAACCAACTTTATCAGAAATTTTATCTATCGTTTTTTCTTTTGATAAAAGAGCCACTTCAATGGTATATAAATTAGGGTTTTCTGTATCCCATAATTTAGGATTCGAAATATTATCAAAAATTATTTTTGCTGAATTATCAGTAACTGAAAATTCTTTTTCTACAACTGTTTTTCCATCAGCATCTAATAAAGCCACTTTTACTTTTGATGAATCATCTCCATTTACAACAGCAACTGTTCCTTTTAAAGTTGCATTTTCATTAGATACTTTTGGTGTTGTATATTTTAGATTTGCTAGGTGTGCTTTGGGTTTTGTTTGCAACCAAACGTCTCTTGTAATTCCACCAAAAATAAAGAAATCACTTTTTTGTGATGGAATGATTTCTGGATCGTAACTATTATCTGCTCTAACTACAATCTCGTTCTTTCCAGCTTTTATTTCACCAGAAATATCAATGGTAAAACCAATATAACCTCCAATATGACTGCCTACTTTGTTTCCATTTACAAATATTTCTGAAGTAATATTTACGCCTTCAAAATACAATTCGTAAATCTCATTTGAGTTGATGTTAGAAATTTCCACCTCTTTTTTGTACCAACTTCCACTTCTTCTGTAACCAGGCACAACATCTGTAGCATCTAAACTATTCCAAGAATGAGGTAAGTTTATTTCTTGCCAATTGTCCATATTTAACGCATCAGAAATATTTTGAGTATCGTTTTCTAAATACAACCAATTTTTGTTGATGTTGGTTTTTGTTCTTTCTGATGATGTAGTTGTATTTTCATCAGAATTACAAGAAAAAGAAAAGAATATCAAACTAAAAAAGAGAATAAGGTTTGATAATTTTGGTTGGATTAAGTGTTTAGTTTTCATATATTTTGATAATATTTATCTCTGTTATAATCCTGCAAGGTTTCAAAAACCTTGTAGGTGTTTTTTAGTTGTTTATTATATACCTACAAAGTCAAAAAAAAGACCTTGCAGGAGAAACTCTTTATCTATTCAAATTATCCAAACGTAATAAAGTTTCTAAAAAGTAATAATCGCCATAAACGATAGGCTCATCCATTTCGTCTTTTTTAGGCCAATTACCTGTACTGTGTTTTAATATAAATGGGGCTTTAATTGTAGGTTCTAAAATATATTCCTCACTTTTTAACGAGTTGATTACCTTTTTGCTGTAGTCTAAATATTTTTCATTTTTAGTATATTGATACAACTCAACCATTGCAGAAGAAATTACAGTTGCTGCAGAAACATCTCTTGGTGCATTTGGTATTGCAGGATCTTCGAAATCCCAATAAGGAATGCCATCTTTTGGTAAATTTTTATGATTCAAATAGAAATTTGCAGTGGATTCTGCTTGTGCCAAATAGTTCTCGTCTTTTGTATATCTGTAAGTCATTGTGTAACCATAAATGGCCCAACCTTGTCCTCTTGCCCAAACTGAATCATCATTAAAACCTTGGTGTGTCACTTTCATTCTGATTTCGCCATTTGTAGGATTGTAATCTACCACATGAAAACAGCTATTATCTGATCTAAAATGATTTTTTAAAGTAGTATTTGCATGTTTTACAGCAATTTTATGAAACGTGGAATCTTTAGAAATTTTTGTAGCCTCGAAAAGCATTTCTAAATTCATCATATTGTCTATAATTACAGGAAAATCCCATCTTTTTTTGTTAAAATCCCAAGAACGGATGCTCCCAACAGTATCATTATATCTCGAAATTAAGGTTTGCGAACTTTTTACAATGACGTCTTTATAATGCTGATTTTCCTCATGCTTTAAACCTTGCCCAAAACTGCAAAAAATTTTAAAACCCATATCATGAGTTCTATCATTATACTTTTCTTTCTCTATAAAAGCAGTCCATTTTTTTGCTAATTCTTTGTATTGATTATTTTTAGTTAATTCATAAATCTGCCATAAATTTCCAGCATAAAAACCACTTGTCCAATCTTTAGAAGGCACTTTATTAATTTCATTTTTTACCACAGAATAACTTCTTGGAAATGCCAAAGAATCTGGAATGTAGTTTAGTAGTTTTTCATATCTGTTTTCCAACGCTTTTTCTGGATTATAAACATCCTTTTTTTCGGTTTTACAAGATGTAAGAAAACCAAAGAACAAAAGCGATAAAATAAAAGAGTATTTTTTTAACATAAGATTTAAAAATTAAAAAAAATAAATCATCGCCAAACTTCCTAAAACAATAATTGCCATTAGCAACATTTCTTGTAGGGTTAATTTAACGTCGTTTTTTTTCATGCACTAAAATTAGCAGAAATAGAAGTTACAGAAATCCCAAAAAGGGTACTCAAACATCCAAAACCTTATATTTAAAGTAGAAAATGGTGTTTGTTAACTAATTAATAATCTGAAAACTTATTTGCATACTGTGAGGGTGTTTCTCCATATTTCTTTAAAAAACACTTGCTAAAGTACTTTGGGTTTTTAAAACCAACTTTGTAACTCACTTCAGAAATATTTATTTTTCCTTGTTCTAATAATTGTGCTGCACGTTTCATTCTAAAATGTTGAATAAAATCGTTTGGCGTAAAATTGGTCCATGCTTTAATTTTAATGAATAACATGGTTCTACTCACTCCTAATTCTGAACAGAAAAAAGGAATATCAAAAGCTTCGTTAGAAATATTATTTTCTACAATTTCCAACGCTTTTTTGTATAACTTTTCATCTAAAGAAGAAATTATTACTTCACTCGGATTCAGGTTGTTTTCACCAGCATATTTTTCTTTTAATCTGTTAGATGTTTGTAACAAATTTTTAATTCTTATTTGAAACTCATTCACATCAAAAGGCTTGCTAATATAATCGTCTGCGCCACTTTCTAAACCTTCTAATTTGTAAATTAACGAAGATCTTGAGGTTAATAAAATTACTGGAATATGACTCGTTTTTATATTGTTTTTAATTTCTGTACACAATTCTGTACCCACCATAACTGGCATAATTACGTCACTCACAATTAAGTTTGGCAAGTATTTTTGTGCCATTTTTACGGCTATTTTTCCATTTTCTGCTTCTAAAATATTGTAGTTTTCTTTTAAAAGACTTTTCATAAGCTTACGCAAAGGTTTACTGTCTTCTACCAGTAAAATGGTTGGTTTATCTTTATCGTTTATAGCATCTATTAACTCATCTTCAAAAATAATTGGTTTGTTTGGTTGGATTACATATTGAGAAACATCATCACTAAATTTAAAGTCTTTAATAATTTCATCGTCAGAAAGATGTGCTCTTCCTAAAAGCAATGTTACTGAAAAAACAGAGCCTTCTTCGTTTTTATTACTTTTAACAGCAATTTTTCCTCTGTGAAGTTTTACAATGTTTTTGGCTATAGACAAACCAATTCCTGTTCCTTTGTTGTAATTTTTATGTGCTGCAGATTCATTTTTTATTTCGAAAAAACGTTCGAAAATCTTTGCTTGATTTTCTTTTGAAATCCCAATTCCATTATCTTCTACAGAAATTACAATATTGTTTTCTTGTTTTTTTACACGGATAGAAATTTTACCATTTTTTGGTGTATATCTAAAGGCATTCGAAATTAAATTGTAAAAAACACGCTCTAATTTATAACGATCATAATACACCAGAATCTCATCATCTGTAGTATGAAACGTATATTCGTAATCACCATCATTGGCATATTCTGTAAATGATAAATAAATTTCTTGTAAAAACTTAACAATGTTTCCTTCTGCTGTTTCTAGTTGATATAGATTTTTTTCTAATTTTCTAAAATCCATTAATCTATTAATTAATTGTAACAAGTGTTTTCCGCTATTTTCTACAACTAATAATTTTTTATACATTTTACTACTGCCTTTATAATCTTGTAAAATTTGATTTAAAGGACCTAAAATTAAAGTTAAAGGCGTTCTAAATTCATGAGAAATATTGGTAAAAAACTCCAGTTTTGCTTTGTTTGCTTCTTCAATTTTTTCATTCTCTAAAAGCTCTAAATCTAGCTTGTGTTTTAAACGTGTTTTAGATTGCTGAATAGATATTAAAAAGTACAAAGCAGTCGCAATAATAATTGCATATAGCAAAAACGCCCACCAACTTCTCCAAGGAGCAGGTTTTACATTTATGTTGATGGTGGTTGGATTTTTGTTCCAAATACCATCATTATTTGCACCTTTTACCTCAAAAACATACTCTCCAGAATTTTGAATTGTATAAGAAGCTGTATTATTAGAAGTGGTTGTCCATTCTTCTTCCAAACCTTTTAATCGGTATTTATAGCTATTGTTATTAGAACTGATAAAATTAGGAATTGCAAACTGAAGCGTAAAGTTTCCTTGATTATGAGCCAACGTAATTTTATCTGTAAAAAAAGTGGTTTTTTCTAAAACAGTTTCTTTTTTATTGGCATTGTTTTGTTTTACTTTAAAATCTGTAATCAATACTTGTGGCGAATAATTATTCACCATAAAAGAATTGGTATTAAAAGAAGTAACTCCATTTGGACCACCAAAATAGAACTGTGTAGCATTTATTTTTAAACTAGCATTGTCATTAAATTCATTACTAACTACACCATCTTTTTGGTTGTAAACAATACTTGTTTCTGTGTTGATATTGTATTTTAAAATTCCTTCATTGGAAGAAATCCAAAGATTTTTTTTATCGTCTTCTAAAATGCTATGAATGGTTGTTACAAACCCATTTTCTAATTTTAAAGGAACATTAACAAAGGTATTATTAACGTATTTAAAAAGTCCTTTAGATTTTGTACCCACCCAAATTACATTCGAAATATCTTCAAAGATAGAAGTAATATCATCTCCAGATTGCACTTCGTTATTGTAAAAAAAACGTGTAATTTTTTGCGAATTGTCAATTTTATTTAAACCTCTTTGCGTACCAACCCAAGTATTGTATTTAGAGTCTAAAGTTATGGTTCTTACTAAATTATTGCTTAGAGAAGTATCATTTTTTAAATCATTCTTAAAAGAAGTAAACTTTTTAGAATCTAAATTATATTTAAAAATACCTTCTCCAAAAGTTCCAATCCAAATGGAATTATTTACTCCTTTTTTTATGGCATAAACTCCTAAAGGTTTTAATTTTTCCGAAATTTCTTTTGAAATATAATCGTTTTTAAAACGATTATTTTCAATATCATAAACTGCAATTCCACTATCTAAAGTACCAATAAATAAATATTTATCAACTACTAAAAGCGATTTAATATTATTATTAGATAAAGTAGGATATTCTTTTAGTTTGATAAATTTAGTGGTGTTATTGTTTTTATTATAAATGGTAATTCCTCCACCTTCAGTCCCAAAAAACAACAAGTTTTTGTAATGTTGAATGGAACTAACTACATTATAACTCAATTTTTCATTTCTATTATTTTGCGAAAAATTAGTAAAGTTCACATTTGCATCGTCCCAAAAATTAATTCCTCCATAATAAGTTCCAATCCAAATAGAGCCTTTTTTATCTTTAAAAATAGATTTGATGGTATTTTTACTTAGGCTTTTAGAATCGTATTCTTTGTTTTTTAAAACAGATAATTTATTGTTATTATCTAAAACATTTAATCCTTGGTATGTTCCTATCCAAAGTGATTCTTTGTTGTCGAAAACCAAATTCCTAACATCTTTAAAAACAAGTTTGCTGTTTTCTTCTGATAAATAATTCTCAATTTTATTAGTGACAGGATTTAAGAATAAAACGCCATTCTTTTTAGAGGCGATTAGAATTTCTCCCTTCTCATTTTCAACTAAATCCTGAATATATAAAGGAATGTAATCATCTTTAAAATTAATGTAATTTTCAAAAGAAAAATATCCGTTTTTATTTTCAATAAACTTACTTAAACTTGAAGTTGTACCAACCCAAATATCTCCATTTTTTGCTTCTAAAATTGTTCTTATTTCGTTTCCAGAAATACTTTTTAAATTGTTCTTTTGATTGTAAACATTCGTAAATGAATCCGTAGTTTTATTGTAAATAGAGAGTCCGTTTGAAGTTCCAAACCAAATTTCTCCATTTTGCATTTCTGTAATTGTCCAAATGGTATTGTTGCTTAAAGAATTACCATCATTTGTATGAAAATAACGTTTAAAGCTATCTGTTTTTGGGTTGTATCTATTCAATCCATTATACGTTCCAATCCAAATAAAACCATCAGAATCTTCTAAAATCGATAAAATATCGTTGTTATTTATAGAAGTAGGATCGCTTGTATTTCTATATACAGTAAAAGAATTCCCATCATATTTATTCAAACCATCTCTGGTTCCAAACCACATTTGTCCAAACGAATCTTGCTCTATAGCAATTACAGAACTTTGCGATAAACCTTCAAACGTAGATAGGTGCTTAAATTGATATTCATTAGATTGAGAAAATCCAAAAAAGGAATAAAAAAAGAATAAAAGAAAAATATTTTTAGTCATAAATAAAGAACAATATTATTGAAAGATAACTATTTTTTTAATCTTTTGCCCAATTGATATTTATAAAGCGAAGGAATTTTCTCAAGAGTAAAGTTTGTCATTTCTATATAAGAACTTGGCCCATAATTTATAGTAAATTGATGATTGCCATGAACACCTATTAACCGTGCAAAAGGCCCATCTTTCATTCCGTTTAATAAAATAGGAGAAGCATTATTTAAAGTTCCTAAAACATTTACATTTATATTCCAAAAAGTACTAAAAGCACCATGAGAGGGTTTCCAATAACCAGCTCCACCACCAGCAAAAAGCGGATAACTTCTGTCTTCTTTTGGCGTTAAATGCACTGTAATATTATCAAATAAATTTTGATGATTTGCTCCAGAATGTTGGTCTAAAATAGGGTTTACAAAAACTTCGCAATTCAAATACACGTTTTTGGTAGAAAATGTATTAAAACTCAAAGGATGCACAGCATTATTATACACTTTAATATTCTCTGCCAAAACATTATGTACACCAGCCATTGCAACTGTATAATGAGCCATATTTGCTCCTTTTGTAGTGATGTTTTTAATGGTTGTGTTAGCTATTTCTTCCGTTAAAATTCCACTATCTGCATTTTCAATCACTACATTTTTTACCCAACTATTAAAAACTCGGGTTAAATAAATTCCGTTAAAACCAGGTTCTACATGATGTGCAACTCTTGGTGCGTTTGGAAAAGTTAATTTTATATGCTCTATACCCACTTCTTTTAAATGTTTCCATTCAGAAAGTTGTGCTTTGTAGCTTGGTTTAACATCTATGGTCAGAGGTGATTTTATGGTAACTTTATTTCCTTTAATAGACTCAATAACAACTTGTTGATTTACTAAGGGTAAGTCTGGAAACATCCAATGATGTGAACCAACTTTCAATTTTTCATTTTGATATAAATCGGAAATAATACTCCCTTTTTCTCCATCTTTATTAAACAATTGCAACACAAAAACGTCTCCTTTTTTTAGTTTTGAAGCATTTGCAACTGTAAAAGTATGTTCGCCACGTTTTCCTTTTAAAACATTTGCAAAAACGTTGTAAGGTTGTTCATATTTTTGAAGATAAGATTTTACTCTTACTTTTGGTACACGAGTCCAAATAAAACCACCTGTCCAAGCATATTGCGAAAAAGGCAAATCTATATTATTTTGTTTTTCACGTTGTCTTTTATCAAATTTTAATAAATATTCACGTAATTCTTGTAAATCTTCTGGGTCTTTTACATAGATTAAAGGTCTTGGAAAATAAATTTCTGTTCCCATTTCTCCAGTTCCAGCTCCTCTTAAAACAAAGTTGCTTCTTTCTAAATAAATAATTTCACTAATAATAATTCTGCCCACAGGTAGTTGTAAAGTTACTTTACCATCAATTTTATTGGCTTCTTTTATGGCTTTTATCAAGTTTTTAGAATCGTCTAAACCATCATTTGCAGTCACACCAAAATCGCTTGCTAAAATTACTTTTCCTTTAGAAGTTGGAATTTCTTTTTCTCCATTATGATATCCTGCAAAACTAAAATTAGGTAAATAATTTTCTTTTTTAACTTTTTTATTGCTGATAATTTCTGGGATTTTTTGTCCAAAAAAAGTGTTTGAAAATCCAACAAAGAGTATACAAAGAGATAAAATAGTATATTTAGTTTTCATAAAATAATTGTGATTTACTAAGGTAAAAATAGCCATTTTAATATTTGGGTGAGTTCGTAATAGGAATATTATTGTATGTTTTCCAATTTCAAATTGATATTAAAATAACTTTAATTAATGTGAATTCCGAATTCAATTTTTAAATATAAATAACTGGTATTTAGTGGTTTGAATTTTATTATTCCTTTTACGTATCATTATATTTAGAACAAATAGTATCATTATATTACATTTAAAAAAAACAAAAAATGGGTAAAACAATTGTATTAACTGGTGCTGGAGGCGTTTTATGTAGCACTTTAGCAAAAGCATTGGCAAGAGAAGGAAACAACATTGCTGTTTTAGATTTAAGAAAAGAAGCTGCAGATAAAGTTGCAGATGAAATTAATACAAATGGAGGAAAAGCAATTGGAGTTGCAGCCAATGTTTTAGAAAAAGATTCTTTAGTAAATGCAAAACAAGAAGTAAATGACGCTTTTGGCAAAATAGACATTCTAGTAAATGGTGCTGGAGGAAATCATCCTTTAGGCACGACCTCTAATCCGTTTTTTCAAATGGAAGATTTAAATAATAAAACAGAAGGTTTTAAAACTTTTTTTGATTTAGATCCAAAAGGAATTGAATTTACATTTAATTTAAATTTTTTAGGAACGTTAATTCCTACACAAGTTTTTGCAACAGATATGGTTGGACGTGAAGGTTGTTCAATTTTGAATATTTCTTCAATGAACGCTTTTACTCCATTAACAAAAATACCTGCTTACAGTGGTGCAAAAGCAGCCATTTCTAATTTTACACAATGGTTGGCTGTTCATTTTTCTAAAGTAGGTATTCGCGTAAATGCTTTGGCTCCAGGATTTTTCTTAACAGACCAAAACAGGAGTTTACTAACAAATGAAGATGGAAGTTTAACGCAAAGAGGACAACAAATTATCGATCAAACACCTATGGAACGTTATGGAACTCCTGATGATTTAATCAGTTCAACTAAGTTTTTATGTGATGATGCATCAGCCTTTGTAACTGGAATTGTAATTCCTATTGATGGTGGATTTGCAGCTTATAGTGGGGTTTAGAATCCCATCTTATTCTTCCCAAAGGGAAGAAGCACTGTTGTGAAATTTTTGTGATAATAGAATTAGGTAATTTTTTAATTCGTGAATTCGTGGCAAAATATTTAGAACTTTAAAATCATTAATATTAAAATATAAAATGAGAAATAATTTAGAACAAACTTGGAGATGGTATGGACCAAATGACCCAGTTTCTTTGTCGGATATAAAACAAAGTGGTGCAACAGGAATTGTTTCTGCATTACATCATATACCAAATGGAGAAATTTGGACTATTAAAGAAATTAACAAAAGAAAAGATTTAATAGAGAGTGTTGGCTTGACTTGGTCTGTTGTAGAATCTGTGCCAATTCACGAAAACATTAAAACCAAATCTGGTGATTATAAAAAATATATTGAAAACTACAAACAAACGCTTTTGAATTTAGGTGCTTGTGGAGTTGACATTGTATGTTACAACTTTATGCCTGTTTTAGATTGGACAAGAACCAATTTAGATTATGAAGTTGCAGATAATTCTACAGCTTTACGTTTTGAAGCAGCTGCTTTTGCTGCATTCGAATTGTATCTATTAAAAAGACCAGGAGCAGAAAACGAATATACTGATGCTCAAAAACAAAAAGCAGCTGAATTTTTGAAAAATGCATCTGAAGAAGATCAAAAAAGATTAATTAGAAACATTATTGCTGGTCTACCAGGAGCAGAAGAAGGATATTCTTTGGAGGAATTCAATACCATTTTAGCAACTTATAACAGTATAGGGCCCAAAGAATTAAAAGCAAATTTGTTTTCATTTTTATCAGAAATTATTCCTACAGCAGAACAAGCTGGTGTTTTAATGTGCATTCATCCAGATGATCCTCCTTTTCCAATTTTAGGGTTACCAAGAGTAGTTTCTACAGAACAAGATATTGTAGATATTTATAATGCAGTAAAATCACCAAATAATGGGTTAACCTTTTGTACAGGGTCTTTTGGAGTAAGAGCAGATAACGATTTAGCAGGAATGGTAGAACGTTTAGGAGATAGAATTCATTTTATTCATTTACGTGCCACAAAAAGAGATAATGAAGGTAATTTTCATGAAGCAGACCACTTAGAGGGCGATGTAGATATGTATGAAGTAATGAAAGCACTAATTTTGGAACAACAAAAAAGAATTGCAGCTGGCAGACAAGATGTAAGAATGCCTTTTAGACCCGATCATGGACATAAAATGTTAGACGACTTAAAGAAAAAAACAAATCCTGGTTACTCTGGAATTGGGCGTTTAAGAGGTTTGGCAGAGTTACGAGGTTTAGAAATTGGAATTAGACGTTCCTTGTAAAATGCACAAATTTTCTATACTAATTGTAAATAATTAAGACATCAATAAATGAAAAAAAATACGCTTTTTTTATCACTTTTTTTTATCATTTTTTCAATAGTACTTATTGGATGCAAATCTAAAAATGAGGTTAAAATTTTACGTTTAGCTCATGCTTTAGATACCAAACATCCTGTGCATGAAGCTATGGTTATTTTAGGCAAAAAACTTAAAGAAAAATCCAATGGAAAATTTATTGTAAATATTTATCCAAGTAGTCAATTAGGAGGAGAAAGAGAATGTTTAGAGTTGTTGCAAATTGGTAGTCTAGATATTACCAAGGTTTCAGCAGCTGTTTTAGAAAATTTTATTCCAGAATACAAGGTGTTTAGTGTACCTTATATGTTTAGAGACAAAGCACATACTTTTAGTGTTTTTGATAGTGAAATTGGTGAAAGTTTATTATTGAAAGGAGAAAAATTTAGATTAAGAGGATTGACTTTTTATGATGCTGGAAGTAGAAGTTTTTATATGAAAGAAAACCCTATTAAATCACCAAATGATTTAATAGGAAAAAAGATTAGAGTGCAAAAAAGTAACATGGCAGTTGCAATGGTAAATGATTTAGGAGGTTCTCCAACACCCATTTCTTGGGGAGAATTATATACAGCTTTACAACAAGGTGTTGTAGATGGTGCAGAAAATAACCCACCAAGTTTTTTTACTTCTAAACATTACGAAGTTTGTAAATTTTATTCTTTAGACGAACATACTTCTGTACCTGACGTTTTATTAATTGGAACTGATACTTGGAAAAGGTTAAGTGCCCAAGAAAAAACTTGGTTAGAAGAATCTGTTGCAGAGAGCACCATAGCACAAAGAAGATTGTGGGCAGCTTCTGAAAAAGCATCTTTAGAAGCCGTTAAAAAAGCAGGTGTTACTGTAATTTATCCAGATAAAACACCATTTGAAACACAAACCAAAGGAATTTTAGAGTTGTTTAAAGATAATGCAGAAATGAAAACTTTAATTTCATCCATTAAAAATAAACAGTAATGAGAGCAAAAATTGATAGTATTTTAGAAAAATTAGTGCTTTTTATATTAGCCTTAATGTTGTTTAGTGTGATTTGGCAAGTATTTTCGAGATTTATTTTGAAAAATCCGAGTACCATAACCGATGAAATTTCGAGCTTTTCTTTAATTTGGCTAGGATTGTTAGGAGCAGCGTATGCAACAGGAAAACATTTGCACTTGGCAATTGATTTAATTCCAGAAAAAGTAGTCGCAAAAAAGCAAAACCTATTTGATGGAATTGTCTATTTATCTACTTTCTTTTTCGCTTTTACAGTAATGGTTATTGGCGGAATTCGTTTATGTCAGTTAAGTTTTCAATTCGGACAAACCTCTGCAACTTTAGAAATTCCTCTTGGATTTATTTATATGGTAGTCCCAATTTCTGGACTCTTAATTTGTTACTATAGTTTGCACACATTTATCAATAATAGAAAATTAAAAAAAGCATAAAATTATGAATTTAGTAGAAGTCCTTATTTTAGTTTGCAGTTTTTTAGTTTTCCTATCTTTAAGAGTACCTATTGCTTATGCCATTGGTTTAGCAGCATTATTTACCTTATTAAGTGCGATGCCTTTTTTGCCATCTGTTACAACTTTGGCACAAAGAATGGCAACTTCGTTAGATAGTTTTACATTATCTGCCATTCCATTTTTTATACTCGCAGGACAAATTATGAATCGTGGAGGAATCGCAGTCCGACTCATAAACTTTGCCAAAGCTATTGTAGGCCCATTGCCTGGAGGTTTGGCTTTTGTTAATATTATTTCTTGTATGCTTTTTGGTGCAATTTCTGGTTCTGCTGTTGCTGCAGCATCAGCCATTGGTGGATTTATGAATCCAATGATGGAAAAAGATGGTTATGATAAATCTTTTAGTGCTGCTGTAAACATTACAAGTGCAACTACAGGTTTAATTATTCCACCAAGTAATGTATTGATTGTGTATTCTTTAGCAAGTGGTGGGGTTTCTATTGCTGCCTTATTTATTGCAGGTTATGTGCCAGGTTTATTAATTGGTTTATCATTAATGATTGTGGCCTTAATCTATTCAATCATCAAAAAATATCCTACAGATAAGCTAGTCAGTTTTAAAGAATTTTTTAAAAGATTTATTGCGGCTTTTCCAAGTTTAATGCTGTTAGTAGTAGTTATTGGAGGTATTGTAGCAGGAATTTTTACAGCAACAGAAGCTTCTGCAATTGCAGTAATTTACACGCTTGTTTTAGGTTTTGTTTACAAAGAAATTTCTATGAAAGATATTTCTCCTATTTTGTTAGAAACTGTAAAAACTTCGGCAATAGTTTTACTCTTAATTGCAACTTCAATTGCGATGTCTTGGGTAATGAGTTATGAAAATATTCCGCAAGAAATTAGTAATACATTATTGGCTATTAGTGATAATCCTATTGTAATTCTAATCATTATTAATTTAATATTATTATTTGTTGGGGTTTTTATGGATATGACTCCTGCAGTATTAATTTTTACTCCCATCTTTTTACCAATTGTAACTAGTTTAGGAATGGATCCAATTCATTTCGGAATTATTATGATTATGAATTTATGTATTGGATTGTGTACACCTCCTGTTGGTTCTGTGCTCTTTGTTGGGTGTAGTGTGGCTAATTTAAAAATTCAGCAAGTAGTAAGGCCACTTCTACCCTTATTTTTAGTGATGATTGTTGTACTTTTGGTAATTACTTATTTTCCAGAATTAACACTTTGGTTACCAAGACAGTTTGATTTGATATAATTAACATTTCATTATATATTTTTAATGTATCTTTGGAAAACCAAATTGGTTAACCAATTTAAGTATGAATAAATATTATTACATTTCTCTTATATGCGTATTCTTTTATACAGCAATTTCGGCTCAAGTTGTTTTAGAAGCAAATGGCGCAGGAAATACGTATGAATTGATAAATTCAGTTTTTGCTAATCCCAATAGAGATGTTGTTGAAGTTCCAGATTGCAATCATTCAGCCTTTGGCAGACACATTACAGAAAGCTTTGACAACCAGTTAGATAAAAATGTATTTCTATTTCATTTGCATGTTTCTCCAGATAATGATCGATGCAAAGTTGGGGTAAATGACAGACAAAGAAATGAAATAAAAACCTATGGTGGATCTCCAGAAAATTTAATTGCAAGAAATGGAGAAACTGTGCAATATAAATGGAAATTTAAACTTTCTGATACTTTTAAGCCTACTTCAAGTTTTACGCATATTCATCAAATAAAATCTGTTGGAGGTCCTTATGCTTCCATTCCAATGATTTCTTTTACATTAAGAAAATCGAATCCAGATAGATTGGAATTAAGACATACTTCTACAACCAACCAAACTACTTTAAAATCGGCAAATTTAGATTTATTTAGAGGCAATTGGGTTTCTGTTGTTGAAACGATAAAGTTTAGCAATTCTGGTAGTTATCATTTAGAAATTAAAAATATAGCTACAGGTCAAGTTATATTAAGTTATGCAGATAATAATAAAGATATGTGGCAAGATGGAGCCGATTTTGCAAGACCAAAATGGGGCATTTATAGAAGCTTAAACAATGCACAAGATTTACAGGATGAAATTGTAAAATTTGCAGATTTTAGTATTGAAGAAAACCCGACTACACTTTCTGTTGATATAGACATAAAAATTTTAAAAGAAAAAGCAGAGAATATTTTGTTATATCCAAACCCCTCATCCAAAGAAGTAGAGTTTAAAAATTCCAATTCAGACAATTACAATGCCATAGAAATGTATGATTATTCTGGACGAAAAATTGACACAAAAAAAAGATTCAAAAATGAAAAGCTAGACGTCTCTCAACTACCTAGTGGCTTGTATTTTATTGTATTTAAAAAAGATACACTTACAACTAAAGTTTTAAAATGTTATGTAAAGTAACTTTGCATACTTTATTATCAACAATAATTAAAAAATCTCACAAACTTAAAACTATGTGATTTAACAGTATAAATTAAGAAATTAACTTTATTAAATTTTTTAAAAAAGTTATTCGAAATTAAAGTAATTTTTAGCATTATAATAACAAATATCACTTACAATTTTTCCAAGGAAATCCATATCATTTGGCAATTCTCCATTGGCTACATCTGTTCCAATAACATTGCATAAAATTCGTCTAAAATACTCATGCCTAGGAAAAGATAAAAAACTTCTAGAATCTGTTAACATACCTACAAAACAACTTAATAAACCTTGGTTAGAAAGTGTGTTAATTTGTTTTTCCATACCATCTTTCTGATCTAGAAACCACCAAGCTGCACCAAATTGAACTTTCCCTTTTATAGTACCATCATTAAAATTACCAACCATAGTTGCAAAAACCTCATTATCTGATGGGTTTAAGTTATAAACAATGGTTTTTGTCAACTCATTTGTACTATCTAAAATATTTAAAAAACCGCTTAAAGCTTCAGCCTGAGAAAAATCTCCAATAGAATCAAATCCAGTATCTGGTCCTAATTTATTTAACAGGCGTTTGTTATTATTTCTAATAGCACCTAAATGTAGTTGCATTGTCCAACCTTTTTTATGGTACATTTTACCTAAAGCAATCATTGTTTTTGCTTTAAAAAAAGCAACTTCATCACAAGTTAAGTTTTGTTGTGATTTTATTTTTTTAAAAAGTTGATTGATATCAAATTTTTCAGTTTCAAAAAAATACAATTGTCCTAAACCATGGTCAGATAATTTACAACCATTTTCATTAAAAAAATTAACTCTGTTTTCTAAAGCAATTAGTAATTCTTCATAATTATTGATGGATACTTGAGTAGCTGTTTCTAATTTTAAGAGATAATTGTTATAATTTTTTACATCTTCTACTGCAAAAGCTTTATCTGGCCTAAAAGTTGGGAAAGTTTTTACTTTAGAAGCATCTTTTTGAATAGCAATATGATGTGTTAAAGAATCTATAGGATCATCTGTAGTGCATAAAGATTCTACATTCATTAATTGTAATAAACCGTTAGCAGAATGTGTTTTTTGCTGTAACATTTTTGAGGTTTTCTCATAAATTTCTTCAGCATTTTTGGGTGATAAGATTTCTTCAATTCCAAAATGGACTTTTAACTCTAAATGCGTCCAATGAAACAATGGATTTCGAATTGTAAAAGGCACTACTTCTGCCCATTTTAAAAATTTTTCTTTATCAGAAGCATTTCCAGTAATGTATTTTTCATCTATGCCAAAAGCACGCATTGCTCGCCATTTGTAATGGTCTCCATGCAACCAAACTTGAGTAATATTTTCAAATTGTCTGTCTGCTGCAATTTCATTGGGTGGTAAGTGATTGTGATAATCTATAATTGGTAGTTTTTTTGCAAAATTATGGTACAGTTCTTTTGCAAAATCATTTTGTAATAAAAATTCTTCTGTTAAAAAAGTCTTCATCTTATATTATAATTCTAAACAATAAAGATAAAAACATTATGGCCATTTAAAGTGCGATTATAGGATATAATAATACCGTTTCTAATAATTTGCAAAGTAAATTCTTATTATTACAATGTAGTTTCTAGAGTTAAAATTTTTTAAATCCAGATTAACTACATATATTTGGTAAACCAAATTGGTAAACCAATTTTTATTTCTATATTTTTTAATATTAAAAGACTATTTATGTTTAAAAATTTCACTTTTATAATCTTCTTATTGTTACTAATTTCCTGTAATGAAAAAGCTGAAAATACAATTTTAGTTAATAATACATCTGCTTTGAAAGAAGCTTTAAAAAATAGTAAAGCCGGAGATAACATTGTATTAAAAAATGGTATTTATAAAGATGTAGCTATAAAATTTGTAGGAGAAGGAACTCTTCAAAACCCAATTACTTTAAAGGCAGAAAATCCAGGAAAAGTATTTATAGAAGGAACTTCTAGCTTAGAAATGAGTGGAAATTATTTAAAAGTAGAAGGTTTATTTTTTAGAAACGGACATTCTCCTAAAAAAAATGTAATTGCCTTTAGAACCAGCCCTAAAGAAGTTGCAAACAATAGCAAAGTTACCAATTGCGTTATTTTAGATTTTAATAATTTAGAGAGAGATCAAGACAATCTTTGGGTACAACTTTATGGCAAACATAACGAATTTAGTAATTGTTATTTAGCAGGAAAAACAAATGGAGGACCAACTCTTAGAGTAGATTTAAAAGGAAATCAAAGTATTAGAAATTACCACAAAATCATAAACAATCATTTTGGACCAAGACCAAGAAAAGGTGGTGCAAGAGGAGAAACAATTCAGTTAGGAAGTAGCTTTACATCAATGTCACCAAGCAATACACTAATTGCAAATAATTTGTTTGAAGAATGTAATGGAGAAGTAGAAATTATATCAAGTAAAACCAATTTTAACATTATTAAAAACAATGTGTTTTACAAAAGTGAAGGATCTGTTGTTACAAGACATGGTAATTATGTTTCTGTTGATGGTAATTATTTTATTGGTGATGGAGAAAACGAAAATTATGGAGGAATTAGAATTATTAATACAGGTCATTGGGTTACAAATAATCTTTTTTACAAAATAAAAGGAAAGAATTTTAGAAGTCCGATTGCTATAATGAATGGAATTCCAAAATCTCCTTTAAACAGATACAATCAAGTAACAGATGTTGTTGTGGCTTACAATACGTTTGTAGATTCAGACTCGCCTTTTCAATTTGGAGTTGGGCAAAATTTAGCACAAAAAGATGTGTTACCAAAATCTGAAATTAGATCTGCAAGACCTTTAAGAACAGAGGTTGTAAATAATGTAATTTATAACTCAACAGGTGATAAAAATCCCATAATTGAACACGATAAAGCAGATGGTGTTACTTTTAAAAGTAATGTTATTGATAATAATGGTGTAGAAATTAAAAATGCTCATGGCCTAATATCAAAAAAACTAACCTTAACTGATATTGGTTCAAATATATCTGTACCTATTACTGGTTTTAGTGATGTAAAACCTTATAGTGGTTTCGATTTTGATATAATTAAAAATGACTTATTGGGAACATCTAGAGAAAAGTCAAATCAAATTGGTGCAATTTTATCCACAGAAAACATAACTATAGATATTTTAGACAAAACAAAATATGGTGCTTCTTGGTATTCTGATGAGAAAATAGAGAGAGAACCTAAAACACATAAAGTTTTAAATGGTGGGGATATTCAAGAAAAAATTGATGCAGCTCAAAATGGAGATATTATAGACTTAGGAATTGGTTTATTTGAAATTAACAAACCATTAGTTATCAAAAAGTCTATTACTATTACAAGTTCTGGAGATGGAAAAGCTAATATAATTTACAATGGAGAAAAAGACACACCATTATTCTCCTTAGAACCTTTTGGGAAACTTAAAATTGAAAGCTTAATTTTAAAAGGAAACAATACCAACTATCTTTTTGCAACATTAAAAAATAATATGTCAAATCACTTTAGATTAAAAGTTAATTATTGTGAAATCAGTAATTTTAATTATGTCTTAAAAGTCTATAAACAAGCATTTGCTGAGGAAATTACATTTGAAGGTTCTTCAATTAGCAATTGTGAAAACGGACTAGAATTATCTGAAGAAACAAATGATAGAGGAGATTACAATACAGAATATTTAACCATAAATGGTTGTAACTTTAAAAGTGTAAATCAAAACGTTATCGATTATTACAGAGGTGGTTATGATGAATCTACTATTGGTGGAAACCTTTTGGTAACTAATTCTACTTTTACAAACTGTGGTGCAAAAGAAAAGAATAAAATATTGCTAAATCATAGAGGAATTGTAAATGTAAATATCAATAACAATACGTTTAAAAATAATAACGTAGAATTTGTTTCTATTTTATGGGGAGCAAAAAATAATATAGAATCAAATAACACTTTTATCAATTCAGGGAATATAAAAACTGAAGAAAATTTGAAACAAAAATTAATGTATTAATATGAAAAAAATCAGTTTTTTTAGTATTGTTTTCCTTACGTTTTTTGCTTGTCAAAAAAGCAGTAAAGCTAAAGTTGATTCAAATAATCAAGATAAAAAAGCGATTAAATATCCAAGTGATGTAATTCCGTTTATGCATAAATGGAAAATTCTTTTGGGTGATGGAACAAAGTCTAATGATTTAGTTGGTTTTCAAAAAGAAGGTTTTTTCTACGTTCAAAATGATGGAGAAACAGATTGGGTAGTATATAAAACACCAAATTCTGGAATCACATCAAAAACATCAAGCAACACCAGAACAGAATTACATCAAAAAAAATACTGGACACCAGAAACTGGAGGTAAATTAACAGGAACCTTAAAAGTAATGCACGTTTCTACAACTGGTAATGCTACTAAAGCTTCTGCATATTCTGTGGTTGTTGGTCAAATTCATAGTGATGAGGGTCATGAAAATGAACCTTTAAAAATTTATTACAAAAAATTTCCAAATCATACAAAAGGTTCTGTTTTTTGGAACTATGAAATTAATACAAAAGGCGATAATATTGGAAGGTTTGATTATTCTACAGCAGTTTGGGGATATGATTTTTCCGTAGTTGGAGATTCAGCAAATTCCTACCCAAAAGAACCAGAAAATGGGATTGCTTTAGGTGAAGAATTTAGTTATGAAGTTAACGTATATAAAGGAATTATGTATTTAACTTTTACAAGTAAAAACCATAAAACTGTAACATTTACAAAAAGTTTAATAAAAACAGAATTTGGAACAAGAGCAGATGTGCCTGAACAAGTAAAAAAAACATATGCTAATAGAGAAAAAGGTGGTGGAGTTGAACGCAAAATAGCTTATGCTGGCGAAATCAATTATTTCAAACAAGGAGCATACAATCAGGCGAATGTTAAAACTGGATCTAAGGTTTATGAAGGTGATATCGCAAAACAATATGCAAATGGAAGTTATGCAGAAGTTTGGTTTAAAAAAGCATCTGTGGGTTCTAGTGCTCTTCAACAAAAATAATAAAGAATAGATATTGTGTAACTTCTGTACAATTTTACCCTCAATTTAAACTATTAAGAGTTTAACAATTAGGTTTTTAAAGTAATTTTAACTTATACTTTGAAAATTGAATTTTATTTGTATATTTGGTTTACCAAATTGGTTTACCAGTTTTAAATAAAAGTTTTAATCTAATTTATTAACTTCTTAAAATCATTTTATGAAAACAACATTACTTTTTAAAAAAAATTCTAAAACACTATTTACATTCTTGGCAGTTTGTTTTTGCATGAACTATACTTGGAGCCAGCAAGTTATTGGAGAGTTTCCAATTATGGATGGAGGATTAGAAAACCAAACAGCTGGTAATTTAAAAAGCCAAGGGTCTTCTGCTAAAGGAACAGCTTCTACAACATGGTCTATTTCAAGTACTGGAGGAACAACTGATGAGAAAATTTTAGATACACCAGCAGATGCAAGAACAGGTAATTTTTCTGCACAAGCACAACTTAATAATGATAAAGACAATGCTCGTCTTCAAACGCCTTCAACAGCATCTCCAAACGCATTAAGTGCAAACACAACTTACACAATTCAATTTTTCTATAAATCTCCAACTGCCTTAGATGATGCTAATTTAAAACCAGGAATTTATTTAAATAATACTTCTAGTGGTAAAACAAAAAACAAAACAGATGCAACTACTTTTGCAGCTAATACTTGGACAAAAGCGTATGCAAAAGTTACAACAGGTGCAGATTTTGACGCTTCCAATTGGGCTGTAGCAAGAATTGGTGGAGATAAAGGTGTAGATAAACCTTTAATTTCTTTTGATGATTTTGTAGTATATGCAGGAGATTATGATAATACTGCTCCAGATGCTGCTTCTGGTGGAACTTACGTAAACAATTCTGGAACTGGAACCATAAGTTGGACTGCACCTGCAACAGGTATAGATGGAGGTGGTTATGTAGTAATTAAATATGCTACAGACCCAAATGCAGACAATGACCCAAACCAAAATGGTATCTATAATGTTGGCAACACCACTACCAATGGAACTGGAAATTTAACAGGGACTGTTGTTTATATTGGCACAAACACATCATTTACAGAAACACACGTTGCAGGAACTTACTATAAGATATATTCTGTTGATAAGGCATTTAACTATTCTAATGAAATAAAAGTGTCTTCAGATTCTACAGCTTCTATAGATGATGTTTTCGCATCTAAAGTTTCACTGTATCCAAATCCAGCAAATCAATTTATAAGCATTTCTTCTACTGTAGAAATTAATAAAGTAGAGATTTACAATTTATTAGGTAAGAAAGTTTTAAGTACCTCAAAATTAAATAATAACAGTTTAAATATTTCTTCTTTATCTAAAGGAGTTTACATGATGAAACTTACAAGTGGAGAATCTATAGCTTCTAAAAGATTAATTAAGAATTAATAAAACATCATATTAAAATAAGAAAGAACTCATTTTTATGGGTTCTTTTTTTTCAAATTTTTAAAATAATGAAGAGTTTTCAAACATTTTTATTGGTTTTAATGATCTTTTTTTCTTGCAATGAGAAAAAAAATTCAACAGTTTCTGGTGATGAAAACCAGCATCCAAATTTAATATTAACTACTAGAAGTGTTTCAGAAATTAAAGAAAAATTAGGTAATATTCCTGTTTTTGATGCAACTTTAAAAGCAACAAAAGAAACAGTAGATGCAGCAATCAAAAAAGGAATAGATGTACCAATTCCAAAAGATATGGCTGGTGGTTACACACATACCCAACACAAAGCTAATTATGCAAACATGCAAAAAGCTGGTGTACTATTTCAGCTTTTAGGAGACGAAAAATATGCCATTTTTATTAGAGATATGTTGTTGGAATATGCAAAAATGTTTCCAACATTACCAAGACACCCTCAAACAAGAAGTTATGCAAGAGGTAAAATTTTCTGGCAGTGTTTAAATGATTCTAATTGGTTGGTTTTTACGAGTCAAGCTTATGATTGTATTTATAATTGGCTGCCAAAAGAACAAACAGACTATTTAAACAAAACATTATTTAGACCTTATGCAGATTTTTTATCCATAGAAACACCACAATATTTTAACAGAGTTCACAACCATTCCACTTGGGGAAATGTGGCTGTAGGTATGATTGGTTTGGTTATGGATGATGAAGAATTGGTAAAAAGAGCTTTGTATGGCTTGAATAAAGAAGACGTAGATTTAACAGCAAAAGACAATGATGGTGGTTTTATTTTTGATAAAGATGGCAAAGCAGGTTTTTTAGCAAATGTAGATTCTCCTTTTTCTCCTGACGGATTTTATACAGAAGGTCCCTACTATCAAAGATATGCCATGTATCCTTTTTTAATTTTTGCAGAAGCACTTCAAAATAAAAAACCAGCATTAAAGATTTTCGAATATAAAAACGGCGTTTTAATAAAAGCAGTAGATGCTTTGTTGAATCTTACTGACGCAGATGGGGAGTTTTTCCCATTAAATGATGGGCAGAAAGGAATGTCTTATTACACATCTTCTCTGGTTTCTGCTGTCGATATTGCATATTATTATGGAAACCAAGACCCAAGATTATTATCAGTAGCAAAAAAACAAGGAGCAGTTCAATTAGATGCAACAGGTTTAAAAGTTGCAATAGCACTAAAAGAAGGAAAAGAAAAGCCATTTGTAAAACAATCTATGGAATTATCTGATGGTTCTAAAGGTGATGAAGGTGGTATAGGAATTTTACGTTATAATAACGAAGAAGAAACTATGGCTTTGGTTTACAAATATGCAGCACAAGGTTTAAGTCATGGTCATTATGACAAGTTATCTTTTTCTATGTATGAAAATGGAGATGAGGTTTTACAAGATTATGGATTGTCTCGTTTTGTAAATGTTGAGCAAAAAAACGGAGGAGGTTATTTAAAAGAGAACAAAACCTTTGCAAAACAAACCATTGCACATAATACAGTTGTACAAAACGAAATTTCTCATTTTGAAAATAAATATAGTAAAGCAAGTAAAAACCATTCAGAAAAATATGTTTTTGATGTTTCTAATCCAAGTTTTCAGATTGTAAGTGCAAAAGAAGAAAATGCTTATGCTGGAACACAGTTTCATAGAACTATGATTATGGTTAAAGATACAAGTTTAACAAAACCATTTATCATCGATATTTTCAAGATTAATGCCGATAAAAAAAATCAATACGATTTACCTTTCTATTATTTCGGACAAATAATTTCTACAACTTTTGATTATAATACTCCAAAAACTTTATCCCCTTTAGGAGATAAATATGGCTATAATCATTTATGGAAAGAAGGTAATGGAATTGCAAACCAAGAAAGCATTCAGTTTACTTGGTTAGATAACAGAAGGTTTTACACAATTACCTCAGCTACAGATAAAAAAGACGAACTTATTATGGCAAGAATTGGTGCAAACGATCCTGAATTTAATTTACGAAGAGATCCATCAATCATCATTAGAAAAAAGAACACTAAAAATACAGTATATGCTACTATTATAGAATCTCATGGAGATTACGACCCTGTAAAAGAGGTTGCCAATAATGCCTACAGTAATTTTTCTAACATAATAGTTTTAAGTGATAATGTTAATTATACTGCAATAAAAATTCAATTTAAAAAAGGAAAAGAAAAAATAGTGATTTTATCTAATAGAAATAATGATAGTAAAAAAGAACACTCAACAACCATTAATGGAAAAACTTTTTCCTGGACAGGTTGTTACTATTACCAATAAATAATCAAAAAAAACATATAAATAATGAAACGATTTAGCGAAAAATACATCATCACAAAAGACATGGAATGGGAAGAACTTGGTGGAGGAGTATCTAGAAAATTCTTGGGTTATGACAATCAAATAATGATGGTGCAAGTAAAATTTGAAGAAGGAGCTTTAGGTTCTCCACATCAACATTTTCATACACAAGCTACCTATTGTGTTTCAGGAAAATTTGAGTTTGAAATAGATGGAGTAAAAAAAATTGTTGAAGCTGGAGATGGCGTTTACATAGAACCTAATTTAATGCACAGTGCAATCTGCCTAGAAGAAGGAATGTTAATTGACACATTTAGTCCTGTAAGAGAAGATTTTTTAAGTGGTAATAAAGTTTCTTATTTTGGAGACAATACTTAAGATACACATTTATTTTAAAAATTATTAAGAAATAATTAACAAAACATTTTTTTATTAAAATAAAAACTATATATTTGGGTAACCAAACTGGTAAACCAATTTGGTTACCCAGTTCAAGTTCTTTTTAAGTAGTAAAATCGTACTTATTAAATTTTAAGGCATACAGTTAGTAAAATTTATTCTTAAAATTGTTAAAGTATATATCTTCTTAAAAAGGATTAAGTTAAAAATTTAAACAAAATAATTCAAACCAATTAACTATGAATTTAAAAATCAAATCAGTATTTATTGTAATGCTTTTATTTTGCAGTGTTCTGTACGCTCAAGAAGAAGTAACAATAAAAGGAACTGTAACTTCACAATCAGATGGTGAACCAATTTTAGGTGCTAACATAATTATTGTAGGCACTCAAAAAGGGACTAGTACAGATTTTGATGGTAACTATCAAATTAAGGTAAAACAAGGAGAAATAATTCAATTCTCTTATCTTGGTTTTAAAACAAAGCAAGTACCTTATGTAAATCAAAAATCGATTAATGTAAGTTTGGTAGAAGATGCTAGTGTGTTAGACGAAATTGTTATTGTTGGTTATGGAACTCAGAAAAAAAGCCATTTAACAGGTGCAATTTCTAAAGTTAAAGCAGAAAAACTAGAGCAAATTGCTGTAGCCAGAGTAGATGATGCTTTAGTTGGGCAAGTTTCTGGTGTAAATATTCAGGCTACAGAAGGAGAAGCTGGTTCTGCTCCAACTATTAGAATTAGAGGTACTGGTTCAATTTCTGGTAGTTCAGATCCTGCAGTTGTTGTAGATGGCGTTGTTGTAGATAGTGATTTCCTTACAAACATAGATATGAACGATGTAGAATCTTTCGAAGTTTTAAAAGATGCAGCATCTGGAGCTATTTACGGTTCTAGAGGTGGTAATGGTGTTGTAATTATAACAACTAAAAGTGGTAAAGAAGGAAAAACAAAATTTTCATATAATACTTTTACTGGTTTTAAAGAAGCAAGACAAAGTAGTAAATACTATTTTTCTGTGGCAGAAACCGCTCAAAAAGAAATTGCTTATAGAGAAGCACAACTAATTGCTCAAAATCTTCCAGTTCCTACAAACAAAAATTCTTTATTGTCAGACAGAACAAGATATAAACAATTAATTGGTATTGATAGAGATTGGCAAGATGTAATCTTTAATGGAGGTATTATAGAGAGTCATTCTTTTGGTGCACGAGGTGGATCAGAAAACACAAAATTTAGTGTTGCTTTAGGATATCAAAAAGATGAAGGTGTATTACTTACAGATGAGTTTACAAAATACACAATGAGATTAAAAGTAGACACAAAATTGGGTAAAAAACTATCTTTTGGTGCAAGCATTGCCCCTTCTTACTCAGACAGAAGACGTTTTGATGGTTCTACGCATGATATTTTAAGACAAACACCATGGTTACCAGTTTATCATGATGAAAATACAATAAGATTTGTAAACACATTTAAATATCCAAATGTAAAAATTGGTGATTATGCTGTGCAACGTCATTTTGATGATTTTGATTTAACAACAATGCAACCAGTTGCATCTGGAGGTACAGATATTAGTAATACATCTAACACTAACCCAGCAGCTAAAGTATTAGAAAGAGATAGAAATGATTACAAATTTAAATTATTAGGTAGTTTTAATGCTAGATATAAAATTGCAAAAGGCTTAAGTTTTAAAACAAGTCTTTCTGTAGATTTTTCAAATACTAGAAGAGATCGTTGGCAAGGTGTTAAAGCCAGTAGAAATGGTGCAGCAGCTGCACAGTTAGATTTGTCTCAAGAAAATAGAATACACTATGTTTTAGATAATTTACTAACATATAATAAAGAATTTGGAGATCATGAAATTAATGCAGTTGCAGGTATTTCTAGAGAAAAATGGGATTGGGATTTTGAAAGCTCTAGAGGAACTGGTTACGAGTCAGATCTAATTAAAACCATTTCTGGAGCCACACTTATTGCAGATGCACAATCATACAAATATGAAAGATCATTACAATCTTATTTAGGTAGACTAAATTATGCTTTTGCAGATAAATACTTAGTATCATTAAGTTTTAGACGAGATGGATACTCTTCTTTTGGGCCAAATCAAAAATACGGTAACTTCCCTGCTGCATCTGTTGGTTGGACAGTTAGTAAAGAAGATTTCTTTAAAGACATCGATTTTTTTAACTTCTTAAAAGTAAGATTTAGCTATGGTACAACAGGAAATCCAAACTTAAGAACAGGAGACCCAGTTATAGATAGTTATCCTTATTTATCTTTAATCCAAGCGTCTACAGCAGTAATAGATAATAATGTAGTTGGTGGGTTCAATCCTATTAATATTGAAAACCCTAACTTAAAATGGGAAAGATCTATTGAAATAAATCCTGCAATCGATTTTGGTTTTTTTAACAACAGAATTAGTGGTTCTATAGATTATTATGAAAGAACTAGTGATGATTTATTACTATTTAACCCAGTATCTGCAACAACAGGTTTTGTAGAGGCTGTATCTAACTTAGGTAAAGTAAAAAACAGTGGTTGGGAATTAGAAATTAGAACAAAAAATATTTCTCAAGAAAACTTTAAATGGGGTACTACATTAATCGCATCAAGAAATAAAAATGAATTATTAGATTTTGCAGACTCAAATGGACAAATTCAAAATGTAGATACAAAAAGAGCAGCAGAATGGATTAACCAAGTTGGTAACCCAATATCTTCTTTTTATGGTTGGGTTGTAGATAGAGATATTCCTTTAGAATTTATTTCAAATCCATTTCATCCTGTTGGTGCAGAAGCACAAGATGTATATGTAAAAGATTTAAATGGAGATGGTGTTATAGATAATGATGATAAAACCATCTTAGGAGATCCATATCCAGACTTAGTTTGGAGTATTACCAATGAATTTAAATTAGGTAGTTTTGATGGTAGCTTTATGTTTCAAGGAAGTCATGGTGCAGAAGTAAGAAATATGGGAGATCAGTATCTATTTAATCAGTTTGGTTCTGCTCAAGATTTTATTTCATCAACACCAGATCAACAATTTATTAAACAAAAAATATTTACAAATGATATTATACAAGATGCTTCTTATATTGCATTAAGAACTGTAAATATTGGATATACTTTTAATGCTGATTTATTAGCAAAGTTAAAAATATCTAAACTTAGATTGTTTGCTTCAGGACAAAATCTTATGTATTTAACTGCAAGTGATTATACAGGTTTTAATCCAGAATCTATCAATACAACATCAGCAACTACTTATGGTTATCAAAGAGCAGGTTCTCCTATTAACAGAACAATCTCTTTTGGTTTAAATGTAGAATTTTAAAAAAAATCAATACAAATGAAAAATATAAAAAAACAAATAAAAATTGTAGCATTACTAGGAGTTTTGTTCAGTACATTTTCTTGTAGTGATGACTTTTTAAGCCCAGTACCAACAGCAGCAGTAAGTGATGCAAACTATTACACTACAGAGGATCAGGTTTTTTCTGGAATTATTAATATGTATGATGGTATACAAGGGGTTAATGATACAAGATCAGATTCTAATCATGGAATTCAAATGGAGTTCTATGTTACAGAAATGAGAAGCGATAATACAAGAACTAAAAGTGGAGAGGGAGAAGCATCTGACTTCGATTTCTTTAGAGTACAACCAGAAAATGGTTTGGTTGCAGATCATTACAGAAGTTTTTTTAATGTAATTTTTAGAGCAAACAAAGTATTAGAAAATTTAGACGTAGTTTCTGCTGCAAATAAAAATAAATTCGAAGCAGAAGCAAGATTTGTTAGAGCCTATGTATATTTTAACATGGTACGTTTGTATGGAGATTTACCATTAGTAGACAAGGTATTAACTCCTACAGATACAGATATTCAATTTACAAGAGTTCCTGTTGCACAAATTTATGATTTTATTGTTAAAGACTTTGAATTTGCAATTCAGCATTTAGACAATTCTGGTTCAAAAAATAGAGCTTCTAAAGCTGCAGCTCAAGGTCTGTTAGCAAAAGCTTATTTAACAGCACCTACAAAAGAATATGTAAAAGCACAACAACTTTTAGAAGATGTAATGAAAGCTGGTTTTATATTAGAACCAGATTTCAAAGATGTTTTTTACAACGAAGACAATAAAGAAGTAATATTTTCTATTGGTTTTATTGCTGGAATAACACAAGACAGTCAAAACTTTTCTGCAGAATTTTTAAATGGAGTTGGAAGAACTGTAGGTGTAAATTATGTAACAAACGATGCTAAAGAAGCTTTGGATATGCATGGAGGAACAAGAACAGCAGTATCCTACAGACAAGACCGTTTACAGATAACACAAAATCAAGTTGCTAAATATTTACCAAATGGAGTAGATGGTGGTGCAGATGGTAAAACATTTACAGGTTTTGATCCAAGGTTAGCAGGTAATGATTGGATTGTTTTAAGGTACTCAGATATTTTATTAATGCATGTAGAAGCTATCTTAGCAGGTGGTTCATCAACAAATGCAGTAGCAGCATTAAATTCTTTTCAAAAAGTTAGAGACAGAGCAGGTTTAACAACTGCAGTTACAGACATTACTTTAGATGATTTATTATTAGAAAGAAGAGTAGAATTGGCTTTTGAAAATCATAGATTATTCGATTTAATTAGACTAGGTAAAGCACAAGATATACTTTCTACATTTTCTTCTACAATAGGAGGTAGCTTTAGTACTACAGATTTATTACTTCCAATTCCTCAAAATGAAGTTGGCTTAAGTAAAGGAAAATTATCTCAGAACCCTGGATACAATTAAAATAAAAAATAGAATAATTTAAAATATTATAATTATGACATTAAAAAATAAATCAATTTACATAGTAGCCTTACTAGCGCTATTTACTTTTCATTCTTGTGACGAGTTTGGCAAGTTTGAACTACCTGAAGCAGGCTCTATACCAGATGCAACACCTCCACAAGCTAAATTTACATTTAAGCAAGGAGAAGGGTTAGGAGATATTTGGAAAAAATACTCTTTTTCTAACCAATCTATAAGTGCAACAAGTTACGCTTGGGATTTTGGAGATGGGAACACCTCTACAGATTTAGAACCTACAAACACTTATCCAGGAGAAGGTACTTGGACAGTATCTTTAACTGCCAAAGATAATCTTGGTGTTACAAACACTTTTACTCAAGAAATTACAGTAAAAGAACCAGCTGCACCACCTGTTACAGATCCAATTTTAGTAAATAACAATTTTGATAAACAAGCAAAATCTTCTGGTTCTGATTGTGCATGCTCAGGTTGGATAAATAGAAGTTTGGGAGATCAAGGAGAATCTAGTTCTGGTAATGGTAGTGATGTACTTAAATTTGATAATAATGAACCAGATCATATTTATCAAGAATTTGAAGTTCAAGCCAATGCAGATTATACCATAACAATTGTTACACAATTTAAAAGTTTAACTCCAGGAGGGTCTTTTCCTAGTAAGTTAGAATTAAGAGTCTTAGCAGGTACAGGTTACACAAGCGGTTATACACCAACTTATTTTGCAACAGGCGCAGAATATCCTCAAGATGGTTTTGGATATACTTCTGTATCTCAAGCTGAAGATGCTGCAAATAATCTTTTCGTAACGGTTTTAAATAATCCAAACGATTCAGGTTATTTAACAACCCAATACGCATTTAACTCAGGAGCAAACACAAGCGTAGCTTTATTTATGAGAGGAATTGGAGGACCAGCAACAGGTGGTGGTGGTGGAAGTTTTGGATATAATAGTGGTGATGAAGAAATTAGAATTGATTCTGTTGTTATTGAAGCTCAATAATTACAAAAAAACTGTTTTAATTATTAAGCAAAAAAAATCTAATATTATTTAATATATTTACACACGTTACTATACGTTATAAATAACGTGTGTAAATTTATCTAAAAAAACTCTTCAAGTATTAAGATTAACTTAAATTATGAAATTAGAGATACTTACAAAAACTGAAAATTCTAATAATCAAAAAGAGATTATCTCTAAAATTGGAGATCTAATCAATTTTAAAAATTTAGAACCAGGAGAAAAACTTCCTTCAGAAAGAATGCTTTCTGAAAAGTTTGGAGTATCTAGGAGTAATATAAGAGAAGCCATACAAAAATTAGAGTACTATGGTATTTTAAAATCGATACCACAAAGTGGAACCTTTGTTGCAAACATAGGTGTAATTGCCATGAATGGTATGATTGAAGATATTTTAAGATTAGATGAACCAGATTTTAAATCTTTAGTAGAAACAAGAATTTTATTAGAATTAAAAACTGTAAGATTAGCTGCAATAAGAAGAACGCAAGAAGATTTAGAAAAGTTAGAAGAAGCACTTAAAGCATACAAAGAAAAAGTAATAAATGGCGAAGATGCTGTGCAAGAAGATTTATTATTTCATTTAGCAATTGCTAAAGCAAGTGGTAATAGCACAATGAATACTTTTATGTTAAGTATAACTCCAGAAATAATTACAAATTTTCAAAAACACCATGTTTGTGACGCTGGTTTATCTCAAAGAGGTATTACAGATCATCAATCTATCTTTGATGCTATTAAGAATCAAAATCCACAATTGGCAAAACAAAAAATGAAAGAGCATTTTAAAGAGCTCTATACTTATTGTTATAGCTAAACAGTATTAAACACTTTTTTATAATTTATAAAATAGCATCTTTTCTAAAAAAGAAAAGACTAGAATTTCAATATAAAAAACTATATTTGGTTTACCAAATTGGTTTACCAAGAAACAAACAAAGCACAAATCTAAAAACATGAAAATAAAAGGATTACGTTGGTGGATTATAACTCTAATTTTTATTGCAACTGTTATAAACTACATAGATAGAACTGCTTTTGCCCTTTTATGGCCAGAAATGGGAGCAGATTTAGGCATGGATAAAGCAGACTATGCAATAATGCTTAATGTATTTATGGCTTGTTACGCAATTGGTAAATTTGCTTCTGGTAAATTGTATGACAAAATAGGTACACGTTTAGGTTTTACTGTCTCTATAATTATTTGGTCTGTAGCTTCTGCTTTTCATGCATTTGCAAGAGGTATTATTACACTCTCTATTTTTAGAGGTTTACTTGGTTTGGGAGAAGCAGGTAACTGGCCTGGAGCAGTAAAAAGTAATGGAGAATGGTTTCCTATTAAAGAAAGAGCAACAGCACAAGGTATTTTTAATGCTGGTGCTTCTATTGGAAATGTTATTGCACCTTTTGTAATTGTTTTCTTATACACAAAATTTGGTTGGAAAACAACCTATATCATCTTAGGAGCTGTTGGTTTACTATGGGTAATTCCTTGGTTATTTTTAAATAAATCAACACCAGAAAAACACCCATGGGTTACTCAAGAGGAAAGAGATTTAATTATTTCGGATAGAATAGATAAAGAAGAAAATATTTCTGAAGAAAAATCTAAAAGCTTACCTGTTGGTAAAATATTAAGTCATAAAGAATCTTGGGGAGTATTATTATGTAGATTTTTTATAGAACCAATTTGGTGGTTTTTTGCAGGTTGGATGCCAATTTATTTAAATAGTAAGTATGATTTAAGTATAGAGCAAATTGCAAACACAATGTGGATTTCTTATTTAATGGCTGCTGCAGGTAGTATTTTAGGAGGAATCTTTACAGGAAAATTAATGAAAAAATTATCTGTAGATGTTTCTAGAAAATTTACAATTTCGCTTGGTGGTTTAATGATATTAATAGCATTTGTTTGTATTATTACCTTGGTAAAAGCAGATGATTTTATGATGTTTATCTACTTTGCAGGTTTAGCATTGTTTGGCTTTCAATTTGCTATTGGAAATATACAAACAATCTCAAGTGACTTATTTAAAGGACCTTCAGTAGGAACATTAGCAGGTTTGGCAGGTACAGTAGCAGCTGTATCTCCAATGATTATGAACTGGTTTGTAGGTCAAATTACAACAAACTCTTATACACCTGCTTTTATTGCAATATGTGTATCAGTAATCTTAGGTGTTGTCTCAATATTTTTATTTATTAAAAATATTGGCCCCGTAAAAGAATAAAAATAAAAAAAATAAAATTTTAAATATGAGTAAATCAAACGAAAAAGTAGCAATAATAACAGGAGCTACAGGTGGTATAGGATTTGAAGTAGCAAAAAGATTAGGGCAAGATGGCTTTATAGTTATTTTAAATGGTATAGATGATAAAGCTGGAGCAGAAAGATTAGCAGAACTCACAGAAAGTAATATTACTGCAGAATATTATGGTTTTGATGTTACAGATGAACATGCTGTAAATGCAAACATTAATAAAATAGGCGAAAAATATGGAAAAATAGATGTACTTGTAAATAATGCAGGAGGATTGGGAGGTAGATCTCGTTTTGAAGAAATGACTACTGAATTTTACAAATTTGTAATGGCTCTTAATTTAGATTCTACTTTCTATGCGTCTAGAGCAGCCATTCCTTTTTTAAAGAAAAGCGATTATGCCTCAATAATAAATTACACTTCTAATGCTGGTTGGAATGCAGGTGGACCTGGAGCTGGTATTTATGGTACGTCTAAAGCTGGAGTTCATGCAATAACTAGAGCTTTAGCAAAAGATTTAGCAGAATATGGTATTCGTGTAAATGCAGTTTCTCCTGGTACAATAGATACCCCATTTCATGCACAAATAAAATCTACCAAACCAGAAGTTTTTGCTTCTTGGGCAAACAATATTATGTTAGGTAGATTAGGTAAACCAGAAGATGTTGCTGGTGTTGTTTCATTTTTGGCTGGTAAAGACGCAGCTTTTATAACAGCAGAAACTATACAAGTTGGTGGTGGACAAGCTTTAGGAATTTAATTTTTTTTATACTTTGTTTTAAGAAGTCATTTTGTATTTATGCAAAATGACTTCTTTACTTTTTAAACTTCAGTTTTTGAATAAAAATAAGGCAATAATATATATGATTTTTAGCGTAACAGCTTTTGCTGTTATGAATGCTTTTGTCAAAGAGCTAAACATTTTTAGTGTGTACCAAATTGTTTTTTTTAGATGTCTTGGTACGTTGGCAATAACAATTCCATTAACCTTAAAAAAAGAAATATCATTTTTTGGAAAAAACAAAAAATTACTATCATTAAGAGGGATTTTAGGAGTAATTTCATTGACTTGTTTTTTTCAATCTCTAAACTATTTATCTATTGGTACAGCAGTATCTTTAAGGTACACCTCTCCTATTTTTGCAGCTATATTTTCTTTATTTTTTTTAAAAGAAAAAATAAAACCTATACAATGGTTTCTCTTCTTTATTGCTTTTTTAGGGGTATTGATTATTAAAGGTTTTGGAATAGATGTAGACTCTATAGGTCTACTACTTGTTTTTATATCAGCAATTTCTTTAGGGCTTATTTTTATTGTGATTAGAAAAATTGGAAACTCTGAAAACTCTTTAGTAATTATCAATTATTTTATGATAATGGCATTGTTGTTTGGTGGTATTATGTCTGTAAACAACTGGAAAAATCCAACTGTAAATGAATGGATTCTATTACTTAGTTTAGGTCTTTTTGGTTTTATAGGACAATTGTATATGACCAAAGCTTTCCAACTATATAAAACAACAGTAATTGCTCCTCTAAAATATTTAGAAGTTGTTTTTGTAATAATAATTGGAGCCACTTGGTTTAAAGAAATTTATAACTTATGGACACTTTTGGGTATTTCTTTAATTTTTCTGGGCTTATTATTTAATATTTATATAAGCAAAACTATAAAACAAAAATAAAAATACATTTACATTTTATATCTACTACTTATAATTTATTGTCTATAATACTTTGTACAACTTCTGGATTTAAAAGAGTACTCGTATCTCCTAAATTGTCTAATTCGTTTGAAGCTATTTTACGTAAAATTCTCCTCATAATTTTACCTGAACGTGTTTTGGGTAGACCTTCTGAAAACTGAATTTTATCCAACTTTGCAATAGGGCCAATATGTTCTGTAATAATTTGATTAATTTCTTTTCGTAAGTTGTTTTGATCTCTACTTTCTCCAGTTTCTTTTAAAATCACATATCCATACAATGCACTTCCTTTAATATCATGAGGAAAACCTACAATTGCACTTTCTGCAACTGCTGGATGCTCATTAATTGCATCTTCAATTGGGGCAGTTCCTAAATTATGACCAGAAACTATAATGACATCATCTACTCTACCTGTAATTCTATAGTAACCTACTTCATCTCTTAAGGCTCCATCACCAGTAAAATAGTTGTTTTTAAAAGCAGAAAAATAGGTCTCTTTGTAACGTAAATGATTGCCCCAAATAGTTCTTGCCATAGATGGCCAAGGAAATTTTATACACAATCTTCCATCTACTTGGTTTCCTTTTAATTCTTCTCCATTTTCATCCATTAAACAAGGTTGAATTCCTATAAATGGCAAAGTAGCATACGTTGGTTTGGTTGGTGTTACATAAGGGATTGGAGTTATCATCATCCCTCCAGTTTCTGTTTGCCACCAAGTATCTATAATCGGACTTTTTTTCTTCCCAACATTGTCATTATACCAATGCCAAGCTTCTTCATTGATGGGTTCTCCAACAGATCCTAATACTTTTAATGATGACAAATCGTATTTATCTACCAATTCTGTTCCGTGTTTTGCAAGCGCTCTAATTGCAGTTGGTGCTGTATAAAATTGATTTACTTTGTGCTTTTCTACAATTTCCCAAAAGCGTCCAAAATCTGGATAACTTGGTACACCTTCAAACAAAACTGTAGTTGCTCCATTGGCTAGAGGTCCGTAAACAATGTAAGAATGTCCAGTAATCCAACCAATATCTGCTGTACACCAATACACATCATTTTCTGTATATTGAAATGCATTTTTAAACGTATAAGCAGTATACACCATATACCCTGCAGTTGTGTGTACCATTCCTTTTGGCTTTCCTGTAGATCCAGAAGTATATAAAATAAAGAGAGGGTCTTCTGCATCCATAATTTCTGCTTTATATGATGTTGATGCTTGGTCTAATAATGGTTGCAACCATTTATCACGACCTTCTTTCATATCGATGTCTGAATTGATTCTTTTTGCTACCAAAACTGTTTCTACACATGAACAGCTTTCTAGAGCTTCATCTACAATTCCTTTTAAATCTATTGTTTTTTTTCCTCTGTATGAACCATCAGAAGTAATGACCATTTTACAATCTGCATCATTAATTCTTGTTGATAAAGCTGTGGATGAAAATCCTGCAAAAACAACTGAATGAATGGCACCAATTCTTGCACATGCCAATGTAGCAATTGCTAATTCAGGAATCATTGGTACATAAATACAAACTCTATCTCCTTTTTTTATTCCTTGTTCTTTTAAAACATTTGCAAACTGATTTACTCTTTTGTATAACTCTTTATAGCTGATATGTTCTGCTGGTTCATTTGGATTATTAGGCTCAAATAGAATGGCAGTTTTGTCTCCACGAGTTGCTAAATGTCTATCTATACAATTTTCTGTAATATTTAATTTTGCTCCTTGAAACCACTTAATTTCTGGTTTTGAGAAATCCCACTCTAAAACTTTGTCCCATTTTTTTCGCCAAATAAAATGCTCTTCTGCTATTTCTTCCCAAAAGTTTTCAGGTTCGCGAACAGATTTTCTATATACTTGATAATATTCTTCTAAATGCTTGATGTGGTAATTACTCATTGCCTAAGTGCTAATTTTTATTCTAAATATTAAATATTTATGTTACTTCCTGTAAAGAACTTTAAATTTATAAAAAACTATTCATAAGAAACAATAAAAATCTAAAAACTAAAAAAATATCTTAAAATATGTAGGAAAGTTAATTTAAAAAAGGAGGCTGTCTTAAAAGTATTAAAATTTGGCATTTCAACTGTAATGGAGTAATCTTATTTATTTAAAATAATTACATAGATTTTTAGACAAAGCCTGTATTGAGCAAAGACGAAAGGCTCAAAATAGCAGCTAAATTAACTTTTCAGGTAGCCTCTTTAAATTGTTAGCTACTTTTTGTGTGTAAATAAAAACCATCAATATCATTTAATCCCCAAGAAAAAAGCATTTTCTTTTCAGTTATGAAGGACTTTATATTTATTTTTTTTGATGAGTCCTTTATCTCATAGAGAAGAAAAATCTGTTAAGCTTTCTGATTTTTTCCCAAATAGAATAATTTCCTTTTCCTGAAAGGATAATTTTCTTTTTTTGAATCAGATTTACTTTATAACTTTTCAAGTATATTTATTTTTTAGTTCTCAAAGAAGAAGTACGTTCTATTAAATTTGTTTTTACAATAATAGTTTCGTGAATACTTTTTTTACTTTTGTTAGAAATTTTATCCAATAACAATTTTGTTGCTGTATTTCCTATTTCTGTTCCAGATTGGTTTATAGTTGTTAAAGCTGGTTCTATAACAGAAGAAATAGATTCATTGCTAAAGCCAACAATAGCAATCTCTTCTGGAATTTTTATCTTGAGTTTTTTTAAATGTTGTATTGCTCCTATAGCAACAACATCATTAGCACAAAATATACCATCTACTTTGTAAGAAGTTGACAGTATTTTTTTTATATTTTTAGCACCATCTTTATCCATTAGTTTAGATACAATAACTAAGTCCTCTCTAAAAGGAATGTTATATTTTTTTAAAGCAGCTTTATATCCTTTATACCTATTCTTATAAATTTCTAAATTTTGTGGGCCTGCAAAATGAGCAATTTCTTTACATCCTTGTTTTATTAAATGTGCTACAGCAGTAAATGCAGCTTCAAAATCGTCTATAACAACTTTACTATTTTCAGTTATATTACAATGTCTATCAAAAAAAACAAAGGGTATATTTCTTTGTTGTAAACCTTTAAAATGATTGTAGTTTACAGTTTCCATAGAAATAGAAACTAAAACTCCATCCACTCTATTTGCCAATAAAGTGTTTATAATACTTTGCTCTCTTTCTAAACTTTCTAAAGACTGACAAATAATAACATTATAACCTGCTTTAAAAGCGGTTTCTTCTATTCCAGCAATTGCTGAAGAGAAAAAATGACGAGAAATTCTTGGTACAATTACACCAATCGTAAAGGTTTTACTTTTTCGTAAATTAGAAGCTAAATGATTTCGTTGATAGCCTAATTCATTCGCTTTTGCAAGAATTTTATCTTTGGTTTTTTTAGCAACTCTAGAACTGTTATTTAACGCTCTAGAAACTGTAGAACTATCAATATTTAAAATATTAGCAATATCATGTATGGTTACCTCGTTATTCTCCATTTTTAAAAATGCAAGCTTAAGATTTGTCTATAAATTATGGTGTGAAATTAAACATATTATTCATTTAACTCTTCAGCAAATATAAATATATTAAAATACAATCGATTGTATTTTAATATATTTTCATTACTTTTGTATCAAAGTTGAAAGAAATTATTCATTATAAATAGAAAACATACTTATGAAAACTAACTACAGTACAAGATATGCAGCATCTCCACAAGATGTAAAAAACTATGATACAGCAAGAATTAGAAAAGAATTTCTAATTGATAATTTAATGGAGAAGAACATTATAAATTTAACCTATTCTCATTATGATCGTTTTATTACAGGAAGTGCAGTACCCACAAATTCAACTTTAAAATTAGAAACAATAGATGCTTTAAAAGCAGAAAACTTTTTAGATAGAAGAGAATTAGGAATTATAAATGTTGGACAAGCAGGAAAAGTTACTGTAGATGGCACTGAATATGCTTTAGAACATAAAGAAGCATTGTATGTTGGACAAGGAAACAAAAATGTAGAATTTTCTAGTGATAATGCAGACAATCCTGCAATGTTCTACTTGAACTCTACACCAGCTCATAAAGCTTTTCCAAATAAGAAAATTGGTAGAGATGATGTAGAAACGATAGAGTTAGGTTCTCCAGAGACTGCAAATGCTAGAACATTAAGAAAATACATTGTAAATTCTGTAGTTGACGTTTGCCAATTACAGATGGGGATGACAACCATTAAAGAAGGAAGTTCTTGGAACACAATGCCTGCTCATGTACATGACAGAAGAATGGAAATTTATTTTTATTTTGAAGTTGCTGCAGACCAAGCTGTTAGTCATTTTATGGGAGAACCAACAGAAACAAGACATATTTGGATGGGAAATAACCAAGCCGTAATTTCTCCTCCTTGGTCTATTCATTCAGGATCAGGAACAAGTAGTTATTCTTTTATTTGGGGAATGGCTGGAGAGAATTTAGATTATGGTGATATGGATCATTGTAAAATTAACGAATTAAGATAACCATCAAAAAATAAAAATATGTCAATTAACTTATTTGATTTATCAGGTAAAGTAGCTTTAATTACAGGAGCTACACATGGTCTTGGAATGGCAATGGCTAAAGGAATTGGAAATGCAGGAGCCAAAATTATAGTGAATGGAAATTCTTCTCAAGAAAAGTTAGACAAAGCTATAGCAGAATACAAAGCTGCTGGAATTGATGCTTATGGTTATCTTTTTAATGTGACTGATGAAGTTGCTGTAAAAGAAAATATCACAAAAATTGAAGCTGAAGTTGGTAATATAGATATTTTAGTAAACAATGCAGGGATCATTAAAAGAACGCCTTTAGTAGAAATGGAAGTTGCAGATTTTAAACAAGTGATAGATGTAGATTTAGTAGCACCTTTTATCGTTTCTAAACATGTTGTAAAAGGAATGATTACCAGAAAAAATGGAAAAATCATCAATATTTGTTCTATGATGAGCGAATTAGGTAGAAATTCTGTGGGTGCTTATGCTGCTGCAAAAGGTGGTTTAAAAATGCTAACTCAAAATATGGCAACTGAATGGGCAAAATATAATATTCAAACAAACGGAATTGGACCTGGCTATTTTTCAACCAGTCAAACTGAACCTATTAGAATAGATGGACATCCATTTAACGATTTTATTGTAGGAAGAACACCTGCAGGAAAATGGGGAGATCCAGACGATTTACAAGGAGCTGCCATTTTTTTAAGTTCAAAAGCCAGTGATTTCGTAAACGGACAAGTCGTTTATGTAGATGGTGGAATTTTAGCGACTATTGGTAAGCCAGCAAATGAAGAGTAGGTTTAGTAAGCAGTTGCCAGTAATTCAGTAAGCAGTCTCAGTTTACAGTTACAATTTTCTGTTAGACCTCAAAGATTTTAAAAACCTTTGATGTTTTTTAAGGCTAAAAATTAGAAAACTTTGCGTTTCTGTGTTTAAATATCAACTATTTAAAAAAAATCAATACACAATGAAAACTTTTAAAACACTTTCATATTTATTAATTGGTATGATTTTATTTTCTTGTAATCAAGAGAAAAAAAACACAAGTATTACAGTAAAAAATACACTTGATTTCGAAAGAAATTTTGAAATAATTGAAATTCAAAAATCAGATTTAATTGTTGATGATTTTTCTACAGTCGGAATAAAAGATGTAAAAACAGGAGAATTACAAGTTACACAACTAGTAGATGTTGATGGAGATGGAACTATGGACGAAATTTTATTTCAACCAAAAATAGGGGCAAATTCTACAGCAAATTTTGAAATTGTTACAATTACTGATGCTGAAAGACCAAAAGCTAAAGATTTATGTTATTCTCGTTTTGTACCAGAAAGAACAGACGATTATACTTGGGAAAATGATAGAGTAGCTTTTAGAGTTTTTGGACCAAATGCCCAATATAGAGCAGAAAATGGATTGCCACAACCTACATTGTCTAGTGGTGTAGATGCTTGGTTAAAAAAAGTTGATTACCCTATTATTAATAAATGGTATAAAAAATACACAGAAAAAACAGGTTCTTATCACAAAGATACTGGAGAAGGTTTAGATAATTTTCATGTTGGTGTAAGTAGAGGAATTGGTGGAATTGCTGTTAAAGTTGATGACACTTACTATTTCTCAAAAAATTACACAAAATGGAGAACTATTACTAATGGACCATTAAGAACTAGCTTTTATTTAGAATATGAAAGTTGGGATGCAAATGGTAAAAAAATTAAAGAATCTAAAGTGATTAGTTTAGATTTAGGTAGCAATCTATCTAAATTCTCTACAAATATAGAAGGAACTAACACTATTGCTGCAGGTTTAACTTTACACGAAAAAGATGGAGGAGTTTCTGGAAGTACTCAAAATGGTTGGGTTAGTTATTGGCAACCTCATGGAGATTCTGAATTAGGAACTGCAATTGTAGCTGACACAAACACTTTTAAAGCTTTTGAAAAATATGATGTTGAAACTAAAGATTTAAGTAATGCTTATGCACATTTAAATGTAAACAATAATAAAGTTGTTTATTATGCTGGTTTTGGATGGAAAGTTAGAGGTAAATTCAATTCTAAAAAAGAATGGGAAAGCTATTTAAACAAATTTTCTAAACAGATAAATACTCCTTTAGAGTTAAATATAAAATAGAACTTATCACATTTTAGCATGCTAAATTGTATAAGTTAAAAGAGGCTGTCTGAAAAATTAATTTATCTGTCATTTTGAGCCTTTCGTCTTCGCTCAAGACAGACTTTGTCAAAAAATATATGTAATTGATTTTGAATAAATAAGATTTCTCCATTACAGTCGAAATGACAAATTTTAATACTTTTAAGACAGCCTCTTTTTGATTTAAAACGGTACTTTTCAAATCAATTTTATATATTTAAAATTATTTATAAAATCATGGGTAAAACTAACAAACCTACATTAGTCATTTTAGCAGCAGGGATGGGTAGCAGATATGGAGGCTTAAAACAAATGGACACTTTTACTCCAGAAGGAGATACTATTATAGATTTTTCTTTGTATGATGCAATACAAGCAGGCTTTGGTAAAGTAGTTTTTATTATTAGAAAAAGTATACAAGCACAATTTAAATTAAAGTTCGGTAGCAAACTAAAAGATAAAATACAAGTTGAATATGTCAATCAAGAAATAGAGAATGTACCCCAAAAATATCTAAATTTAAAAAGAATAAAACCTTGGGGAACTGGGCATGCTCTTTTGACGGTAAAAGATGTTGTAAAGGAAAATTTTGCGATAATAAATGCAGATGATTTTTACAGCAGACATGCTTTTAAAGTGATTGCAAAACAATTAAAAAATACAGATAAAAATAGCTCTAATTTTAATATGGTTGCGTATTCTCTAAAAAACACACTTTCAGAAAATGGTTATGTTTCTAGAGGAGAATGTGCTATAGATGAAAAAGGTTTTTTAACAGAAGTAACTGAGAGAGAAAGAATCGAAAAAGTAGATGGAATCCTTAAATTTGAAGATAAAAAAGGTAAAATGTTACCTATTAAACAGAGTGCTATCGTTTCTATGAATTTTTGGGGTTTTACTCCAAAAATTTTTGAGTTTGGAGAGGAATTATTTTTAGAGTTTTTAGAAAAAAATCAAGAAAATTTAAAATCAGAATTTTACATTCCATTGATTGTAAATGAAATGCTAACTTCAAAAAAAGCAACTGTAAAAGTCTTAGAATCAGATTCTAAATGGTTTGGTGTAACTTATAGTGAAGACAAAGAAAAAGTTCAAAAAGAGATTAATACTTTGAAAGAAAACGGAGTATATCCAACTATTTTATGGAACTAACATGAAAGCTGCGTCTATACAATCTATATTTAACGAGTTCAACCATCAATCTAATTATGTCAGTCATTCAGAATTAAACTCTGGTCATATAAACGATACTTTTTTAGTAAAAACAGATGGAACAAAAAACTTTATTCTACAGAAAATAAATCACACTATATTTAAAAATGTTCCTGGACTAGTAAATAACAAAGTGTTAATAAGCCAACACTTAAAGAGTAAATACCCTAACATATCCAAAGAAGATTTAAGTAAAAAAGTGTTGAGTTTTATAAAAACAAAAAACACAGGTTTTTACTACTTTAAAAAAGGAAGAGATTTTTGGAACGTGATGATTTTTATTGATAATAGTGTAACACACGAAATTATAAAAAACAAAGAAATTGCTTACGAAGGAGGTAAACTCTTAGGCGAATTTTTAAACAACACTGCAGATTTTGATAGTAGCAAACTAATAGATGTAATTCCTAATTTTCATGACATGTCTTTTCGTTATAAGCAATATGCTGCATCACTTCAAAGTGCGACTAAAGACAGGTTATTTAAATCAGCTAAATACACAGAAATTATAGCAGATTTAAAAGAGGAAATGCATATTCTCCAAAATTTAAAAGAGTCAAGAGAAATTCCTGTAAGAGTAACTCATAATGATACTAAAATTTCTAACTCACTTTTCACAAAAGATAATAAAGGTATTTGTATGATAGATACAGATACTGTTATGCCAGGAATTATTCACTATGATTTTGGTGATGCTATAAGAACCATTTGCAACACAGCAGCAGAAGACGAAAAAGATTTATCCAAAGTAGAATTCAACTTAGAATATTACAAAGCCTATGAAAAAGGGTTTTTAGAGAAAACTAAAAACTCTTTATCTACTACAGAGTTAAAATATTTATCCTTAGCAGCAAAAACCATGATTTTTATAATGGCACTTCGTTTTTTAACAGATTATCTAAATAACGATGTGTATTACAAAACAAATTATCAAGAACATAATTTAGACAGAGCAAAAAACCAATTTAAATTGATAGAAAGTTTTACTAAAAAAATAACTAATTCCTAAAAATAAAAAAAATGCAACAAAAAAATAACACCACAGCAATTGTAATTATTGCAAGTTTATTTTTCATTTTCGGCTTTGTAACTTGGATTAATGGAGCGTTAATTCCATTTATGAAAACCATTAATGAACTTACTGAATCACAATCTTACTTAGTAGCAACAGCCTCTTATATTTCTTTTGTGGTAATGGCATTACCAGCTTCTTATATTTTAAATAAAATTGGCTACAAAAAAGGAATGTCTTTAGGGTTGATAATTATGGCAATTGGTGCTTTGGTTTTTATTCCAGCAGCAGAAGCAAGAACATATTGGGTGTTTTTGGCAGGTATTTTTATACAAGGAATTGGAATGACTATTTTACAAACAGCAGCAAATCCATACATCACAATTTTAGGACCTATTGAAAGTGGCGCAAAACGTATTGCTATTATGGGTATTGCCAATAAAACAGCTGGTGCATTGGGTTCATTAATTTTTGGGGCTTTATTATTATCAGGAATAGATGAAACCAAAGAAAAATTAGCTGGCGTAAGTTTAGATGAAAAAAGTATATTGTTAAATTCAATGGCAGATAGTGTTTTTATGCCATACTTAGTCATGGCAATTGTATTATTTTTATTAGGAATTTTAATCAGAAAAGCACCTTTACCTCATGTAGAAGCAGTTGAATCTGAAGAGTTAGAAGAAGGAAAAACTACCAAAACAAGCATTTTTCAATTCCCAAATTTATGGTTGGGTGTAATTGCACTTTTTGTTTATGTAGGTGCAGAAGTTATTGCTGGAGATACTATTATTGCTTACGGAATTTCACTTGGTTTTACAGGAGAAGAAGCCAAATACTTTACCACCTATACTTTATTAGCAATGGTAGCTACTTATGCTTTAGGCGTTTTGTTAATACCAAAATACCTAAAACAAAAAACCGCCCTAATTGCAAGTGCTATTTTAGGAATCATATTTAGTTTCTGCATTTTAAACACCACTGGTTTTACATCTATATTATTTGTAGCAGCTTTAGGAATTGCAAACGCTTTAGTTTGGCCAGCAATTTGGCCTCTAACTTTAGATGGTTTGGGTAAATTCACAAAAACAGGTTCTGCACTTTTAATTATGGCAATTTCTGGAGGTGCCATAATTCCACCTTTGTATGGTAGAATTGTAGATGCTCACAAACACGAATTAATTACCAATGGTTTACAAGAAGCAAATGCAATAGCAACAGCTTCTACAGAGAGTTATTGGATTTTGATTCCTTGTTATGCCATCATTCTATTTTTTGCAATTTGGGGTCACAAAATAAAAAATTGGAGTAAATAATAAATTTAACTTTTATAGTAACAAACAACACATCATGTTAAAAAGTAAATTAGACAAATCAACAGGATTCAAAAAAGGTTTGAAAATGTTGGGACTGTAGTATATGAAAATTCAACATCAGTCTCAAAAGCCATCTCAAAACAAATAGCAGACCAAATTAGAGTAAAACAATCTCAAAAACAACCTTGTATTTTAGGCTTGGCTACAGGTTTTTCACCTAATTTATTTCATGCAGAATTGATGCATTTACGTAAAATAAATTATATTTTAAAAAAGAAGTATCCTTTAAATTAGTTGACTACTAGCTATATAGCCAGGTTTTGTAAATAGTTATGTGCGTTTTATACTAAAACAATTATTTAATCAAGTAGAGTACGTTTCTTTCTAGATTTTCTAATGAACTCTTAAATAAATCGATTTTATGTCAACTTATTTTAGGACAGGATAAAGGCAATAAAAAAGCCTTATCAATATTGATAAGGCTTTTTTGCTCCCCCTTCTACTCTACTATCGAACCAAATGTATTTAATTATCAAAGAGTTAATTAATTTTGATAAAATTAACTAGCTAATATTCAGCAACTTATATAAGAAAATTTTATCATAACTTTTTTTTAACATTAAATTAATATTTGTTGAAATTTTAAAATATAATTTTAATGCAGAAAAAGGAAAGAATTGCTAACCAACGAACTACCTAAATCAATATTTTCAAATTAATATTATTTCAAATAATTTTAATTTTCTTATTAGTCATTCTCCTCTTATTTTTCGAAATACATTTATTAATAAAAAATAATCTATGAAAAAGACTTTTCTTAGTTTACTTATTACATGTTTTTTGTGTATAGGTAAAACTGCAAAATCACAAGAATTACCAAAAATTATTCCTCCCTCACCAAATGCAGCTGCATTCCACGTTTCTGGAAATACCCAAGTAAATAATTACACGGGTTCTATAAATGTCTCTATTCCAATCTTTACAATACAAGAAGGTGACTTGTCTTTACCTATCTACTTAAAATATACAGGCGGAAATGGAATAAAAGTAGAAGAAATTGCAAGTTGGGTAGGTCTAGGTTGGACTCTAAATACAGGAGGCGCTATTTCTAGAACCATAAGAACAGTTGCAGATGAAGACATATATTATGGACATTTCAGTTTGAACAATATTCCAGTACCAAATTCTTCAAATTCCAATTTTTTTTATGATATGGGCGATAATAAAAAAGATGGAGAACCCGATAAATTCTTTTATAACTATCCTGGAGGATCTGGAAGTTTCTTTTATGATTATAATAAAAATTTGTATTTAAAAGAAAGAAAAAACATCAATATAACTCACAATATTGGCGTTGAAAATGAACAGAATGAGCCACTTAATTGCAGAACTTATAATAGTGTTATAACTGACTTTACAATTAAAGACGAATATGGAAATAGCTATTTTTTTAAAGACAAAGAAAGATCAAACACCAGAACATTGGGTGGACTTTATTCAAATCACCTAAGTTTTCCCTCTTCATGGTTTTTAAACAAAATAGAAAACAGAACAAAAACAAGAGAAATCAATTTAAACTATAATTATTATTCTTATTCTTTAATAAGGCGTCAAGGTAGTATACCTATAAATGCTACTTCTCCTTCCGCAGACATGGAGACAGATACTCAGATGGAAACAACCTATATAGCAAAACGTTTAAATACAATAAGTTTTAGTAACGGAAGTATTGAATTTGTTCCATCAACTATTAATAGAAAAGATTTTGCAGGGAATAAATATTTAGATAAAATCAATATTAAAAATAAAAGTGGGTTTGTAGTAAAATCATTTAAATTCAATTATAAATACTTAACTCCTACAGGCTTAGTAGACGTAAACACTAATCCATCAGGAGATAATGAACAGTTTCGATTAATATTGGTTTCTTTGAAAGAATGTAATAGCTCAGGAAATTGCAAACCAGAAACAAAATTCACATATGATACCAACTACAAACTTCCTCGAAGAGATTCTAAAGCTCAAGATCACTGGGGGTATTATAATGGAGAAAATTCCAATACAGAATATATTTCAAGACAATACATTACATATAAACAAATTAATAATTGGAAAACAATTGTTAAAGGAACTTCGGATAAAGAGCCAAATTTTAATTATGGGAAATCTGGCGTTTTAACAACTATAGAACATCCTACTGGCGGAAGAACAGAATTTGAGTATGAGGCACATACTGCCAAAACATCTAAAGTATCTGGAGTTATTTCAGCTAAATCTACGTCAATGAACTGGAATGGATATAACAATAGGGTTCCTTTAAATATTAACGTGCATTCAGAACCTTATACCTATAGTAGGGTTAGGATAGGAGGAGTCACATCTAACCCTGTTAATTGTGATGTTGTTATTAATATCAGAAACAATAATAATGCAAATGATACATATCAATTTACGATGACCAATAATGGAGGGGCTGGAAATTATTCTACTTATCCCAAAGAACATTTTCTAAAACCCGGATCCTATGAAATATGGTTTACATATGTAAATAATTGCACACAAACAGACCCAGCTATAATTTCTATAGTGAATGACGAAGAAAACACTAGCTTAAACAAAACATTAGGAGGTTTAAGAATAAAAAGCATTTATGATTATGACAATAATAAGTTAACAAATAAAAAAAACTACAAATACATAGATGATTCTGGATATAGTTCTGGAAGAGTGGCTTATGGACCTAAATATTATGGTTTAACTTATGACTTTGCATCTAGTCCTCCTGCATTATTAGGCTATGTAAGATATGTTAATTCTGTAAACCCATTAATTGCGACACAAGGAAGTAATGTTGGCTACGGAAAAATAACCGTATCTTCTTTAAATGAAAAAACAGGGAAAACAGAATACTATTATTCAACAACGGAAGATTATAAAGATGGAAATAATGCAATAACCCCTTATGGTAGTCCTTTAAGTGAAACTGTAGATGGTGTAAAATTATACCCATTCCCAAAAGTAGAACCAAGTAGTAATGATTATTTAAGAGGTTCATTGAAAAAACAAATTTCCTATAAGAAAAATGGAAACACTTTCAGTAAAGTTTCCGAAACTATAAATAATTATACTTTTATGGCTTATTTTCCTGACTCGATACCACCTCCAAATACTAATAATGTCGTTAATTCAGGATATTCAAGAATATTTAAAGCCGTAAAAGCTGTAAATATTATTGATCATAATAATAGTAATTCAATAGTAACTTATCTCTCTTTTTATAATATTTATAATGGTTACAACCTTTTAAAAGAAACTATAACGAATTCCTATAATGATTCTGGTATACTAACAAATACTAAAACCA